>NZ_CP075187.1:1902500-2265000 GCF_020510665.1 Dechloromonas denitrificans
AGCGTAGGTTTTTTCCTGGTAATCGACGGTCAGCGGGAAGAAATCCTGGCCCGGCTTGGCATTCTTGGCAGCCACGACGGTAACCAGAACCACGGTTTCTTCCATGGAAACGAGGACAGCACCGCCAGCCTGGCGGGCAACTTCGCCGGTTTCGATGGTGACTTGATGGGCACCATAGGCGAACGTTTTTTTCACGACATTAAACATAGTTTCCTTTCACTCTCAACACAATAAACAACGATTTATCAACAACTTACAACAAAACGACAAACAGCACTGCAAAAAGCAAAAAAAGCGGCCGGGAAAAATCCGGGCCGCTCTTTCGTGGCTTCGTTCTGGCTTACTTGCGCAGACCGAGGCGGGTAATCAGGGTACGGTAGGAATCAACATCCTTGCCCTTGAGGTAGTCCAGCAGCTTGCGACGCTGGCTAACCAGGCGCAGCAGACCACGACGGGAGTGGTGATCCTTGGAGTGTTCCTTGAAGTGCGGCGTCAGGTCGTTGATGCGTGCGGTCAGCAGAGCGATCTGAACTTCGGAAGAACCGGTGTCGCCCGGAGCGCGCTGGAATTCTGCAACGATTGCAGCCTTGACTTCAGTAGTGAATGCCATTTCAAACTCTCTTTCATGGTTACGACGCCGCCCCGGTTTGATAGAGCCAGCGCCAGTTAAAAAACTCCCTGTTGGCAACAGGAAGCCTTGAATTATAACTCTTTTACGGCGAGTTGTACCAAACGTTTTGGCCAAAGCCGGCCATCAGGCCCCGGCTCGCCCACACCAATCAGGTATCCCGCCGCATAAACACGGATCTTGCCGCTCATGCCGACTGGCAAATCGACCGGATTACCGTGCCGGAAGCGTTGCTCGGCTTCGCCTTCGACCGAAATGACCGGCAGGCTGCTGACCAGCGCATCGACCGGCTGCAGGCGCCCTGCCCGTCCGGCCTCATCGAGTGCTTCAAGCTCGGCAAGGGTTACTGAATTCTGCAGATCGAGGTCACCCACCCGGGTCCGTCGCAAGCCTTTCAGGTGCGCGCCACAACCAAGCAAGGCACCGATATCGGTGGCCAGTACGCGGATGTAGGTCCCCTTGCTGCAACTGACGCGCAAGCTCAGGGTGTCACCCTCCAGCCCCAGCATGTCGATGCTGTGAATCGTCACTGCACGCGGCTCACGCTCAACCTCGATACCCTTGCGCGCCAACTCGTAAAGCGGCCGGCCATTGCGCTTGAGGGCCGAATGCATCGGCGGAATCTGCTGGATATCGCCAATGAAACGAGGCAAGACGGCCAAAACATCGGTTTCGGAGACGTTGACCGCAGCAGTGGTCAAAACCACCCCGTCGGCATCGCCGGAGTCAGTCGTGACACCCAGTTGCAGGAGGGCTTCGTAAGTTTTATCGGCATCGAGCAGGTCGGCCGAAAATTTGGTCGCTTCGCCAAAACACAGCGGCAACAGACCGGTCGCCAGCGGATCGAGCGTCCCGGTATGCCCCCCCTTGGCGGCCGAAAACAAACGACGCGCCTTTTGCAGCGCGTCGTTGGAGGTCAGGCCGATCGGTTTGTCGAGCAACAGCACACCGTCGACCTGTTTCCAGGTCTTCTTGACTTGCATGAAAACTCAGTCGTCCGGCGTTTGATCGCTCAGGGCCGAGGCACGGTCGATCAGTTCCGACATGCTGGCCCCGCGTTCGAGCGAATTATCGTAAATGAAGTGCAACTCCGGCAGCGTGTGGATATGAATCCGACGCCCCAGTTCACGCCGCAGGAAACCCGACGCCCGCTTCAGGCCACGCTCGATTTCTTCAAGATGCTCGGCATTGAGCGTCGTGAAAAAAATCTTGGCATGGGCGTAATCCGGCGTCAGCTGGACCTCGGTCAGGCTGATCATGCCGACGCGCGGATCTTTCAGCTCGGTACGAATCAGATCGGCGAGGTCGCGGCGGACTTGTTCCGCGACCCGGTCGCTACGTTGAAACCCGCGCTTCATTTGAGCGTACGCGCCACTTCCTGGATTTCGTACACTTCGAGCTGATCGCCCTCTTGAATATCGTTGTTATTCTTGAGCGACAAACCACACTCGAAGTTGCTGCGAACTTCCTTGACGTCATCCTTGAAGCGCTTGAGCGAGTCAAGCTCACCGTCCCACTGAACCACGTTGTTGCGCAACAGGCGAACACGGGAACCGCGCTTGACGAAACCTTCCAGGACGTAACAGCCGGCAATGGCACCCACCTTGGAAACCATGAATACCTGGCGAATTTCGACCATACCGGTAACCTGCTCGCGCTTCTCGGGCGACAACATGCCGGAAAGAGCCGATTTCACTTCGTCGACCGCGTCATAGATCACGTTGTAGTAACGGATATCGACACCGAAGGTTTCGGCCAGCTTGCGCGAATTGGCATCGGCACGGGTATTGAAGCCGATGATGACCGCGCCGGAAGCCTGCGCCAGATTGACGTCGGATTCGCTGATCGCACCGACGGCACCGTGAATAATCTGCACACGGACTTCTTCGTTCGACAGCTTGGCCAGGGTTTGCACCAACGCTTCCTGGGAACCTTGCACGTCGGCCTTGACGATGAGGGGCAGCGTCTTGATTTCGCCTTCCTTCATCTGCTCGAACATGTTCTCGAGCTTGGCAGCCTGGGCCTTGGCCAGCTTGACGTCGCGGAACTTGCCTTGACGGAACAGCGCGATTTCACGAGCTTTCTTTTCATCGACCAGGACAATCGCCTCTTCGCCAGCCGCCGGAACGTCCGACAAACCAAGGATTTCAACCGGGATGGACGGACCAGCCTCGTTGATCGGCTTACCGTTTTCGTCCAGCATGGCACGAACGCGACCGAAGACCTGACCGGCCAACACGACATCGCCGCGCTTCAAGGTACCGGACTGAACCAGCATGGTGGCCACAGCACCGCGACCTTTGTCGAGACGGGCTTCAATGATCAGACCCTTGGCCGGCGCATCCTTCTGGGCGGTCAGTTCAAGCACTTCTGCCTGAAGCAGAACCTGCTCAAGCAACTCGTCGATGCCCATGCCCTTCTTGGCGGAAACCGGCACGAACGGCGAATCGCCGCCGTACTCTTCAGGAATGACGCCTTCGGCAACCAGTTCCTGCTTGACGCGATCCGGATTGGCATCCGGCTTGTCCATCTTGTTGATCGCCACGACCAGCGGCACACCGGCAGCCTTGGCGTGGTGGATGGCTTCCTTCGTCTGCGGCATGACGCCGTCGTCGGCAGCAACCACCAGGATGACGATGTCGGTCGCCTTGGCACCGCGAGCACGCATCGCCGTAAAGGCTTCGTGACCCGGGGTATCGAGGAAGGTCACCATGCCACGCTCGGTTTCAACGTGGTAGGCACCAATGTGCTGGGTAATGCCACCGGCTTCGCCAGCCGCAACCTTGGCGCGACGAATGTAGTCGAGCAGCGAGGTCTTGCCGTGGTCGACGTGACCCATGACAGTAACAACCGGCGCACGCGGCAATACGGGCACATCCTTGTGCTCGACGCCTTGGGTGTCTTCGAGGAAGGCATCCGGATCATCCAGCTTGGCAGCCAGTGCAACGTGCCCCATTTCCTCGACCACGATCATGGCCGTTTCCTGGTCCAGCACCTGGTTGATGGTAACCATCGAACCCATTTTCATCATGGCGCGAATGATTTCGGTCGCCTTGATGGCCATCTTGTGAGCCAGATCAGAAACAGAAATGGTTTCCGGAATGTGCACTTCACGCACGACCGGCTCGGTCGGCGCCTGGAAGCTACCCTGACCGTCATCGGCCTTGCTGCCATGCTTCTTGTGGCCATGACGACCATCTTTCCAGGAGCTTCCGGTATCGGACGAACGCGTCTTGATGCCCGGCTTCTTCTTGCCATCATCGGCACGACCGCCAGCCTTCTTGGCATCCTTGCCCGGAGCATCCGGCTTCTTGTGCAAGGTACCTTTTTCGGCAGCGGGCGCTTGCGCCTTGGCCAGGGCAGCAGCTTGCTGCTTGGCAAGCTCGGCTGCCTTGGCAGCGGCAGCCGCCGCTTCGGCCTGCTGACGGGCGCGCACCAGATCAGCTTCGCGCTCCTGCTTCTGCTTCAGTTCGCGCTCTTGAATTTCACGCAATTGACGGTAGCGACGATCCTGCTCTTCACGTGCTTTCAGTTCGGCTTCACCGATAACCTGGGCGCGGGTCGGTGGGACAACCACCGCAGGCGCCTCAACAACAGCCTCAACCGGCGCCACTTCAACAACCGGCTCAGGAATCGGCTCAGGCTCGATAACCGGCTCAGGCACAGGTTCCGGCTCGGGTTCCGGCATCGGCTCAGGCTCGACAACCGGCTCAGGAATCGGTTCAGCTTCAACAACCGGCACCTCGACGATAGCGTCGACCGGCAATTCATGGGACTCGTCTGCCAGTTCACCCATGGTATCGCCTGCATGCTCACCCAGCTCACGCTTGACTAGAACACGCTTTTTGCGAACTTCAACCTGGACAGTACGGGCCCGACCATGCGAATCGGTTGCCTTGATTTCGGACGTCTGCTTGCGCATCAGGGTGATCTTGGTCTTGGACTCGTCACCGTGCGCACGGCGCAGGTAGTCGAGTAGACGATTTTTGTCCTGATCCGTCAGCGAATCATCGGCGCCTTGCTTGCCAACCCCGGCCTTGCCCAATTGCTCGAGCAGGGCCGCGACCGGCATTTTCAGTTCAACGGCAAATTGAGAAACAGTTGTTGCGGACATACTTGCTACCTCCCGCTCACTCAAACCAGTGAGCACGTGCCTTCAGAATAATTTCCTTGGCACGCTCTTCGTCGATGCCGGTCATTTCCGTGAGTTCATCTACCGCCAGTTCCGCGAGATCATCACGGGTCTTGACGCCATTGCCAGCCAATTTGGCGGCCAGTTCCTTGCTCATGCCTTCAAGACCAATCAGGTCGTCGGCCACATTCTCGAGTTGTTCCTCGGTGACGATGGCTTCGGTCAGCAGGGTATTGCGGGCACGATTGCGCAGTTCGTTGACGATATCTTCGTCCAGACCGTCGATTTCGAGCATTTCGGCGAGCGGCACGTAAGCCACTTCCTCAAGGGTCGAGAAACCTTCGTCGATCAGCAGGTCAGCCAGCTCTTCGTCGATATCCAGCTTTTCCATGAACATGATGCGGGTCACAGCGTGCTCGGCTTCAGACTTCTTACCAGCTTCATCCTGAGTCATCAGGTTGATCGTCCAGCCCGTCAACTCGGAAGCCAGACGAACGTTCTGACCGCTGCGACCGATGGCGATGGCGAGGTTATCTTCGTCCACCACCACATCCATGACGTGCTTTTCTTCATCGACAACGATGGAAGAGACTTCAGCCGGCGACAGTGCGCCGATGACGAACTGGGCCGGATCAGCCGACCACAGGACGATGTCGATGTTTTCGCCGCCGATTTCGTTACGCACGGCGGTGACGCGCGAACCGCGCAGACCAACGCAGGTACCGATCGGATCGACACGTGGATCGTTCGACTTGACAGCAATCTTGGCGCGCAGACCAGGATCACGGGCGCAAGCCTTGAGCTCCATCAGGCCGTCGGAGATTTCCGGCACTTCCATGTCGAACAGACGGATGATGAATTCAGGCGCAGTACGCGACAGAATGATTTGCGGACCACGAGCATTGCGGTCGATGCGCAGCAGATAGGCACGAACACGATCGCCGACCCGCAGATTTTCCTTCGGAATCATCTGGTCGCGCGGCAGCAGGGCTTCGATCTTGCCGGCTTCGACAATCGCGTTACCACGTTCCATGCGCTTGATGGTGCCGGAAACGACGTGCTCCTTGCGATCCAGGAAATCGGTCAGGATCTGTTCGCGCTCGGCGTCACGAATCTTTTGCAGGATGACCTGTTTGGCTGCCTGGGCGCCGATACGGCCGAAATCGATCGGCTCAAGCGCTTCTTCGAGAGAATCACCGGCTTCAATTTCCGGATCTTCTTTTTGGGCTTCGGACAGCGGCGTTTCGAGATATTCGTTGACGTATTCGTTATCCGGCACAACCTGCCAGCGACGGAAGGACTCGAAGTTACCCGTATTACGGTCGATAGCAACGCGCACATCGGCTTCATCATGGATACGCTTTTTGGTCGCAGAAGCGAGCGCCAGTTCAAGGGCACCAAAGACGATATCCTTGTTGACGTTCTTTTCGCGGGCCAGTGCATCAACCAGCAGCAACAGTTCACGGCTCATGGGCTAAAACCTCCTAGTCCTTCAGTCGAATCGGGGCACGATGCGTGCCTTTTCGATATTATTGAATTCGAGTTCCACATCATCTTTTTCGAGGCGCAGACCAACCTTGCCATCCTTGCAACCAAGCAGTTCGCCCTGGAAATTGCGGCGACCGGCATGCGGAATGCGCAGCTTGATCTGGATATCCTGACCGGCAAAACGCTCAAAGTCAGCCGCCTTCTTGACAACCCGATCCAGGCCCGGCGAAGAAATCTCCAGGCGGTCGTAATCGTAGTTTTCAACTTCGAAAACACGCGACAACTGGTTGGAAACCTTGGCGCAATCCTCGACGTCAATCCCCGTCGCCTTGCCCGGCGCATCGATAAAGACACGAATAGTCCGGCCGCGTGGCGACATCTCGACATCGACGAGTTCATAACCCAGACCGACAACGGTCGTTTCAAGCAGCGTATTTAAATCCATAGCCACAAATAAAAAATGGGCGAAACGCCCACCTCATTGAAAAAAAGATGCCCCACCAAAAATGGCGGGAGGAACAAACCCGTGAATTATAACGAGTTTATCCCTTCCCGTAAATGAATCCCCCCGACTTTATGCGCTCTCCGGGTCCTGAGGTGGCGGCGCAATAGCCTTATCCAGTTCGCGAACAAAAAGCTTGGCCTCGGCATCGGTCAATTCACGGACACGGCCGCGCTTGAGCTGCGGCGGCAACTGGAACGGCCCGTAGCGGACACGAATCAGGCGGCTTACCGTGCAATTGACCGCCTCGAACATACGGCGCACTTCGCGGTTGCGACCCTCATAAATAGTCACGCGATACCAATGATTCGCCCCCTCCCCGCCACCATCTTCCAGTGAGGCAAAGCTGGCCGGGCCATCTTCAAGCTCAATCCCGGCGAGCAACTGCTTCTGCGCTTCGTCGGTCAGTTCGCCAAGCACACGCACGGCGTATTCGCGAACCAGTTGGGAACTCGGATGCATCAGCTTGTTGGCCAACTCACCGGAGGTCGTAAACAGCAACAGGCCGGAGGTATTGAAGTCGAGACGACCGACTGCGATCCAGCGCCCGCCACGGATGCGCGGCAGAGCCGAGAAAACCGAAGGACGGCCATCCGGATCGTCACGCGAGACAATCTCGCCTTCCGGCTTGTGATACATCACGATGCGCGGCACCCGGGCGCTGGTGAAGCGCAGATTGACCAGACGCCCGCCAATCTTGACCTTGTCGGTCGGAATCACGGTTTGACCGAGCACAGCCGTCACGCCATTGACGCTGATCCGGCCTGCGGCAATCCACTCTTCCATTTCACGACGCGAACCGACACCGCCTTGAGCCAGCACTTTCTGCAGGCGTTCCGGCTTGGCCTCGGCGATCAGCTTGCCGCTGCGTGCGACATTGCCGCGATTAGCCCGACCGATGGCCGGCGGCCCGGAACGGCGACGCGGCGCCGCAGCCGGCGCTGCAGTCGGCACACCCTCGCCGGCTTCACCCGCCTCGACCGGCGCCGGACGCGGCCCACGGCCACGCGGCGCATCGCTCTTGCGGTCGACACCGCGTTCGCTGCGTTTTTCAAAACCGCCCTCACCCTTCTGGGGCGACGGACGAAGCGGAGTACGTTTAGATTTCATGGTTCAGCTCCAGTGTCTGGCTGATTTGTTCGAGCGGCGGCAGTTCGCTGACGCTACGCAAGCCCAGATCATCGAGAAATTGTTTGGTCGTGGCAAACAGTGCCGGCCGACCGGGGGTTTCGCGATGGCCGACGACGTCGATCCAGCCTCGCTCTTCCAGGGTTTTAATGACGTTGCTGCTTACCGCAACGCCGCGAATGTTTTCAATATCGCCACGCGTCACAGGCTGACGATAGGCAATGATCGACAGGGTTTCAAGCACCGCCCGTGAGTAGCGTGGCGGCCTCTCCGGGTTGAGGCGATCAAGATACGGCAAATACTCGGCCCGCGTTCGAAAACGCCAACCGGACGCCAACTGGATGAGCTCAACCGGCCGATCTTCCCACTCAGCCCGCAACTGATCGAGCAATTTGCGGATCATCTCGGTCGACAAGGAATCGTCAAACATTTTGCGCAACTCGAGCGGCGTCATCGGCTCGCGGGCGGCGAGCAAGGCCGCTTCAAGCACTTTCTTGACCAGGCTCGGTTCCACCTTGCTGCACTCTCACGTAAATGGGTTGAAAGGATTCGGTCTGTGTAATCTCGACCAGCTTTTCGCGCGCCAATTCAAGCATGGCGAGAAAGTGAACGACCAGACTCGGGGCGCCCATTTCAGGATCAAACAGCGTTTCAAACTGGACAAAACCACCGCGTTCCTGCAAAACGCGAAGAATAATGCCCATATGTTCGCGTACCGACAACTCTTCGCGACTGATTTTGTGGTTTTTCGTCAATTTTGCCTGACGAACCACCGACATCCACGCCTCTTTCAGATCATCGACCGAGACTTCCGGCAAACGCACATAAAGCGATTTTTCAACCAGCGTTTCGACCCAGAAAAACTCGCGATCCGCCTGCGGCAGTTCGTTGAGCTTCTGGCCGGCGATTTTCATCTGCTCGTATTCCATCAGGCGGCGAACCAACTCCGCCCGTGGATCTTCGGCCTCATCGCCATCGCCCAGCTTCGGGCGCGGCAACAACATGCGCGACTTGATCTCGATCAGCATCGCCGCCATCACCAGATACTCGGCTGCCAGTTCGAGATTGCTCACCTGCATGCTATCAATGTAGCTGAGGTACTGCCGGGTCAGCGGCGCCATCGGGATATCGAGAATGTCGACATTGGCCTTGCGGATCAGGTAAAGCAGCAAGTCGAGCGGGCCTTCGAAAGCATCGAGCATGATCTCGAGCGCATCCGGCGGGATGTAGAGATCCTGCGGCAGGTGCTGCATCGCCTCGCCATAAATGCGGGCAACCGGAACAAAAAGATCCGAAACAGGCACGTCGACCGCAGTATTCATGCTCACGAGGCGGCCGAGCGGCCCTTGCCCTTGTAATGCAAATGAAGGTTGCGCACGTAGATGATCAGGCTCAGCGCCTGACCAAAAATAAACACCGGATCCTTGCGGTGAATGGCGTAGATGGTCAGCACGATGCCGCCGGCCAGGCTGAAATACCAGAACGAAACCGGTATGACGACCATCTTGGCCTTTTCACTGCTCCACCACTGGATGACGAAGCGCATCATGAACAGCGCCTGGCCACCAAAGCCGATGGCGATCCAGATCAGCGCCTCGATATCAATGTTATCGAGCATCAGTGGTACTCAAGCCCCATGGCTTCACGCACATCGCGCATCGTTTCACGCGCCAGATCGCGTGCCTTGTCGCAGCCGTCGGCAATGATGTTCTTGACCAGTGTCGGATCGTCGAGATACATCTGGGCCCGTTCGCGCATCGGCACCTGCTCGCGCAGGATGCCGTCGATCACTGGCTGCTTGCACTCGATACAGCCGATACCAGCGGTGCGACAACCCTGCTGAACCCATTCCTTGCAGGCATCGTTGGAATACACCTGATGCAGTTGCCAGACCGGGCACTTGGTCGGTTCACCCGGATCCGTGCGGCGCACGCGATTGGTATCGGTCGGCATGCTGCGCACTTTCTTGGTCACCGATTCTTCGGATTCGCGCATGGTGATCGTGTTGCCATACGACTTCGACATCTTCTGACCATCCAGGCCCGGCATCTTGGATTCTTCGGTCAGCAGGTAGCCCGGCTCGACCAGGATCATCTTGCCGGTGCCTTCAAGGAAACCGAACAGTCTTTCGCGGTCGACCGCGGAAAGGTGCTGGATTTCATTAAGCATCGCCTTGGCCTGCTCGATGGCTTCCTTGTCGCCATTCTGCTGGAAGCGGGTGCGCAGTTCTTCATACAGACGAGCCTTCTTGCCGCCCAGCTTCTTGACGGCTTCGCGTGCCTTGTCCTCGAAACCGGGTTCGCGGCCGTACATGTGGTTGAAGCGACGAGCCAGCTCGCGGGTGAATTCGACGTGCGGAATCTGGTCTTCACCGACCGGCACCTTGTCGGCCCGGTAGATCAGGATATCGGCGCTCATCAGCAGTGGATAGCCGAGGAAGCCATAGGTCGTCAGATCCTTGCCGGCCAGCTTTTCCTGCTGGTCCTTGTAGGTCGGCACGCGCTCAAGCCAGCCGAGCGGCGTCATCATCGACATCAGCAGGTGCAGTTCGGCATGTTCCGGGACGCGGGACTGGATGAACAGCGTCGCCTGGTTGGGATCAACCCCGGCGGCCAGCCAGTCGATGATCATGTCCCAACTGGCCTGCTCGATACCCTGCGGATTATCGTAATGCGTCGTCAGGGCGTGCCAGTCGGCGACGAAGAACAGGCAGGGATGCTCGTGCTGGAGCTTGACCCAGTTCTTGAGAACACCGTGGTAGTGGCCGAGGTGAAGGGCGCCGGTCGGGCGCATGCCGGAAAGAACACGTTCTGCGTACATAGTCTTTATTTAGAAACTGAAAATGGCTCGGATTATCCGCGTCGCGAGACCGAGCAGCGGATTCATGATGGCATCGAGGATACCGGTGAACAACAGGACCAGCAAAATAGGGAACCCCCAGCGCTCAAGCTGGGCAAACTTCCAGGCCAGCGAATAGGGCAGCAGGCTGACCGCAATCCGCCCGCCATCGAGCGGCGGCAGCGGCAGCAAATTGAGCACCATCAGCGCACAATTGATCAGCACGCCGACCCGGCTCATTTCAGCCAGTGGCAGGGAATACAGGTTTTCCGGCGCGCTGACGGCCAGCTTGAGCAACGCAGCCCAGCCCAGCGCCATCAACAGGTTGACCGCCGGCCCAGCCGCCGCCACCCAGAGCATGTCGCGCTTGGGATGGCGCAGGCGGCCAAAGTCGACCGGCACCGGCTTGGCATAACCAAACAGGAAGGAGCCACCGGAAAAAAGCAGGATCATCGCTGGAATCAGGATGGTACCGACCGGATCGATATGGCGCAGCGGATTCAGCGTGATCCGCCCCGCCAGATAAGCCGTCGGGTCGCCAAAATGGCGTGCCGCGTAACCATGCGCCGCCTCGTGCAGCGTGATCGCAAAAATCACCGGCAAGGCCGAGATGGCGATGGTCTGGATCAGGCTTTCCACGGTCTACCTCTTAATCCAGCCCAAAAAGCGCCAGCGGGCCGCGCCCGGCACGAATCAGCTCGGGCGCCGTGCCGGTCAGGTCGATGATCGTCGTCGGCTCGGTGCCGCAATGGCCGGCATCGAGAATCAACTCAAGCTGATCTTCGAGGCGATCCTGGATTTCCCAGCCTTCGGTCAACGGAAACTCGTCGCCCGGCAATTGCAGCGTAGTGGTCAGCAGCGGCTCGTTCAACTCTTCGAGCAACGCCAGCGCGACAGGGTGATTCGGCACGCGCAGGCCGATGGTCTTGCGTTTCGGATGCAGCACGCGGCGCGGCAATTCCTTGGTACCTTCGAGAATGAAGGTGTAGCTGCCCGGCGTCGCAGCCTTCAACAAGCGGTACTGGGCGTTGTCGACGCGGGCGAAATGGGCGATTTCAGACAAGTCGCGCACCATCAGCGTCAGGTGATGCCTATCGTCCATCTGACGAATCAGGCGAATACGGTCCATCGCCTCCTTGTCGCCGAGATGACAGCCCAGCGCGTAGCAGGAGTCGGTCGGCAAGGCGACCAGTGCGCCATTGCGAATGAATTCGGCCGCCTGCACGAGCAAGCGCTGCTGCGGTGAATCCGGATGAATATTGACAACACGAGCCATAAATTAACGAACCAGACGCCAGATGGGTTTGAGATCTTCCGGTAGCTGCGGCAGCTTGCCGAGATCGACATAGCTTTCAGTCGGCCCGTGGAAATCCGAGCCGCGCGAGGCGTGGAAGGCGTAGTGCCGGACCAGCCGGGCAAAATGCATGATGTGATCGGGCGAATGACTGCCGCAGGTCACTTCGACCCCCTGCCCGCCCAGATCCTTGAAATCGTCGAGAAAACGGCGCATGTCGCCGCCAGACATCTTGTAACGACCGGGATGAGCCACCACGGCAACGCCGCCGGCGCCATTGATCCAGCCAATCGCTTCTTCGAGCGAGGCCCAGCGATGATCGACATAGCCCGGCTTGCCCGGCGTCAAATAATGCTGGAACACGCCCGGCACATCGCGGGCAATGCCGATTTCGACCATGTAGCGCGCAAAGTGAGCGCGCGAAATCAGGTCGGGATTACCGGCATAGCGCATCGCACCTTCCAGCACGCCGGGAATGGCAATCGCTGCCAGCGCATCGGACATCCGCTGCGCCCGCTCGACGCGACCAAGGCGCAAGGCTTCCAGCCCACCGCTCAACCCCGGATGCTGCGCATCGAAACCCAGGCCGACGACATGGATCGGCGTGTTACGCCATTCGATCGAGATTTCGACACCATTGACGAACCCCATGCCGACCTCGGCTGCAGTCGCTGCCGCCTCGGCCAAACCACCCAAGGTATCGTGGTCGGTCAAAGCCCAGAGATCGACGCCATTGGCCGCAGCCCGTCTTGCCACCTCATGCGGCGGCAAAAAACCATCGGAAACGGCAGAATGGCTATGAAAATCGAAATTGGTCGGAATCACGGGCTTGGTTTGCATTTGTAAACGCTGAGTTTAACACGAAGGCGCCAAGAGCCTTGTGCAGTGCAGCAGGTTGCCTCGACCCATGCATCCCGCTATAGTGCCTCCCGTTCCGTGGGAGAGCGCAGATACAGTCTGCCGCCGAAGGCGCAATTTCACCCGAAAACGCTCAGGCAAAAGGACCGCGGGACAAGCACGATGCTCGCATCGTGCAAAAAACTCTGGAGAGCGGCGTCAACAGCGCCCACCGATGGGGCAAATCTCTCAGGTATCGAGGACAGAGGGGTGAAACGCAAGATTCGTTCTTTCGTTTCACCCCTTTTCCGTTTCTAGATTCGACATTAATAAATGTTCGTAAAGGATTGATATGCTGAAGAAAACGGTTTTAAACGCAGCGCACCGCGCAATGAATGCACGGATGGTTGATTTCGGCGGCTGGGACATGCCGGTCAACTACGGTTCGCAGATCGAAGAGCACAATGCCGTGCGTTCCAACTGTGGCATGTTCGATGTTTCGCACATGTGCCCGGTCGATGTCGTCGGCGCCGATTGCCGCCAATTCCTCTCCCGCCTGGTCGCCAATGACGTGGCCAAGCTGCAGGTTTCCGGCAAGGCACTGTACGCCGCCATGCTCAACGACGCCGGCGGCGTGATTGACGACCTGATCATCTACTTCATCAACGAAACGCGTTTCCGCATCGTGGTCAATGCCGGCACAGCACTGAAGGATCTGGACTGGATGCAGGCCAAGGTCACCGAATGGAAGCTGGACGTGAGCATCACCCAGCGCCGTGACGGCAACGAACCGCTCGGCATCATCGCCGTGCAAGGGCCGAATGCCCGCGCCAAGGTCTGGGAAGTACTGCCGCAGACCAAGACGGCAACCGAAGGCCTGAAGGCATTCTTTGCCGCTGAAGTCGACCAGTATTTCATCGCCAGCACCGGCTACACCGGTGAAGATGGCTACGAAATCATGCTGCCGGCCGGTGAAGCCGAAGCCCTGTGGAACAAGCTCAACGCCGCCGGTGTTGCCCCTTGCGGCCTGGGCGCGCGCGACACGCTGCGCCTCGAAGCCGGAATGAATCTGTACGGCCAGGACATGGACGAAAGCGTTTCACCGCTCGACGCCGGCCTGAGCTGGACCGTCGCCATGAAGGACGAACGCAATTTCGTTGGTAAAGCAGCGTTGACCGCAGCAGGCCAGCAAAAGCAGTTTCTCGGCCTGATCCTGCTCGACAAGGGCGTGCTGCGCGGCCACCAAACTGTCGTTACAAAACAAGGCAATGGAGAAATTACCTCAGGTAGTTTCTCACCCACCTTGCAGCAATCCATTGCCCTCGCCCGCCTGCCGCTTGGCGTCGCCATCGGCGATGAAGTTGAAGTCGATATCCGTGGCAAGTTGCTCAAGGCCAAAGTCACCAAACCCGTATTCGCCCGCAACGGCAAAGCCGTCATTTAATTACCCCCCATTCAGGAGAAAACCATGTCCAACGTCCCCGCCAACCTCAAGTACGCTGCCTCCCACGAATGGATGCTGCTCAACGCTGACGGCACCGTCACGGTCGGCATTACCGACCACGCCCAGGAAGCCCTCGGCGACCTCGTTTTCGTCGAACTGCCGGAAGTCGGCGCCCATTTCGATGCTGAAAAGGAAATCGCCGTCGTTGAATCGGTCAAGGCAGCCGCTGACGTCTACGCCCCGATCGCTGGCACCGTCACCGAAGTGAACCAGGCTGCGGCCGACGCACCGGAATCGGTCAATCAGGACGCCTACAGCGCCTGGCTGTTCAAGATGACGCCGGACAACGTTGCCGATCTCGACAAGATGCTCGACGCTGCCGCCTACCAAGGCCTGGCTGACGCCGCCTAAGCAAGGACAGCCCATGCCGCTCAATCAACCGCTCTCCGCGCTGGAACAGCACGACGAGTTCATCGGCCGCCATATTGGTCCATGCTCGACCGAAATGGCCGCCATGCTCGCCGCCATCGGCGCCGACAGCCTCGAACAGCTGATCGACCAGACCGTCCCGGCTGCCATTCGCCTGCCGGCCGACCTGCCGCTGCCCGCGCCGCGCCGCGAGCACGAAGCCCTGGCCGACCTGAAGGCGATTGCCAGCAAGAACGTGATCAACAAGTCCTGCATCGGCATGGGCTATTACGACACGCTGACGCCCAAGGTCATCCTGCGCAACGTGATGGAAAACCCGGGCTGGTACACCGCCTACACGCCCTATCAGGCCGAAATCGCCCAGGGCCGCCTCGAAGCGCTGATGAATTTCCAGCAGATGGTCGTCGACCTGACCGGCCTGGAAATCGCCAACGCCTCGCTGCTCGACGAAGCCACCGCCGCGGCCGAAGCCATGACCATGGCGCGCCGTGTTTCCAAGTCCAAGTCGAACCGCTTCCTGGTCGATGCCAACTGCTTCCCGCAGACTATCGACGTGGTCAATACGCGCGCCGGCTATTTCGGCTTCGAATTGGTTATTGCCGCGGTCGACAGCGTCAAGGACGAAGAATTCTTCGGCGCCCTGCTCCAGTATCCGAGCAGCACCGGTGACGTGCACGACCTGAGCGAGACCATCGCCAGCCTCAAAGCCAAGGGCGCTACCGTCGCTGTGGCCAGCGACCTGATGGCGCTGGTCCTGCTCAAGTCGCCCGGCGCGATGGGCGCCGACATTGCCCTCGGTTCGAGCCAGCGTTTCGGCATTCCGATGGGTTTCGGCGGCCCGCACGCCGCTTTCTTCGCTACCCGCGAAGCCTTCGTCCGCTCGATGCCGGGCCGCATCATCGGCGTTTCCAAGGATGCGCGCGGCAACACCGCCTACCGCATGACGCTGCAGACGCGCGAACAGCACATCCGCCGCGAGAAGGCCAATTCCAATATTTGCACCTCGCAAGTGCTGCTCGCCAACATGGCCGGCATGTATGCCGTCTATCACGGTCCGCAAGGCCTGCGCACCATTGCCGGTCGTATCCATCGCCTGACTGCCATTCTGGCCGAGGGCCTGAAGCGCGCCGGGATCAACCTGCTGACCAAGCAATTCTTCGACACCGTTCATTTCGACCTCGGCCCCCGTGCCGACTCGGTCTATAACGATGCGCTGGCCGCCGGTTACAACCTGCGCCGCGTTTCGGCCGGTGTGCTCGGCATTTCGTTCGACGAAACGACGACGCGCAACGATGTCGCTACCCTGTTCAAGCTGATCGCCCAGGTCACGCTCGACATGGAAGTGATCGACGCCCAGGTTGCCGCTGCCGATTCCGCGCTGCCCGACGAACTATTCCGCAGCGACGCCATCCTCAGCCACCCCGTGTTCAATACGCACCACACCGAACACGAAATGCTGCGCTACCTCAAGTCGCTGCAGAACAAGGATCTGGCGCTCGACCATTCGATGATTTCGCTCGGCTCCTGCACCATGAAGCTGAACGCGACCAGCGAAATGATTCCGGTCACCTGGCCTGAATTCGGTGGCATGCACCCGTTCGCCCCGCGCGACCAGGCTGTCGGCTATCTCGAAATGATCGCCAGCCTGACCGACTGGTTGAAGACCGTCACCGGCTTCGACGCCATCTGCATGCAGCCGAACTCCGGTGCGCAGGGCGAATACGCCGGTCTGGTGGCGATTTCCCGCTACCACGCCAGCCGTGGCGACAGCCATCGCAATGTCTGCCTGATCCCGAAATCGGCGCACGGCACCAACCCGGCAACGGCCCAGATGTGCAACATGCAGGTCGTCGTCGTCGATTGTGACGACAACGGTAACGTCGATGTCACCGACCTGAAAGCCAAGGCCGAACAGCATGCCGCCAACCTGGCCTGCCTGATGATCACTTACCCGTCCACGCATGGCGTGTTCGAGGAAGCCGTACGCGACATCTGCGCCATCGTGCACAGCCACGGCGGCCAGGTGTACATGGACGGTGCCAACCTCAACGCCCAGGTCGGCCTGACCTCGCCCGGCTTCATCGGGGCCGACGTCAGCCACATGAACCTGCACAAGACCTTCGCCATCCCGCACGGCGGCGGCGGACCGGGCATGGGCCCAATCGGCCTGAAGGCGCATCTCGCACCGTTCATGGCCGACCACGCCGTTGCCGCCACCGGCGAAGCCGATCGCGTCAATGCCGGCCAGGGTGCGGTCTCCGCTGCCCCGTTCGGTTCGGCCTCGATCCTGACCATTTCCTGGATGTACCTCGCCATGCTCGGCGGCGAAGGCGTCAAGAAGGCCACGCAAGTGGCCATCCTCAACGCCAACTACGTCGCCCGCAAGCTCGACGCGCACTATCCGGTGCTTTACGTCGGCAAGAACGGCCGCGTCGCGCACGAGTGCATTCTCGACATCCGCCCGATCAAGGCCGCCACCGGCATCGCCGAGATCGACATCGCCAAGCGTCTGATGGACTACGGTTTTCATGCGCCGACGGTGTCCTTCCCGGTCGCCGGCACGATCATGGTCGAGCCGACGGAATCCGAGTCGAAGGCTGAACTGGACCGCTTCATCGCCGCCCTGATCAGCATTCGCGAAGAAATCCGCCAGATCGAGAACGGCGTGTGGTCAGCCGATAACAATCCGCTGAAGAATGCCCCGCATTCGCAGGCTGATGTGATCGACGCTGACTGGACGCATCCGTACAGCCGTCAGCAGGCCGTCTTCCCGCTGCCCTGGGTTGCCGCCAACAAGTTCTGGCCGAGCGTCAATCGCATCGATGATGTGTTTGGCGACCGCAACCTGAATTGCGCCTGCCCGCCGATGGAAGCGTACGCCGACTGATGACGGTTAATCTCTCCGGCATTGCCAAGTGGCCGAATGTCCCCGCCTGTTACGACTGGTTGTCGCTCGACCGGCGGGGCGACTGGCGCTTGCAGGGAGAGCGTGTCACCCACAGTGGCCTGATCAACTTCATCAACCAGCAGTATGGTTGTGATGAATCAGGCTGCTGGTTTGTCCAAAACGGGCCGCAGCGGGTCTTTGTCAGTCTCGCCTGCACCCCGTGGGTTTTTCGTTTCAACGCCACGCCTGAACGTGAACTGGTCAGCCAGACCGGTCAGGCGACCGGCGCCATCAAGGCCATCTATCTGGATGCCGATGGCAACATTCTGTTCGACACCGAACTCGGTATCGGCCTGCTCGATGACCGCGACCTGGCCACTTTTATCGGCCAGTGCTGCGACATCAACGGCCAACCGGCCGAAGAAAATGCCTTCTTCGGTCTGATGCAGGGCCGCTCTACCCGGATTGACTGGCACGGACTGACGCTCGGCAAGATTGCCGCGGTCGACCTGCCCAAACGCTTCAAATTCAATCCCCAGCCCCACCCGGCCTGAGCGCCTGAAGCCACTGCCCGGTTTTTTTCCGGCCGCAATCCGGCGCCCTCCCGTTATGATTCGCCCTGCCATGTCCATCACTACGCCCCGCATCCTGTCCGTCATCCCACCGATGACCCAGCTCAACACGCCCTACCCGTCCACCGCCTACCTGACGGGTTTTCTGCGCTCGCGCGGGGTCGATGCCGTACAAGAAGACATTGCGCTGGGGCTTGTTCTCGAACTGTTTTCGCCATCCGGCATGGCCGCTATCCGCGAGCATGTCCGAGCCATCCCGGCACGCAAGCGTTCGCCGATAGTCGCCTATTTCGACGAACAATTCGACCGCTACAGCGCGACGATCACCCCGGCTGTCGCCTTCCTGCAAGGCCGTGACCCGTCGATCGGCCACCGCATCTGCGGCCGTAATTTTCTGCCTGAAGGACCGCGCTTCGCCTCACTCGACAATTACATCGATGACGATGGCGGCGACCCGCTGGCCTGGGCCTTCGGCTCGCTCGGCGTACAGGACAGAGCGCGCCACCTGGCAACGCTCTATCTCGACGATGTCGCCGACGTGCTGCGCGAAGCCGTCGATCCGCGCTTCGAGTTCGTTCGCTACGCCGAGTCGCTGGCCCGCAGCCAACCGACCTTCGAACCGCTGGCCCGCGCCCTGGCCACGCCGCCCACGCTGGTCGACCAGACGCTGGAAAAACTGACCCTGGCCGCCGTCGACCGCAGCAAACCGACCATGGTCCTGCTTTCCGTCCCCTTCCCCGGCTCGGTCTACGCCGCCTTCCGGATGGCGCAGGCGATCAAGGCGCAACACCCGGAAATCGTCACCGTGCTCGGTGGCGGCTGGGTCAATACCGAATTGCGCGAGCTCAAGGAAGCGCGCGTCTTCGACCACATCGACTACATCACGCTCGACGATGGCGAACGCCCGTTGCTCGCGCTGCTTGAGCACCTCGCCGGCCAGCGCCCGCGCCTCAACCTGGTCCGCACCTACGCCCGGGTCGACGGCAAGGTGCGCTACTTCAACAATAGCGAGCCGGATGTGCCGTTCGCCGAAGTCGGTACGCCGACCTGGGACGGCCTGCCGCTCACCCGCTACCTGTCGCTGCTCGACATGCTCAATCCGATGCACCGGCTGTGGTCGGACGGGCGCTGGAACAAGCTGACCGTGGCCCACGGCTGCTACTGGAAGAAATGTAGCTTCTGCGACGTCAGCCTCGACTACATCGGCCGCTACGACGGCGCGCCGGCTGCGTTGCTGGTCGACCGCATCGAGGAAATCATTACCGAAACCGGGCAGACCGGCTTTCATTTTGTCGACGAAGCAGCGCCGCCGAAAGCACTGAAGTCGCTGGCTGACGAACTGCAGAAGCGCAACCGGGCGATTTCCTGGTGGGGCAATATCCGTTTCGAAAAATCCTTCACACCGGAACTGTGCAACCAACTGGCCGACAGCGGCTGCATCGCCGTTTCCGGCGGACTGGAAGTCGCCTCGGATCGCCTGCTGCAATTGATGAAAAAAGGCGTCTCGGTCGATCAGGTGGCGCGCGTCACCCGCGCCTTCAGCGAATCCGGCATCCTCGTTCATGCCTACCTGATGTACGGGTTCCCGACACAAACCGTGCAGGACACCGTCGACGCGCTGGAATACGTGCGCCAGTTGTTCATGGAAGGCTGCATCCAGTCCGGCTTCTTCCACCGCTTCGCCTGCACCGTGCATTCTCCCGTCGGCCTCAACCCGGCCGAGTACGGCATCAAGCTAAAAGCCCTGCCGCCGATCACCTTCGCGACCAACGATGTCGAATTCATCGACCCGACCGGCGTCGACCACAACGCCCTCGGCAAGGCGCTGAACAAGGCGCTCTACAACTACATGCACGGCATCGGTCTGGATGAGGATGTGCGCGCCTGGTTCTCCGGCAACACGCCGAAAACGCGCGTGCCACGGCATTTCGTTTCACGCGCGCTGTCCGCCCAGCGTTAAGGCAAAACAAAGCTGCTTTTCTCCTGCGCCTGGGCGGCCGGATTGTTGAGTGCAAAGATCCTGAACTGGATCGGCTGGATACCCGACAACTGCTGCTCGCCCTGAGCCAGAAGCGTCAAGGGAACCGCCCGGATGCTGCCCGGATCGGCAGAAAAACGGGAGGCGCCGACAATTTGCAGCCCCGGCACGCCGCTGACCTCGATCTGGAACTCCTGGGTCATTTCATCAAGGTTCATCAGTTTCAGGGTGTATGAATTCTCTATCGCTCCATCCGCCGTTTCACGCAACAGCGCACCGCGATCGCGCAGCACATCGACCATCAGCAGCGAACGCTGGCTGACAGTCCAGAGCGTCATGCCGGTACACAACAGCAGCAAGCCGGCATAGGCGGCAACCCGGCGCTGAAAGCGTTTCCCTCCGGGCTTTGGCTGCCCGGCCAGCTCGCGCTCGGAAGCAAAACGGATCAGGCCGCGCGGCGTGCCAATTTTGTCCATGACCTGATCGCAGGCATCAATGCACAAGCCGCAGTTGATGCATTGGTATTGCAGGCCATCACGAATATCAATACCTGTCGGGCAGACCTGAACGCAAACACCGCAGTCGATACAATCGCCCGCCCCTGCCGCATGGCGCCGGAGATTACGGGGCTCGCCGCGCTGGCCATCGTAGGCAACATTGGCCGTTTCCGGATCGAACATCACCCCCTGGAATCGTGAATAGGGACACATGTGCTGGCAAACCGATTCCCTGGCCAGGCCAGCCTGGATGTAGGTGAATGCGGCATAAAAAACCAGCCAGAAGGTTTCCCATGGCCCGGTGCCAAAATCGGCAATCGAGGCGAGCAATTCGCGGATCGGCGTGAAATAACCGACAAAGGTAATCCCCGTCCAGGCGGCAATCAAAAACCAGACGCCGTGCTTGCCAAGCTTGATCGCTGCTTTTCGCCAGCTCATCGGGCTCTGATCGAGCTTCAGCCGTGCCAGGTGATCCCCTTCCAGCTTGGCTTCGACCCAGACGAAGATCGAGGTGTAAACCGTTTGGGGACAGGCAAAGCCACAAAACAAGCGGCCCGCCAGTGCCGTCACCAAAAAAAGAGCCGTCGCCGCAATAATCAGGACAAACGCCAGCAACAAGGCATCCTGCGGCCAGAGAACCAGTCCGAACAGGTAGAATTTTTCGTGCGCGATATCGAACAGGACCGCCTGACGCGTCACGCCCTGACTTTCCCAGCCAAGCCAGCAGGCACCATAGAAAATGATCTGGGTCAGCCAGACAACAGCCCAGCGCAAGTTATTGAATTTTCCGCCAACTGCCTTGGCGTGGATTTTCCCACTTTTGCGGTACAACTCCAGCTTGGCTTCCCGGACCTTGCTGACTGGCTTGCTCATGCATTTGCTCCTGATCGGATGATGGCCGCCAGTTAATCAGCCAAAGCCGGACAGGAACAGATTCAGACAATACGATTTTCAATATGCACAGATCGCCAGAATCACCGACGGCCAGGGATCACATGCATTGCCGCAAGCTGCGTTCGATTTCGCTGAAAGCCGGTCGGTCCATGACATTTTCCTGGACGCACCGCTGTTGCAGCTCACTCAGCAATTCATGGTGATTTGACGGGTCGACCGCGACAATGCTGCGTTCGAGCAATTCCTCCAGCAAACAACCAAATGCCCGGACCTCGATGCCTTGCAGCGCACGTGCCAAAGTGGGGTCGGTCCGGGAGAAGAAGGAGGCGGCACCGAAATCTCCGAGCAATGCCCGCCCATCGCCGGCATGCAAAATATTGTGTGCATACAGATCGCCATGCATGATTCCCTGCGCATGCAAATGTCGGGCGGCCGATGCAATGCCATGCGCCAGCCGGATGGCTGCCGCAAGCGGGAACTGCAACGCGGCGGAATAGATATCGCGCGTACAGCTTTCGAGGCTGGGCGGACCGGCCAGGGTGACGAACGCGGGATCGACCAGGGCCATGACCAGCGCTTCGACCTGCTCCGGGTGGTCGATAACCCGACCGAGCAACGGAATCAGATGGGCATGTTCTCCGGCGTGAATGCAAGCCTGCATTTCGTGATGCGGTAAACCGTCGCTGGTCATCGCGCCCTTGAAACACTTGACGGCGACAGCCAGCCGCTGATCCCCCTCAAGCCACTCGGCTTGATGAATCACCCCCGAAGCCCCCTCGCCCAACTTGATCGATGGCCGCAAACCGGACCACGGAATGGCGCGGATCAGCGGCGCATCAAGCGGTGCAAAATCGGCACAAAACGGATTTCCGGCATAAGCCAGCCAGGACAAGCGAGGCAAGGCGAGCAACCAGGCCGGCAGTCCCGGCAACTGATTGGCCGACAGACGCAGCAGCTCAAGCCGCCGACAAGCCGCCATACGCGACGGCAAGGCACGCAGTGCATTGCCGGCCAGCATCAGCTTCTGGAGAAAGACGCAATCACCGATTTCCGGCGGAAGTTCGGCAACGCGATTGTCCGTCAGGATCAACCAACGCAAGGCCGGCGGCAGCGCCTGGCCGGAAACAATGCTGATCTGGTTGGCCTTGAAGCCGATCATTTCCAGTGTTGGGCAACGACCAAGCACCTCGGGCAACTCGGCGAACTGGTTATCGGAGCAAAAAATGATGCGCAGCCTGGTGAGGCGCGGCAGATCGTCGGGCAAGGCAGACAGGGCATTACCCGATAAATCGAGTACCTCCAGCGTATCAGCCAGATTGAAAATTTCAGGCGGAAACTCGTGCAAGCCGCAAGCCAGCTTGAGATGCCGGCAACCATGCAGTGCGCCGCTACGTAATTGTTCGAGTGTGTGCAAGGATCAAGTAAATAAAAAAGCCCGCTGACGCGGTAATGCCGTTCACTTAGGTGAGCGGCATTTTTCATTTTGGGGCTTGTGGACAGTTCGCCGAATGGTTAACGTGGCGAACGATGTTGTCCAGCCAGCTCTCCATTACGACAGATGTCATGCCGACGATCGGATTCGATCGTCTGGCGGCTCATTTGCCGTATGAGTGGATTGAGCAGGCGCTCAGCGCGCATGGGGTGGCGAGTGTTCGCCGCCGTCGTTTGCCGGCGGAGCAAGTGGTCTGGCTGGTGATCGCCCTGGCGTTGTTTCGTCGCCAGTCGATGGAAGAAGTACTCAGCACCCTGGATCTGGCCTTGCCCGACACCCGAATCGAGGCGGTCTGCAAGAGTGCGATCACGCAGGCGCGGGCTCGCCTTGGCCAAGCCCCGCTGCAATGGTTGTTCGAGCAAACGGCCCAAGCCTGGTGCGCACAGGAGAAGGTCGCGAATCAGTGGAAGGGACTTTCGCTATGGGCGGTCGATGGCACCACCTTTCGGGTGCCGGACAGCCCCGAGAACCGCGAATTCTTTGGTGCCCAACGCTACGCCAGCGGCAAAGTGGCCTCCTATCCTCAGGTGCGTGCCGTCAGCCTGACGGCACTGCCCACCCATCTGGTCTCGGCCATCGAGTTTGGCCAATACGGCCAGAACGAAATGCTTTACGCCAAGGCGCTGATCGGTCGGATCGAGGACCATTCCCTGACCGTCTTCGACAAGGGCTTTGTTTCTGCGGAAATATTGTTGGGCTTGAGTGCTGCGGGCACCGAGCGGCATTACCTGATCCCCGCCAAGTCCAACACGCAATACGAAGTCCTGTCGGGAACGCCCGAGGATTGTCGGGTTCGTTTGCGTATATCTCCTCAAGCGCGCGTCAAGGTCCCTGATCTGCCCGAGGCCTGGGAGGCCCGTGCCATTCGAGTCGAGTCGGCCAATGGTCAAAGCCGGGTACTGCTGACCTCATTGTTCGATCGCCGCCGCTTCAAAGCGCAGGATCTGGCAGACTGCTATCGCCGGCGCTGGGAAATTGAAACCAGCTACCGCGAGCTCAAACAATCGATGCTGGGCGAAGCGCTGACCTTGCGCTCGCGTTTGCCCGAAGGGGTCAATCAGGAAATCTGGGGGGCCTTAATTGCCTACAACCTGATCAGACTTGAAATCGCCAAGGCGGCCACTGAAGCGCGCGTCGCTCCGACCGATCTGAGCTTCCTGCGCGCACTGCACATCATCCAGCACGAACTGATCTGGGCGGCGGGAATGAGTCCGGGGAAACTGCCGTCCCATCTGGCGCGCCTGCGTTTGCAGTTGCAGATGGCTATCGTGGAAAAACGACGGGGGCGAAAATGCCCCCGTGTCGTCAAAGCCAGACCGGCTCGTTACGCCGTTCGTCACCTAAAAGAGCCTTAACTGAACTGCATTACCGCTGACGCGGGCTTGGTGGGCAAATACCAGCCGTGCTTTTAGAGCAGTTCGGCCGGGATATTACCGCCGTTTGCAGCCAGTTTCTGCAACACGGTCTTGTGCAGCCACATATTCATTTGTGCCGAATCGCCCATTTTTTCTGCCGGACAAGCCAGTTCCCCGGCCAGCTCCTTGCGGGCGGCCAGACTGCTGTCCAGACCAAGCAACTTGAGCAGATCGACAATCGATACCTTCCAGTTCAGTTTTTCGGCATGCGCCGCCGCCAGCAATTCGAGCTTGGCAACGACGTCGACCGCGCTGATTGCCTGCGGCACAGCGACAGCGGCCGACTCGGCAGCCGGCGCGGCAGTTTCATCGCTAACCGCCTTTGAATCGCTGCCAAAACCCAGCTTGGACATGATGCTGCTGAAAATTCCCATTTTGATTCCTTTAAGCCTGATTCAAGAGGATGCCCCGGAAATCCGGAACACCGCTACATGCTAGCCAGAATCGGCCAAATGATTGGTGAAGTTATATGCATGGAATGTAAGCATTCCTGTTTTTAGCGATCGGCAACTCCGACAAGTCGAACTCGGAGCAGCGTCCGGATCAGAAAACACGTAACATTTGCACCTTGCCCCATTGACCTCAGCAGGCGAGCCTGCCGACCGGAATCGCCGAACACCATGACCGACCAGCTCAACCTTTTCGATGCCAGCGCCAAACCGCTTGCGGATCAACCGCAGAGCACCGTCACGGGCCCCGCCATGGGTGCACAACCGTCAACGGCATTACCGCCGGATTTGCCCCCCGATCTGCCGCCATCGGCAACCGCAGCCGCACCGGACATTCCCTCGCCGGCCGATTACGCCGCCCGCCGCTATCTCGAATACGCCATGAGCGTCGTCACCGGCCGCGCCCTACCTTCGGCTGCCGATGGTCAGAAGCCGGTACAACGCCGCATCCTTTACGCCATGCACCGGATGGGCCTGTACAAGAGCCCACGCCATGTGAAGTCGGCGCGCGTCGTCGGTGACGTGATCGGTAAATATCACCCGCACGGCGATTCCTCGGTCTATGACGCGATGGTGCGCATGGCGCAGGACTGGAGCCTGCGCTACCCGATCGTCGACGGTCAGGGCAATTTCGGCTCGCGCGACGGCGACAACGCCGCCGCCATGCGCTACACCGAAGCCCGCCTGACGCCGATTGCCGAACTACTCTTGGCAGAACTCGACGAAGGCACGGTCGACTGGAAGCCGAACTACGACGGCGCCAACGATGAACCGGCCCTGCTCCCGGCGCGTCTACCCTTCTGCCTGCTCAACGGCGCATCCGGCATCGCGGTCGGCATGGCGACTGAAATTCCGGCGCACAATCTGCGCGAAGTGGCGAATGCCGCGGTCAACATCATCAAGAACCCGAATTTCAGCGAAGACGAAGTGCTGGCGCTGATTCCCGGCCCGGACTACCCGGGCGGTGCGCAGATCATTTCCAGCCCCGAGGAAATCGCCGCCACCTACAAGAGCGGCCGCGGCAGCCTGCGCGTTCGCGCCAAGTGGAAAATTGAAAACCTGGCACGCGGCCAATGGAAGCTGGTCATTACCGAATTGCCGCCCGGTGTGTCGACGGCCACCGTGATGTCGGAAATTGAAGCCTGCTCCAATCCGGTCGCCAAGGAAAAAGCCGGCAAAAAAGTGTTCACGCCGGAACAGCTCAATCTCAAGGCCGCCTTCCTCTCGGCCATTTCGGAAAGCGGCGTGCGCGATGAGTCGGGCAAGGAACACGCCGTCCGTCTGGTCATCGAACCGGCCAGCTCACGCCAGGGGCAGGACGATCTGGTCCGCATGCTGCTCGCCCACACCAGCCTCGAAACCAATGCCTCGATCAACCTGACCGTGCTCGGCGTCACCGGTACGCCGCGCCAGGCATCGCTCTACAGCATGATCGAGGAATGGTGCCGTTTCCGCCTGTCGACCGTGGCACGACGCACACGCCATCGCCTGACGGCCGCCGAGAAGCGCATCCACATCCTTGAAGGCCGGCTCGCCGTCCTGCTCGACATCGACAAGGTGATCAAGGTCATCCGCGAATCGGACGACCCGAAGGCCGACCTGATGGCGCACTTCAAGCTGTCCGAGATCCAGGCCGAAGACATTCTCGAAATCCGCCTGCGCCAGTTGGCCCGGCTGGAAGGCATCAAGATTGGTGAGGAACTGGCCAGACTGCGTGAAGAAGCTAAGGGTCTCAATCACCTGCTCGATTCGGAACCGGCGCTGCGCGCCTGCGTGGCCAGCGAAATCGAGGCCGATGCGAAGAAATACGGCGACGACCGCCGCACGCTGATCGAAGCCGACGCCAAGGTCACGATGTCGGACGCCAAAACAGTCTCCATCGTCGACGAGCCAACCACGCTGATCGTCTCCAAGCACGGCTGGCTGCGCTCGCGTCAGGGCCATAACATCGACCCGACGCAACTCACCTTCCGTTCCGGCGACAGCCTGATGGCCTGCCTGCCGTGTCGCACGGTCGACCATCTGATTTTGCTCGATACCAAGGGCCGTGCCTACTCGATTGCCGCCTCGGACATTCCCGGCGGCAAGGGGGATGGTGTGCCAGCTACTTCGCTGACCGACTTCCAGGATGGTGGCAAGCCCTGCCTGGCGCTCGCCGTTTCCAGCGACAAAACCTATCTCGTCGCAGCCGACGGCGGCTACGGCTTCCGCTGCCAGGGCGCCGATTTCCTGTCGCGCGGCAAGGCCGGCAAGGCCTTCCTGACGCTGGGCGACAACGAAGCCCCGGCCATCTTCATGGCGGCACCGGCCGATGGCGAAGTGGCCTGCATCACCAAGGACGGGCGCGCACTGGTCTTTGGCATTGATGAAATCCGCCTGCTCGCCAAGGGGCGTGGCCTTAAACTGATTGACGCCACCCCCGGAAAAACCGCACTGGATGACATCATTCCGGTGGTTGACGGCGCCGCCGGCAAGCTCAAGGGCGAGCGCCTGGAAATCTGCCGTGGCAATCGCGGCGGCAAGGGCAAGCTGGTCCGGGCTGGCCGGAAATAAGCAGGAGGCAGCGTGTTCCGTGTTCTGACCAAACGTTTTGACCATCGCGACCGCTGGATCGTCGAAGCCGGCCCCTGGCACAACAAGCGCGAAGATGCCGAATATTGGGCCGAGCTTTTGCGCAACGTCGGTTATTCAGTCGAAGTCGATGCCCAGCACGGCCTTGTTGCTGATTCGGGCGGAAATGATGAACTGATGGATGCCCTGTCCAGCATGGCTTGAGCCATAAAAAAAGCCCTTGCTAAGCAAGGGCTTTCCGGCGACCGGTTAGCGAACCGGTCCGTCGGGGAGCGGAACAGCGATCAGGCAGCCTTGGCAGCCTTGATGGTTGCGGCAGTCGCAGCAGCAACGCTGGCTTCGGCAACATCAGCAGCCTGCTTGGCAGCCTTGTTCAGACCTTCGTAAGCTTCGTTGGCGGTCTTGATAGCGGTCTTGACAGCAGCAACAGCCACTTCGGAACCCGCCGGGGCAGAAGCCAGGGCCTTTTCAACCAGACCGGAAACCTGGGCGTTGGCGGTTGCAACGTGGGTTTCAACTTCCTTGGCCAGCTTTTCCTTGGTTTCGTTGGCGATGGCGATCACGTTGCGGGAATATTCCACACCCTTTTCGAGGGAAGGAGCCGACAGACCCTTTTGCAGATTGACGAAGGCGCTGACATCCTTGGCACCCAGGATGGCGGTGACGTTGGACAGCGAGGCTTCGAAAATCGAACGGGCTGCAGCCAGGTTCAACAGAGCCAGACGCTCAGCACCTTCAAAAGCGGTGTTGGCAAAGAACAGGGCAAAGTTGAAACCGGATTTGGCGAAATCTTCAGGTTTGAACATCATGGTAATTTTCTCCGTAGGGTTGGGGTAATCTTTGCGGCGTCAATGGTGCACCGCAGCATGATTTCATTCTAACGGATGGAATTACCTTGTCAAGCAATTTTGTGCACTGCAACAAAATAGCAACAAACCGCTTGGAAACTGCCTGAAATCAATAACTACTGAATGATGAAGCTGGTGAAAAGCGCTTCCTTGACACCGGTTTTTTCGGTTTCGTGGATGACGTGATTGGCCGTTTCGATGATCTCGCCGGCCAGCGCTTTCTTGCCCTTCAGGCTACGCAGTTCCTCGACATCGACTCCGGAGAGCATGAGGATGATGGCATGCCTGATCTTCGGCTTGTACAACGCCAGTTCATGGCCTGCTTCCGGCGTGGCGGTTTCGAAAACGACGCCAAACTGCAAATACTTGCCCTCACCGACGTTGACCGTGAAAACCTGCGGCTCGGGCGCGGCGCTGCCTCCGCCATCATTTGCCAGCACAGGCAGGGAAACAAGCAGACAGGCCACAGAAAGTAGCCGCGCCAGAAAAGTCATAAATCCTTTGAAGCCGAAATTCATATCAAACCTTGCCTTGATAAGGATGGGCAATCAGCGCGAAGGCCGATTCGAGGTGAAAACAACGCCCGTGAGGATAAAACAAAACGGTCGGACGATGGGCAGCAAATTGCATAAACCACCACGGCTCGCTTGCGTTTTTGCCCAATATGAAACGCAACACCAGGCTGATGGCAAACGAAGCAAGGCTATCCCGGATTTAATTGACCACCACCGCAGTCGTTCGGAAAACCGAACAGCCGTCGCAGCCAAAACATCGGAAAACCGAAACCGGGGTAAAACACCACCCAATAAACCCCATAAAAATCAGTCACCTGATCATTTCCAGAAGCTGGCACGCACCATGCATTAAGAGAATAGCCGAATGCCAAGAATTGCTCGGCCAACAACGATGAACAGGAGACAAAATGAACAAGCTGACATCCCACCGTATCGAGCATGATCTGCTCGGTGACCGAGAAATCCCCGCCGAAGCGTATTACGGTGTCCATACGCTGCGCGCCCTCGAAAATTTCGACATTACCGGCATTTCAATCGCCGTCTATCCCGACCTGATCCGCGCCCTGGCGCAGATCAAGAAAGCAGCAGCCCAAGCCAATCAACAGCTCGGCCTGCTTGACGCAAAGCGCTGCGACGCCATCGTCGCTGCGTGCAAGGAAGTGATCGACGGCCGGTGGCACGATCATTTCGTGGTGGATGTGATCCAGGGCGGCGCCGGCACCTCGACCAACATGAATGCCAACGAGGTGATCGCCAACCGCGCGCTGGAAATCCTCGGCCATGCCAAGGGCGAGTTCAAGCACCTGCACCCGAACGAACACGTCAACATGAGTCAGTCGACCAACGACGTTTATCCGACCGCATTGAAGCTGGCCACCTACGTCGGCATTTTCCGCCTGGTCGACGCCATGGCCTACCTGCGCCGCTCGTTCGAGCGCAAGGCCGAAGAATTCGCCGATGTGCTGAAGATGGGCCGCACCCAGTTGCAGGATGCCGTACCGATGACGCTCGGCCAGGAATTCTCGACCTACGCCGTGATGCTCGGCGAAGATGAAGAGCGCCTCAAGGAAGCCGCCTTGCTGATCCGTGAAATCAACCTCGGCGCCACCGCGATCGGTACCGGCATCAACGCCCACCCCGACTACGCCCCGCTGGTCTGCCGTCGCCTGATCGAAATCAGCGGCGTGCCGGTCGTGACCGCCCCCAATCTGATCGAAGCGACCCAGGATTGCGGCAGCTTCGTGCAGCTTTCCGGCGTGCTCAAGCGCGTTGCCGTCAAGCTTTCCAAGGTTTGCAACGATTTGCGCCTGCTCTCCTCCGGTCCACGTGCCGGTTTCGGCGAAATCAACCTGCCTCCGCGTCAGGCTGGCTCGTCGATCATGCCGGGCAAGGTCAATCCGGTGATTCCGGAAGTGGTCAACCAGATCGCCTTCGAAGTCATCGGCAACGACACCACCGTCACCTTCGCGGTCGAAGCCGGCCAGCTGCAGCTCAACGCCTTCGAGCCGATCATCGCCCACAGCCTGTTCAAGAGCGTGCTGCACCTGCGCAAGGGCTGCAAGGCGCTGGCCGACCATTGCGTCGATGGCATCACGGCCAACCGTGAAACCCTGCGCGCCAGTGTCGAGCGCTCGATCGGCATCGTCACCGCACTCAATCCCTACATCGGTTACGCCAATGCCACCGAGATTGCGGCTGAAGCGCACCTGAGCGGTCGCGGCGTTGCTGAAATCGTCCTCGAACGCAAGCTGATGAGTCCCGAACAACTCGCAGAAGTGCTGCGCCCGGAAGTGCTGACCCGGCCGCAAATGATTCCGACCCACGCCGCTTGAACGGCTGAATTCGTCCAATTTTCAAAACAAGGAAAAACATCATGAAAATGAACCGGCTGACTACCCTGATCGGTATCGCCCTGGTGCTCGGTGTCATTGTCGGCTATGCCTGCAATACGCTGGCATCCAGCCCGGCCCAGGCCAAGGAAATTGCATCTTATTTCGGTATTTTGACCGACATTTTCCTGCGCCTGATCAAGATGATCATCGCCCCGCTCGTTTTTGCAACGCTGGTTGCCGGCCTGGCCGGCATGGGCGATTCCAAGACCGTCGGCCGGATCGGTGCCAAGGCACTCGGCTGGTTCGTCGGTGCATCATTCTGCTCGCTGCTGCTCGGCCTCGTCTTTGCCAACATCCTGCGTCCAGGTGAAGGACTGAGCGTGGCATTGCCGGATACAGGCAGTGCCCTGAGCCTGAAAACCAGCGCCCTGAACCTGAAGGATTTCATCACTCACGTTTTCCCGAAGAACATCTTCGAAGCGATGGCGGCCAATGAAATCCTGCAGATTCTCGTTTTCGCCGTCTTTTTCGGCCTGGCACTGGGCCATCTGCATAACCAGACAGCCCGCAGCCTGGTATGCACGATGGAAGAAATCGTCCACGTCATGCTCAAGGTTACCGACTACGTCATGCGTTTTGCCCCGGTCGGCGTTTTTGGTGCCGTTGCCGGCGCAATTACCCTGCAAGGCCTCGGCATGCTGATGGTTTTCGGCAAACTGCTGATTAGCTTCTACGCCGCCCTGGCTGCACTCTGGATCGTCCTGATCACAGCCGGCTATTTTGTCCTCGGCAAGGATGTTTTCCGCCTGCTCAAACTGGTCCGCGGTCCGATGCTGGTCGGTTTTTCAACTGCCAGCAGCGAATCGGTTTATCCGAAGCTGATGGAGCAACTGGAAAAGTTCGGTATCAAGAACCGCGTCACCAGCTTTGTCTTGCCGCTGGGCTACTCCTTCAATCTCGACGGTTCGATGATCTACACCACTTTTGCCGCGTTGTTTGTCGCCCAGGCCTACAACATCCCGCTCACCCTGACCGCCCAGATCACCATGCTGCTGGTGCTGATGGTGTCGAGCAAGGGGATTGCCGGCGTACCGCGCGCATCGCTGGTCGTCGTGGCCGCCGTTCTGCCGATGTTCGGCCTGCCGGAAGCCGGCCTGCTGCTGGTTCTTGGCATTGACCACTTCCTTGACATGGGCCGCACCGTGACCAACGTGCTGGGCAACGCCATCGCCACGGCCGTCGTCGCCAAGTGGGAAAACGCCATCGTCCCGGTTGATGAAACCTTGGCCGATGCCGACGAAGCCCTGCCGGTCGAAGGGGAAGAACTCGTTCCCGCTGCTGCCTGACATGTACCCTCTCCTCGGTTCGGCTTCCCTCGAGTCGAACCATTTTAATGACCCGGTGCGCTTTGCACCGGGTCCTTTTTTTGGCAAATCATGACAATCGACTGGTTCATTCTCGCTCCCGCAGCTTTCTTCGCCGGCATGGTCGATGCCGTCGTCGGGGGCGGCGGCCTCATCCAGATTCCTGTATTGCTCTCCTCATTTCCTCAAACGGCCATCCCCACGCTTTTCGGGACCAACAAGGTTTCCAGCATTGCCGGCACCAGCGCCTCGCTGTGGCGCTATGCCCGAGCCGTCAGCATTCCCTGGCGGATTGTCCTGCCGGCGACGGCAACCGCCTTGCTCGGCGCCTGGATCGGTGCCGCACTGGTGGCCTGGATTTCACGCGAAGCGATGCGCCCGCTGGTCGTCGTCATGATGCTGACCGTTGCGATTTATACCTTCATGCGCAAGGACCTCGGCCAGAGCGAAGAACGCGAAGCCAGCCCGCGCGACGCCTGGCTGGGCGCACTCTTTGGACTCGTCATCGGCATCTATGACGGATTTTTTGGCCCCGGCACCGGCAGCTTCCTGATTTTCGGCTTCGTTCGCCTGTTCGGCATGAATTTTGTACGCGCTTCGGCCAGCGCCAAGGTGGTCAATGTCGCAACCAACATTTCAGCCATCGGCTTTTTTGCCAGTCACGGCCCTATCCTGTGGGCCGTCGGCCTGACCATGGCCGTCTGCAATCTGGCAGGCGCCCAGGTCGGCACCCAACTGGCACTGAAACATGGTGCCGGATTCATCCGCAAAGCCTTTCTGGGCGTTGTCTGCATCCTGATCGCCAAGCAACTGATCGACCTGCTGTAAGCCCTGCTACCATACGCAACTCCACCGCTTGCCGACCATGTCCAGCCGCCGCTCACTGCGCCACCTGCCGATTTTCATCCTGCTTCTCGTGCTGATGGGCCTGAGCAGTTTCGCTGCGCACCGCATCGCCCAGCAACTGGGCATTGCCGACCTGCAAGCCACCGGACTGCACCGGCTGGACCTCTACACCGCCAGCCTGGAACGCGAGATCGGCAAATATGCCTTTCTTCCCGGCACGCTCGGGCTTGAACGCGACGTCCTTGATCTGCTCAGGAAACCGGTGGGCAACAAGCTGGCACCGCAAGTCAACGCCTACCTTGAACAACTGAATGATCGTGCCGGCACGCTGTCGATCTATGTCATCGATGCCAGCGGCCATGTTGTGGCTTCAAGCAACTGGCGCCGGGCCGATAGTTTCATTGGCGAAGATCTCTCCTTCCGCCCCTATTTCCGTGAAGCGATCGACAGCGGCAACGGCCGCTTTTTCGGCATCGGAACAACCCGCGGCGAACCCGGCTATTACCTGGCGTCGACCCTGGCGGACGAAAGCCGGACATTAGGCGTGGCCGTCATCAAGGTCAGCCTTGAGCAACTGGAAAAATCATGGAGCACCGTCGAGGCGCCGGTCATGGTGACCGACGAAAACGGTGTGGTCATTCTGGGCTCGGTCGCTGACTGGAAATTCACCACGCTGCGGCCGCTTGACGAAAACACGCGCAGCGCCTTTGACCAGACCCAGCAATACAACCGGCGTGCCCTGAAACCGCTCGGCCTCAAGGAAATACAGGAACTCGACCACGGCGCACGCCTGGTCCGGATTGCCAAGGAAGGCCCGGAGATGGTCACGGTCTACCCCATTGCAGGCCGTTTTTTGGCGCAATCGCGCCCGCTGCCCGGCACGCCATGGACACTGACCGTCCTCTCGCACCTTGAACAGGTCGACGACATTGCCCAAAGCCGTGCAGCACTGGCCGGCGTCGGTGCTGCCTTCCTGTTCATGCTCGGCCTGATGCTCGACGAACGCCGGCGCCACCTGAAGGACCGCCTGGCCGCCAGGGAGGCGCTGCAACAAGCACATGATGAACTGGAACGTAAGGTCGATGAACGCACCGCCGACCTGTCGGCCGCCAATCATTTGCTGCAGGATGAAATTGCCGAACGGATCAGGGCCGAACGGACATTGCGAGCCGCTCAGGATGAACTGGTCCAGGCCGGCAAGCTCGCCGTCATCGGACAACTATCGACCGGTATCGCCCACGAACTGAATCAACCGCTGGCTGCGCTGCGCACGCTTTCCGGCAACGGCGTACGCTTTCTCGACCGGGGCGACCTGACGACGACCCGCGCCAACCTCGAACGAATCGCCCAACTGGTCGACCGCATGGGCTTGATCACCGGACAACTACGCGCCTTTGCCCGGAAATCAAGCGGCCAGTTGCAAGCGGTGGCGCTGTGCAGTGCGCTGGATAACGCGCTCGCCCTGCTCGAACAGCGTCTGAGCGAACGCAGCATCAATATCATTCGCCACTGCCCGCTGCCCGAACCGTTCTCGCTCTGCGACGCCAACCGGCTGGAGCAGGTGCTGGTCAACCTGATCGGCAATGCCCTTGATGCAATGGATGGACAAAGCGCGCCGTGCCTCGAAATCAGCTGTGAAACCATCGGCCAGCAAGCTCGCCTGACCGTTCGCGACCACGGCCCCGGACTGGCCGAAGAAGCCCTCGCCCATTTGTTCGAACCCTTCTTTACCACCAAGGAAGCCGGCGTGGGCCTGGGCCTCGGCCTGACCATTTCGGCCGGCATCGTGCGCGATTTTGGCGGTACGCTGAGTGGCGCTAACCACCCGGCCGGCGGTGCCATTTTCACCCTGGAAATCCCGTTGACCGCGGAACCCCGAAAACCATGACCGAAACACTCAAAGTACTGATCATCGAGGATGACCCGGACGTCGCCCTTGGCTGCGAGCAGGCCCTCCAACTCGAAGGCATCGCAACCGAGTGCGTCGGCAGTGCCGAGCAGGCCAGGCGCCGCCTCGGCCACGATTTCCCCGGCATTGTGGTCAGCGATATCCGGCTGCCCAAAATGGACGGCATGGCTTTCCTGCGTGAAACGCTGCTCATCGACCCGGAACTTCCCGTTGTTCTGATCACCGGCCACGGTGATATTTCGATGGCGGTACAGGCGATGAAGGATGGCGCCTACGATTTCATCCAGAAACCCTTTGCCCCGGAATACCTGGTCGAAGTTGTCCGCCGCGCCCTGGAAAAACGCCGTCTGGTGCTGGAGGTTCGCAACCTGCGTCGCCAGCTCGACCAACGCAATCAACTCGAAAGCAAGCTGATTGGCCGGGCGGCCGGCATGCAGAAGGTTCGCCAGATGCTGCTCGGCCTCGCCGACAGTGCCGCCGATGTGCTGATTCACGGCGAAACCGGGACCGGCAAGGAGCTGATTGCCCGCTGCCTGCACGATGCCAGCCTGCGCCGCGATGGAAATTTCGTGGCGATCAATTGCGGCGGCCTGCCGGAAACCTTGTTCGACAGCGAAATATTCGGCCATGAGGCCGGCGCCTACACCGGGGCGGCCAAGCGCCGGATCGGCAAGATCGAATACGCCAGCGGCGGAACGCTCTTTCTCGACGAGATAGAGAGCATGCCGCTGGCCATGCAGATCAAGCTGTTACGCGTGCTGCAGGAAAGAACGCTGGAGCGCCTGGGATCGAACACGACCATTCCGATCAACTGCCGCGTCATCGCCGCCACCAAGGAAGACTTGCTGGATCTTTCGGCGCGCGGCGGCTTTCGCAATGACCTATATTACCGCCTCAGTGTCGCCACGCTGAGCCTGCCGCCTTTGCGCGAGCGGCGCGAGGATATTCCGCTGCTGTTCGAGCATTTCCTGCTGCAAGCCTCGGCCCGCCACCAGCGCCCGGTTCCGGAAACCTCGGCCGGCCGTGTGCGCCAGCTGGTCGGCTATCACTGGCCGGGCAACGTCCGTGAATTGCGCAACGTGGCCGACCGCTGCGTACTGGGCATCGAAAGCGGATCGCCGCCTTTCGGCCAGCCGCAAAGTGACGGCCCTACTCCGCTTTCAGGAACGGTCGAGGCTTTCGAACGCGCCCTGATCGCCGATGCCCTGCGCCGCCACGGCAGCCTGGCCCGGACAGCAGAAGCGCTGGTTGTCGCCAAGACCACCCTTCACGACAAGATCAAGAAATACGGTTTGGGTGAGGACGGCAGCGAATAATCAGGCCGGCGGGCAGCCTGAAAGTCGCTCACGGCTATTCCGGCCCGTCGTTTTTGTGCCAACATCCGTCCGTTGACCGGAAAACCCGCACAAGGCAGTCAAATCATCCGCGACTTTTCTGGCCCTCACACAAGCCATCCATCTTTTGGATATCAATTGCACTGACCGGCTCCCCATGGAAAGCATCGTCCCCTCTGCCGACATCGCCGCGCTCTGGCTGACCCTCAAGCTGGCCACGACGGTCACGCTGTTGCTGCTGCTGATCGGCACACCGATCGCCTGGTGGCTGGCGCGCACCCGCTCCGCCTTCAAGGGCATCGCCAGTGCAGTCGTTGCCCTGCCTTTGGTGCTGCCCCCCACGGTTCTCGGGTTCTATCTCCTGCTGGCCATGGGGCCGAATGGTCCGGTCGGCCATCTGACCCAGGCTCTGGGGATCGGCTTGCTGCCCTTCACCTTTCCCGGACTGGTCATCGCCTCGGTGTTCTACTCTTTGCCTTTCGTTGTGCAGCCGATCCGCAATGCTTTCGAAGCTATCGGAGAACGTCCGCTGGAAGTCGCCGCCACCTTGCGTGCCAGCCCTTGGGATGCGTTCTGGTCGGTCGTCGTTCCACTGGCCAAACCCGGTTTCCTGAGCGGGGCAATTCTTGGCTTCGCCCATACGGTCGGTGAGTTCGGCATCGTGCTGATGATTGGCGGCAACATCCCGGATAAAACGCGCGTCGTTTCGGTCCAGATTTACGACCATGTCGAAGCACTCGAATACACCCAGGCGCACTGGCTCTCTGCCGGCATGCTGCTGTTCAGCTTCATCGTCTTGCTGGGTTTGTACGCCTACAGCCCGAATCGGCAAAAAGTCCTATGAACCGTCAAATCCGGGCCAAATTTCGCGTCGACCGCAAGGACTTCCAGCTGGATGTCGACCTGACGCTGCCAGGCAGCGGCATTAGCGTGCTGTTTGGCCATTCCGGCTCGGGGAAAACCACCTGTCTGCGAGCCATGGCCGGCCTTGAACGTGCTCGCCATGCCTATTTCTCGATGGGCGAACAGGTCTGGCAGGATGAATCCCGTGGCCACTTCGTCCCGACGCATCAGCGCGCGCTGGGTGTAGTTTTTCAGGAAGCCAGCCTGTTTCCGCACCTTTCCGTGCGCGGCAATATGGAATATGGGCAAAAAAGGGCGTCGACCGCAGCAAACCGCTTCGCCTTGCCTGAAATTGCCGAATTGCTCGGCATCACCCCGCTCCTCGAACGTTCGCCGGAACAACTCTCGGGCGGAGAACGCCAACGCGTCGCCATTGCCCGCGCCCTGCTCGCTGCGCCCACGCTGCTATTGATGGACGAGCCTCTCGCCGCCCTCGATCTCAAGCGCAAACTTGAAATCCTGCCTTATCTCGAACGGCTGCACGCCGAACTGGCCATCCCGATCATTTATGTCAGCCATGCCCCCGACGAAGTCGCACGTCTGGCCGATCATCTGGTCTTGCTCGACGCAGGTCGCGTGATTGCCGATGGACCGCTGAACGACGTGCTGTCGCGCATCGATCTACCCGGTATCTTTGCCGACGACGCCGGTGTCGTGATTCAGGCAACGATTGCCGCGCATGAAGCTCATGACCTGACACGACTGAGCTTCCCGGGCGGCGCCATTTTCGTATCCCGCCACGGCGAAGCACCCGGCACGCCAATACGCTGCCGCATTCATGCCCGCGACGTCAGCCTGGCACTGGTCCCCCAGGAGCAAAGCAGCATTCTGAACAGCGTCAGCGCCACTGTTGTTGAAGTGGCCCCCACCACCACACCGGGTCATGTGCTGATCAAGCTGGATGTTGCAGGCACGCCGCTGCTTGCCCGAATCACGCGGCGCTCGGCTGAAAACCTGTCGATTCGCCCCGGTCTGGCGGTATACGCACAAATCAAGTCGGTTGCATTGCTCGCCTGAAAGTGTTTTGTGAAGGTAGCGGCGCGACAGCGCCCCAAATGTCGTGCAGAATCCACCCCCTCGATACACCCAGCTTCCCCGGACGCAGATTCGCCAGTGCGTTTTAGCCACATGAAGCGCCCAAGCAAAGCCACAAAGCCATGACCACGGTTGATCAACTCAGTACAGACTGCCCCACAAATAATCCGACAGAGGGAGCTCGCCGCCTGATCGACGGAGAAGAACGGGTTTTCTATGATGGCTACTGGATCAAGACCTACCCGGTCCCGGCGGATACGCTGGAAGCAAAAAAACGACTGATCGAGGGCCTGACGCGCCGTTTGTTCAACCACACCGAACACGGCCTCAACATTCCCGGTACCCGACTGGCCGAAGCCAAGGCGGCCCACGAATCCGAAACCGACCCGGCGCGCAAACGGGTCAAGGCAGCAATGCTCGCCGGGGCCTATTTCAATCGGGCTACCGATATTTTCCGGCGCCTGGTCGAATTGCAGGCCGACGGAATCGAGATCAGCAGCGACGATGCGCTGATGCGTGAATGCGGACAATGCCTGCTTGATGCCATGGCGCTCGGCCGCTTCGTCCTGCATCGCAGCGGTGAAGAAGGAATTGACGAGTTGTGGGGCGAGCCTTTCCGGGCTTTTTCTATTCCGCTCGAAGATTTTTACGAAAGCCGCTACATCAAAATCGGGCAAACCATGCGCGATATCGACAAAATCGCCAATGCCATGATCAACAATTTTTCGGTCATCGAACCATTTTCAGCCATCGAAAGCCCGGTTCGCGATTTTGCCAATGCCGCCAAGATCAAGGCAGAAAACCTGCGTACCGACCATGATATTTTTGAAGTCTGGTCACAACTGGTCACGGCCGCCGAACGCCTGGGCAATTTCACACCACGGTCGCAAGCCATCGAAAAACGCCAGCCCGACCTGTTCGGCCATCGCATCTCCGATGGCCTGCTACTCATTCGCCAGGGGCGTGACCTGATTTTCTATCTCGCCCGAGCCCGCACTCCGATGCCCAAAAGCACCCGTGACTATATCGAGCGTTGCGAGGTTTACCTCAACTCGGGCCGCCTCCCCTTCATTCCCGCCCCCTTGCCTGCCTGACCTTACTCCGCTTCGAGCGTCAGCAGCAGCGCCCCTTCATCCACCGTGTCGCCGGCGATAACGTGGATAGCGACCACCTTGCCGGCGTGCAGCACGGGAATATCGAGCGCCACTTTGCCGGTCTCCAGCGTCAGGATATTGTCGCCAAACGATATTTCGTCCCCGATCTCGACAAGAATTTCAAGAATGAACACCGGGCCGCTGGCGCATGAACCGCAACTTTGCCAGCACTCGGGATACTTCGGCATTCGAACAGAAAATTGGCGCATTCGATATTTTAGTGGATAGGCCTTGCATTCCGCGATTTTGTACGTATAATGCGCCCCTCTGACAGCGCGCCCGTAGCTCAGTTGGATAGAGTATCTGGCTACGAACCAGAGGGTCGGGCGTTCGAATCGCTCCGGGCGCGCCAACAGAAAAGCAGTAAGCCGGTTTCAAAAATCGGTGAGTCAATGAAGTTGAGTTTTTACAGCGCGCCCGTAGCTCAGTTGGATAGAGTATCTGGCTACGAACCAGAGGGTCGGGCGTTCGAATCGCTCCGGGCGCGCCAGTAAAACCAGACATTCAGGCCAATCTCCGGATTGGCCTTTTTGTTTTGGGCGAAACACTATTCATTTGCCGCGAAGCCTCGTAGACTTTGCGGCTATTCATTTCCAGCGACAGGCAAGGTCCATGGCTCAATACGTAATGTCGATGCTGCGCGTCAGCAAGATCGTCCCGCCCAAGCGGCAGATCATCAAGGATATTTCCCTCTCCTTCTTTCCCGGCGCCAAGATCGGCCTGCTCGGTTTGAACGGTTCCGGCAAGTCGACCGTGCTGAAGATCATGGCCAACGTGGACAAGGAATACGATGGCGAAGTCCAGCACTTGGCCGGCGTGTCAATCGGCTATCTGCCGCAGGAGCCGCAACTCGACCCCGCCAAGACCGTCAAGGAAGAAGTTGAATCCGCACTCGGCGAAGTCATGCAGGCCCAAGCCAAGCTGGAAGCCGTTTATGCCGCCTACGCTGAAGAAGACGCCGATTTCGACAAGCTGGCCGAAGAACAGGCCCGCCTCGAAGCGATCATCTCGACCGCCGGTGCCGATACCGAAGCGCAAATGGAACTGGCTGCCGATGCGCTGCGCCTGCCAGCCTGGGAAGCCGTGATCAGCAACCTGTCCGGCGGTGAAAAACGCCGCGTCGCGCTGTGCAAACTGCTGCTCGCCAAGCCCGACATGCTGCTGCTCGACGAACCGACCAACCACCTCGACGCCGAATCGGTCGAATGGCTGGAACAGTTCCTCGTCCGCTTCCCGGGCACCGTGGTTGCCGTCACCCACGACCGCTACTTCCTCGACAACGCCGCCGAGTGGATTCTCGAACTCGACCGCGGTCACGGCATTCCGTACAAGGGCAACTACTCGTCCTGGCTGGAGCAGAAGGAAGCCCGCCTGGAAACCGAAAACAAGCAGATCGACGCCCACATGAAGGCGATGAAGCAGGAACTGGAATGGGTGCGCTCGAATCCGAAAGCGCGCCAGGCCAAGTCCAAGTCGCGTATCGCCCGTTTCGAGGAAATGTCGAGCCAGGAATACCAGAAGCGCAACGAAACGCAGGAAATCTTCATTCCAGTCGGCGAGCGCCTGGGCGGCAAGGTCATCGAGTTCAACGGTGTCACCAAGACCTTCGGCGACAAGCTGCTGATGGACAACGTCAGCTTCACCATCCCGGCCGGCGCCATCGTCGGCATCATCGGCCCGAACGGCGCCGGTAAATCGACGCTGTTCAAGATGATCACCGGCCAGCAGCAGCCGGATTCCGGTACGGTCGACATCGGCCCGACGGTCAAAATCGCCTACGTTGATCAATCGCGCGACTGCCTCGACGGTTCCAAGACGGTGTTCGAGGAACTGGCCCAGGGCAGCGACATCCTGCAGATCGGCAAGTTCGAAATGCCGTCGCGCGCCTACATCGGCCGCTTCAACTTCAAGGGCGCCGACCAGGGCAAGCAGGTCGGCAACCTGTCCGGCGGTGAGCGCGGCCGTCTGCACCTGGCCAAGACGCTGATGACCGGCGGCAACGTGCTGCTGCTCGATGAACCGTCAAACGACCTCGACGTGGAAACGCTGCGCGCGCTGGAAGATGCGCTGCTCGAATTCCCCGGCTGTGCGATGGTCATCTCGCACGATCGCTGGTTCCTTGACCGCATCTGTACCCACATCCTGGCAGCCGAAGGCGATTCGCAGTGGAACTTCTTCGAAGGCAACTTCCAGGAATACGAAGAAGACAAGAAGAAACGTCTCGGCGAAGAAGGTGCCAAGCCGAAGCGGATTCGCTATAAGCCGATTACCCGCTAAGGAGACAGGATCGCTGCACCCGCCTTGCGATGATGGAGAGCCTCGCGCCATCATTGCGATGGCTGCAGCACTAAAACACCGTCATCGCGAGGCCGCTGGCCGTAGCGATCCAGTGGACGTCAAAAATCCGGATTGCTTCGCTTCACTCGCAATGACCGGACAAAACAAAACGGGCGCCATTTCGGCGCCCGTCTTTCTTTTTGCCCCCGCCGTAGCGGGGTCCAAAAACCTTAGTGTTTCAGATTGGCAGAAAACACTGCCTTGGATTTTTCTGAAAACTGGAATTCGTTGAATGCACGGCTGATTTCAGCGTCGTTGCGACCTTCGGAATGATCCTCGAAACTGATGCCGAGAAGTTTGCCGTTGGCTGCCAGCGTCTGGAAGGCGAAACGCCAGCGTTGAGCTTCTGCCAGCCGCTCACGTAGTTCGGCTTCGTTTGAAATCGTAATACCGGCTTTCTTCAGGGAATCCAGGAATTGTTCGAAGGATTCGTTGCTCAAACTGCCCATTTGTCTCTCCGTATGAAGTGCGGTGTTGGATCACCATGAGCCTAATAACGACGCAGTTTCGATTCGGTTGACACAAAAGTGACAGACATTTGAATGCGATAATCACGCCCTATGAAAAAGCAAAATACTCCTGCCGAAATTCCTGAAATTCGTCCCGGCCAGTCGATTGAACTGCTCAAGGAACTCCACATCCTGACGCGTGACGGCAAGCTCAACCAGGACACTCGCCGCAAACTCAAGCAGGTCTATCATCTTTACCAGTTCATCGAGCCGCTGCTGGCCGATGCCAGCAGCCTGGCCGACCATGGCGCCGGCAAGTCCTACCTTGGATTCATCTTGTACGACCTGTTCTTCAAGGATCGCCAGGCGGAAGAAAAACGCGGCCACATTTATGGCATCGAAACGCGCAAGGAACTGGTCGATAAATCACGCGAACTGGCTGCCCGGCTCGGCTTCGAGGGAATGAGCTTTCTCGACATCACGGTCGAAGAATCGACCCACTCAAAACAACTGCCCGAGCAGATCGACGTCGTCACCGCCCTGCACGCCTGCAATACAGCCACCGACGATGCCATCCGCTTCGCACTGACCAAGCAGGCCCGGCATATCGTGCTGGTGCCTTGCTGCCAGGCCGAGGTCGCCGCAACCATGCGCGCCCGGAAAAACGAATCTCTCGCCGCGACATCGCTGTCCGAACTGTGGCGCCACCCGATTCACACCCGCGAACTGGGTAGCCACCTGACCAATGTGTTGCGTTGCCTGCTGCTTGAATCGCACGGCTATCAGGTCACCGTCACCGAACTGGTCGGCTGGGAGCATTCGATGAAAAACGAATTGATCATCGCTTCAAAATCGGCAAGCAACGGCGGTCGACCGCGAAAGAATGCGCGCGAACGGGCCGAGGCCATCCTGCGTGAATTCAACATTGAAGAACTTGCCCCGCGTTTTGCGTACTAAACCCAGATGACCAGAATCCATCACCCGCTCGAACTCCTCGCCCCGGCCAAGAATGCCGATTTCGGCATCGAAGCCATCAAGCATGGCGCCGATGCCGTGTACATCGGCGGCCCCTCCTTTGGGGCGCGCTACGGGGCCGGCAACAGCGTCGCCGACATTGCCCGTCTGGCCGCCTTTGCCCATCGTTATCACGCCAAGGTTTTTGTCGCACTCAACACCATTCTGCGCGACGACGAACTGGAAGACAGCCGGCAGCTTGCCTGGCAACTTTACGATGCCGGTGCCGATGCGCTGATCATTCAGGATATGGGTCTGCTTGAAATCGACATGCCGCCGATCCAGTTGCATGCCAGCACGCAGACCGACAATCGCAATCCAGACAAGGTGAGATTCCTTGAAGATGCAGGCTTCTCGCAGGTTGTTCTGGCCCGTGAATTGAGCTTAAACGAAATTATCAAGATATCGTCGCAAACCACTGTTGCATTGGAATATTTTGTCCATGGTGCACTCTGTGTTGCGTACAGCGGCCAGTGCTTCATCAGCCATGCCCACACCGGTCGCAGCGCCAATCGTGGCGAGTGTTCGCAAGCCTGTCGCCTGCCCTACACGCTGATCGACGACAAGGGCAAAACGATCACCGAGAACCAGCACCTGCTGTCGATGAAGGACAACAACCAGAGCGAAAACATCCTCGCACTGGCCAAGGCCGGCGTCAGTTCGTTCAAGATCGAGGGCCGCCTGAAGGACCTCAGCTACGTCAAGAACATCACCGCGCATTACCGCACGCTGCTTGATGAAGTCATCGCCAACCACCCGGAATTCAGCCGCGCCTCCTCCGGCCACAGCAGCTACACCTTCGAGCCGCAGCCGGACAAAACCTACAACCGGGGCTATACCGATTACTTCGCCAACGATCGCCAGGACGATATCGGCGCGTTTGACTCGCCAAGTTTTGTCGGCGAACCGATTGGCGAGGTTGCCGAGATCGGTGATGGCTATTTCACGGTCAACAGCGCAATCGACTTCAATAACGGCGACGGCGTCTGCTTCTATGACGGCCACGGCGAAGTGGTCGGCATGCGCATCAACCGCGCGGAAGGCAAGACGCTCTTCCCGGTTGAAATCCCGTCCGAACTGACCGAAGGCGCAACGCTGTTCCGCAACCGCGACCAGGAGTTCGAACGCTCGCTGGAGAAGGAATCGGCCGAACGCCGTATTTCGATCCAGCCGGTGTTCAGCGAAACCACCGACGGCTTTGCGCTGACCCTGACCGACGAAGACCGGATCAGCGTCACGGTCGACCTGCCCCACAGCAAGGAAACGGCCAAGAATGCCGAACGCGCACTGAGCGGTCTGAGCGAACAACTCGGCAAGTTCGGCAACACGATGTTTGCCGCCCAACCGGTCGAACTGAAGCTGTCGCAAGCCTTTTTCCTGCCGACCAGCGCGATCAATGCGCTGCGCCGCGAAGCGACCGAAAAGCTCGAAGCCGCGCGGATTGCCGCCCACACCCGCCCACCCCGCGCCACACCGGCCAGCCAGCCAGTCCCTTACCCGCAGGAAGAACTGACTTACCTCGGCAACGTGTTCAACGCCAAGGCCCGCCAGTTCTACGAAAAACACGGCGTCAAACTGATCGCCGAGGCTTACGAGGCAAACCAGGAAAAAGGCATGGTCTCGCTGATGATCACCCGCCATTGCCTGCGCTACAGCTTCAATCTCTGCCCCAAGGAAGTGAAGCACCTGAAGTCGGACCCGATGACCCTGGTCAACGGCAATGAAAAACTGATCCTCAAGTTCGACTGCAAGGCGTGCGAAATGCACGTCATCGGCAAGATGAAAAAAGGCGTCAAGCTCAACCTCGGCAGCATTCGTCCGGTGTGACCCCAGCCACCTGCCCTTCCTGCCGACAGCCCATGGTTCAACGGCGCCTGGCGCGCCAGTTGCACGGTGAAGTCGAGCTTGATCTATGTTTTTCCTGCCAGGGCATCTGGTTCGATGACTTTGAAAGCGCACAACTGACGCCGGGCAGCATCATCGAGCTGTTCCGGCTGATTCACCAGCACCGCGACGATCAACGCCTGCCGCTACGCGACAGCCTCCACTGCCCGCGCTGCGACGAACGCCTGTTGCATAGCATGGACATCGTCCGCAGCGGACACTTCAATTACCACCGCTGCCTGCAAAAGCACGGACGATTCACCAGCTTCGCCCAGTTCATGATCGAAAAAGGCTTTGTCCGACAGTTGACCGTGGCAGAGGTCGATCAACTCAAGGCAAGAATCGGCAGTGTCCGATGCACCGGTTGCGGTGCGCCCGTCGATATCAAGCGCGACTATGCGTGCACGCATTGCCGCTCACCGATCGCCATTCTTGATCCGGAAGCAGTCGAACAGGCGCTGGCCACCTACCAGCAAGCCGAAATCAAGCGCACGACACGTGACCCGGCCATGCTGGCCGATGCAATCCTCGGTACGGAAAAAGAACGCGCCCGCCGACAGCGCGAAAAATCAAATCTTGTCGACTCAGCCGACATCGGCGACTTGATCATTTCAGGGATCGAAGTGGCCTGGAAAATTTTCCACTGAGCCAGCCCCCCCGTTTGACAGCCAGATCCGGTTTGATTACAGTCGATTCACCCAAGGGGGAGTAGCTCCTAACCGACTTGTCGTCATCACGAAGGCCCAAACCTTCCGGCAACCGGGCAGCAGATCAACGCTGTGAGCAAGACCTTTGCCGCAATGGCGAGGCACCTTTTGGCATTCCACGGCCCCTCGCCCAACCCGGCTCGGGCCGTTTGCTTTTCTGGAATGCACGAAAGGAACGATCATGGAAACCGTAGGCAATCTTGGCTTGTGGGTTGGATTTTCAGCCATCGTCGCAATCATGCTGGCAATTGACCTGCTGGTGGTCGGCGGCGGCAAGGAACACCGCGTCAGCTTCAAGGAGGCAAGTATCTGGTCGCTGATCTGGATCAGCCTCAGCCTGGCTTTTGCCGGCGGACTCTGGTGGCATCTCGACAGCAACGTCGGGCGCGAAATCGCCAACACCAAGGCGCTCGAATTCATCACCGGTTATCTGATCGAAAAAGCCCTGGCCGTCGATAACGTTTTCATCTGGATGATGCTCTTCAGTTTTTTTGCCATTCCGGCCGAACTGCAGAAACGGGTTCTACTTTATGGCGTACTCGGCGCCATCCTAATGCGCACCGTGATGATCTTTGCCGGTGCCTGGCTGATTACCCAGTTTCACTGGATTCTGTATGTTTTCGGCACATTTTTGCTGGTTACCGGCGTCAAGATGTACTGGTTTGCCGACGAAAAACCTGATCTGGAAAACAATCGACTGATTCGCTGGATACGCCGGCACATGAACATCACGACCGAATTTCACGGTCAACAGTTCTTCGTGATCAAAAATGGACTGCGCTACGCCACGCCGCTTTTTCTGGCCCTCGTCCTGGTTGAAATTTCGGACCTGATTTTCGCGGTCGACTCGATTCCGGCCATTTTCGCCATCACCACCGATCCGTTCATCGTGCTGACCTCGAACATTTTCGCCATCCTCGGGCTGCGCGCGATGTACTTCCTGCTGGCCGGCGTGGCCGACCGCTTCTCGCTGCTCAAGTACGGCCTGGCCATCGTGCTGATGTTCATCGGCGTCAAGATGCTGCTGATCGATCTCTACAAGATTCCGGTCGGCTTCTCCCTCGCCGTCATCGCCGTGATTATCGGCGCATCGGTCTGGGCCTCGCTGCACAAGGAAGCACGCGAAAAACAGGCGTAAAAAAAGCGAGCCGCCATGGCTCGCTTCTTTCACAGCATTACTGATCGGGCCCGAACAGCAAACGCGGCTTGAGTTCGACCTGGCTGCTGTCATTGCCCAGCCAGATCACCCCATCCTGAATGGTGCACTGCAGGCGCATGTTGCGCGCCGCCAGCCCGGCCAGCGCCTGGGACTCGTCGGGCGCCAGTGCATAGACCCGCAGATTCTTCTGCCCGGCCAGTTTGCTGGCCGACGCCTGCCACCAGAGATCGAGCGTCCGCGCGCCATAAGCCAGCACGACAGTTTCCCCGGAACGACTGCAGGCACGGCGGATATTGCGTTCATCAGGCAGCCCAACGTCGATCCAGCGTTTGATGAAACCGGTCAGGTCGGTATCCGCCAGATCCGCCTCATCTTCACTACTCGACAGCCCCCGGCCAAATGCCAGCGTTTCGGAGGCAAACATGGCGAAAGCCAGCAGGCGGATCATCATCCGCTGATCAGTTTCCGAAGGATGCCGGGCAATGGTCAGCGAATAGTCGCCAAAATGTGAGCGATCAAGATCGGCAAGCTGAAGCTCTGCCTTGAAGATGGTCGATTTGAGCGCCATGACTGCCCCGAAAAAAGCAGCGATTATCCCACGCCGGAGAGCGCATTCCGTCCGTCGGGCTGCAGGCCATCTATAATCGGTTCATTAAATACCGGAATAAAACCCATGCCCCGACTGATTTTTGCTGCCTTTCTGGCCTTTGCCACCACATTTGCCCAGGCCGAAGTAATCGACATCGACAATGCGGAGCTCGACAAATTGATCAAGCGCGGCGTTCCGGTCATTGACATCCGCACGCTGCCGGAATGGGAAGAAACCGGCATCATCAGCGGCAGCCGGCTGATTACCTTTTTCGACGAACGCGGCCGCTCCGACCCGGCAGCCTGGCTGGAGAAGATCAAGCCGGTCGCCAAACCCAATGAGCCGGTGATCGTCATCTGCCGCTCGGGCAACCGGACCAAGCCGGTCAGCCAGTTTCTTTCGCAACAAGCCGGTTACACCCAGGTGTACAACGTCAAAAACGGCATCAAGGGCTGGAGCAAGGAAAACGGCCCGCTGACCCCGGCCACCCAGAGCATTGCCGCCTGCCGCGCTGCCAAATCTTGCTGATTCAAGCAGTCGACCGCAAACGTTGCGCCAGTTGCGAACGCTGGCAGGGGCCGCGCCAACCCGGCGCGACGAACGCCAGCGTGTTGATCGAATCGGAAACGGTGACCGGTCTGTGCTGCGGCGGAGGCTGGGATGGCGATGAACGCCGGGCACGTTCGGCGTGCGGTCACTGGCAACGCTGGCTAAAACTTCAAAACAGCCCGGAAACACCCGAAAAACCGTGATTTTTTGACGCTTGATGGTGCGCCGGCAGCGCGAATCCGTTAACCTGCAAGCCTTAGAAAAATAGTACTTTTGGAGAACACCATGCCGGTGATTGAAGTCCGCCATCCCCTCGTCAAACATAAAGTCGGCCTGATGCGTGCGGCCGACATGAGTACCAAGAAATTCCGCGAGCTGACGGCTGAGTTGGCCCGTCTGCTGACTTACGAAGCTTGCCGGGATTTTGAACTCGAACGCTGCACGATCGACGGCTGGGCCGGCCCGGTTGAAATCGACCAGATCAAGGGCAAGAAAGTCACTGTCGTGCCTATCCTGCGCGCCGGTCTCGGCATGCTGGACGGCGTACTCGACCTGATTCCGAGTGCCAAAGTCAGTGTCGTCGGCATCGCCCGCAACGAAGAAACGCTGATGCCCGAGCCGTATTTCGAGCGCTTCGTCGGCCAGCTCGACGAGCGCATGGCCTTGATCATCGACCCGATGCTGGCAACCGGCGGCTCGCTGATCGCCACCATCGACATGCTCAAGCGCAATGGCTGCAAGCACGTCCGCGCCCTGGTGCTGGTCGCCGCACCGGAAGGCATTGCCGCGCTGCAGGCAGCTCATCCCGAAGTGGAAATCTACACTGCTGCGGTCGACAGCCATTTGAACGAACACGGCTACATCATTCCCGGTCTCGGCGATGCCGGCGACAAGATTTTTGGAACCAAGTAAGCCATGAGCACCACCCACGAACCCACCTGGCGGACAGCTCTTTCCGGCGCACAAATCCTGTTCGTCGCTTTCGGCGCAACCGTCCTCGTCCCGCTGCTGACCGGTCTCAACCCCAGCCTGGCCCTGCTTGGCGCCGGCGTTGGCACGCTGATTTTCCAGATCTGCACCAAACGCCAGGTGCCGATCTATCTCGGCTCAAGTTTCGCTTTCATCGCCCCGGTTGCCTACTCGGTGCAAACCTGGGGCATGCCGGCGACGCTCGGCGCCCTCGCCTCGGCCAGTTTCTTCTATTACGTTGCGGCCGGGCTGGTCAAATGGCGCGGCGTCAATTTCATCCACCGTCTGCTGCCACCGGTAGTGATCGGCCCGGTCGTCATGGTGATCGGCCTCGGCCTGGCCCAGGTGGCGGTCAATATGGCAACCGGCAAAGCCGGCGACCAGCAGGTCGTTCCCTATGGCACGGCACTGTCGATTGCGGCCATTTCGCTGGCCGCGACGATGCTGACCGCCATTCGTGCCCGTGGCTTGCTCAAGCTGGTGCCGATCCTGATCGGTGTTGCCGTTGGCTACTCTGTCTCGCTTTTTGCCGGGATTGTCGATTTCAGCAAGGTCGAACAAGCCGCATGGATCGCCATGCCGCAATTCGGCTCACCGGAGTTCAATCTGGCAGCCATTCTGTTCATGATCCCGGTCGCCATCGCCCCGATCGTCGAGCACGTCGGCGGCGTCCTGGCGATTGGTTCGGTCACCGGCAAGGACTTCACCGAATCGCCCGGCCTGCATCGCACGCTGCTCGGCGACGGACTGGCCGTCAATATCGTCGGCCTGTTCGGCGGCCCGCCGGTCACCACCTACGGCGAAGTAACAGGGGCCGTCATGCTGACCCGAAACTTCAATCCGGTCGTCATGACCTGGGCTGCCTGCTTCGCGATCATGATGGCCTTTGTCGGCAAATTCGGCGCCCTGCTCCAGACCATCCCGATGCCGGTCATGGGCGGCATCATGATGCTGCTCTTCGGCTCGATTGCCGGCATCGGCTTGAAGACCATCATGGATGCACGCGTCGATCTCTCCAGCCCGCGCAATTTGTGCATCGTTTCCGTCACGCTGGTCACCGGCATTGGCGGTCTCGGCCTGAGCATCGGCAGTTTCTCGCTGCAAGGCATCAGCCTGTGCGGCGTGCTGGCGGTGGCATTGAATCTGATTCTGCCGACCAGCCAGTCGTCTCCGGAAGCTGGCTAGGCCTCCACGGGGTGGGCTGTCCAGCCCACCCACGGTCCGTATCGGACAAGATATTCCTCTTGTGCCACACCACCCTCATCCGGGTGTATGCTCTTTATTAGCATTATCTGGTTTTGCACAGATGCGTACCAAAAAACAAAAACCGCTCAAAATAGGGGAAAAAAATGCTGAGTAATCTCTCGCTACGCAGCCGTCTCGTCCTGATCGTCATTGCGGCTGTGATCGGCATGGGGCTGATCGCCGTACTGGGTGCCAACAGCGCTCGCCAGGCACTGCAGGAAGGACATCGCGAACAAGTCCGGACCGGCGTTCAGGGTATCCACAACATTGTCAGCTTTTTCCATGCCCAGGAAGTGGCCGGAAAAATGACCCGCGAGGAAGCACAACAACTGGCCGCTTCGGCCATCCGTGAAGCGCGCTACGGCGGCGCTGACGGCAAGACTGAATATTATTATGCATGGACCCTCGAAGGGGTTGGCATCGCTCACGTCAAACGTGAATTCGAAGGTCAGAACATGATGGAAAAGCTGAAGGATGCCCAAGGGCGCCTGACGCTTCGTGAAATCATGAATTCCGTTCAATCGAGCAATGAAGGGTTTGTCGAAACTACCTTCATGCGCCCAGGTGGAACAACGCAATTCCCCAAGCTGCTTTTCGTTATGAAATTCAGTCCGTGGAACTGGGTCATCGGCACAGGCATCTATCTCGACTCGGAAGAGCAGTTGTTCCGTGACCGCCTGATTTCCCAGCTGTCCATTGCCCTGATTCCGATCTTGATCATTGGCCTGCTCAGCTTTGTCGTTTCGCGCAGCGTTCTCGGCCAGATTGGTGGCGAGCCTGCCAAGGCCGCTGAAGTCATGAAGCAGATTGCCGACGGCGACCTGACCACCTCGGTTGGCAATGCGCCACGTGGCAGTTTGCTGTTCATGCTGGGCATCATGACTGCCTCCCTGCGCGACATCCTTGAACAAGTCCGGCGCGATGCGCGCAATGTGGTGACCAATTCGGAGCAAATCAGCCTCGCCTCGCGTGAAGTGGCCATGGCCGCACACCAGCAAGCCGATGCGACGTCTTCGATGGCAGCAGCCATCGAGCAATTGACGGTCAGTTCGAACCATATTTCCGATAACGCAACCGATACCGAACAGCTTTCCCATACGGCAGTCCAACTGGCCAATCAGGGAACTGAACGGGTCAACCAGGCCACTCAGGCGATCCAGCAAATTGCCCGGACCGTCTCGGGCGCCTCTGAAAACATCAAGGTACTGCACGACCGCGCCAACCAGATTTCAAGCATTGCCTCGGTCATCAAGGATATTGCCGGACAAACCAATCTGCTGGCACTCAATGCCGCGATCGAGGCTGCCCGAGCCGGCGAACAAGGCCGTGGTTTTGCGGTGGTGGCCGATGAAGTGCGCAAACTGGCTGAACGGACATCAAGCGCAACCACCGAAATCGAGCAGATGATCGCCGGGATTCAACACGAAACCGAAGGCGCTGTCCGCACCATGGATGCCGCCCTGCCAGAAGTCGAGCGAGGCGCAGAACTGGCTGCCTCGGCGGCCGACTCGCTGACCAGCATCGAAAACGGAGCACACCAGACACTTGACCGGATCCGTGAAGTCGCAGGCTCGACGCGCGAACAGAGTGCGACCTCGACATCGATTGCCCAACGCGTCGAGGAAATCGCCAACATGGTCGAGCAAACCAGCCACAGCATGTCCGGCATGAGCCAGTCGGCCAGCAGCCTTGAAGCGGTTGCCGTGAATCTCGAACAGATCGTCGGACGTTTCCGCACCTGATCGGTTCAAACCGGCTCCGCCTCGGCGGAGTCCGGTAAAATTGGCGGTTTTCGGCTTTCTGGCTGCGGTCGACCGCAGTGATTGCTGTAACCCTCACCGGAAACCGCCATGTCTTCCCTGCCACTTGTCAGCGCTATAGAAAAAGCCTTCTCGGCCCGCCAGACTCTCATCGAGTCACTGCACGGCGAAAAAACCAACGCCTACCGGCTTTTCAACGGCAGCACCGAAAATCACCCCGGTCTCACGGTCGACCGCTACGGTGACCTGCTTTTGATCCAGACCTTCCACGTACCGCTCGAAGCCGATGAGCGGATCGCCATCGAAAACTATTACGCGAGCGCCCTGCCCGGCCTGATCACGGTTTACAACGACCGCAGCCAGAGCAATTCACGCATTGCCAACCCGCTGCAAGGCCAGGAGCAAGCAGAGGCCGAAAAGCAGCGGCAGTTCAGTGAGCTGGGTTTGAATTACCTGGTCCAGGGACGCCACAGCGGGCAGGACCCCTGGCTTTTCCTCGACATGCGCGCCGGTCGTCGGCGGATTCTTCAGGAAGCCGCCGGCAAGAGCGTTCTCAACCTGTTTGCCTATACCTGCGGGATCGGTGTTGCGGCGGCCAAGGCTGGTGCTACGCACGTGGTCAACGTCGATTTTGCCGAATCAAATCTCAACGTAGGCAAGGAAAATGCCCGGCTGAACGACTTGCCGATACGCATGCGCTTCGTCCAGAGCGATGCCTTTGCTGCCATGCGCCAATTCGCCGGCATCGGCCAGGCCAGCATGGTACGCGGCAAACGTATGCCGGCTTTTCCAAAACTGGAAGCCAAGCGCTTCGATCTCGTTTTCCTCGATCCGCCACGCTACGCCAAAAGCGCTTTTGGCGTGGTCGACATCGTCAATGACTATGCGGCCTTGATGAAGCTGGCGCTAGCGTGCACCAACGAGGGCGGAACCTTGATCTGCTGCAACAATGCAGCCCAATTGTCGCGTGAAATATGGGGCGACCAGCTGCTGCGTTGCGCTAAAAAATCAGGTCGAACGGTACGGGAAATCGAATGGATCATGCCGGAAGAAGACTTCCCCAGCCATGACGGCCAACCGCCACTGAAAATTGCGCTGCTCAGGGTCTAAACTTCGCGGCCTCCGGAAACGAAGGCCGTAAACGCAAAAAGCCGATGCATTAGCAGCGGCAGTCAAACTTGCGGAAACAAAACGTGTGGTGCCCATGGGCAGGATCGAACTGCCGACCTCTCCCTTACCAAGGGAGTGCTCTACCACTGAGCCACATGGGCACAACTCAAGACAGCCGAATCAGAAGGTTGTGACCTGAAACAGTGGCTTTTGGCTCCCCGACCTGGGCTCGAACCAGGGACCTACGGATTAACAGTCCGGCGCTCTACCGACTGAGCTATCGAGGAACTACGCTGCGATCAATAACGATCACCAACAGGGCGCGAATTATATACAAGAGTTTCGAAAACGCCTAGTACTCTGCGTTTCGAGAGACAAATAAATTTTCGCCCCACTGATTTTTCAGGCTTTTTCGGCATCAGCCGCAGCAGCTGCGGCTGCCAGCGCGGCCAGTTGTGTCTCCCGTTCAGCACGCAAGACGGGGGTTTCAAGACTGATTCGGCCGAGTGCGCCACTACGATAATCGATCAACAGGATGGCCGCAGCCTTTTCGAAATCATATTCACCGCCCCGCCCCTTGAGCAGGCAGCCGCGCTTTTTGGCGACCGCTTCGATCACCGAAACGCCATCCATGTTTTCAGTTGAAAAGCCATAGCGCGCCGTCAGCATCGCCGGATATTGCTCAAGCAGGAAGCTGGCAAGAAAGGTGGCTACTTCCTCGTCGATATAGGCATTGACCCCGACCGCGTGGCTGGCCGCCAGCATCAGGCCATCGATCGGATGGGCAATCTTCGGCCACAGCATGCCCGGCGTATCGTAGATGGTCAGGCGCGAACTGATGTCGATGCGCTGCTGGCTCTTGGTCACGGCTGGCTGGTCGCCGACGGCTGCAACCCGCTTCTTGACCAGCGCATTCATCAGCGTCGATTTGCCGACGTTGGGAATCCCCATGATCATCAGGCGCAGCGGCTTGACCGCATCGCAGCGATGCGGCGCCAGCTTCTGGGCCAGCCCCGGCACGCGGGCGACGTCGCTGGCCTTCTTGCAGGAAATGGCGACAGCCTTGACGCCGGGCTGTTGCTCGAAATATTCCATCCAGGCCTTGGTCGCTACCGGATCGGCCAGATCGGCTTTGTTCAGCAGCTTGAGGCAGGGACGCTGCCGAAAAGCGCGCAGTTCGTGGATCATCGGATTGCTGCTGGCCTGGGGCAGTCGAGCATCCAGTACCTCGACCACGACATCGGCCATGGCCAGCGTTTCGGCTGCCTTCTTGCGGGCCGAGGTCATGTGCCCCGGGAACCATTGAATCGACATTACTTGCTTTCCTTTCAGCCGCCCGTGACCGGAGGGAAAAAGGCGACTTCATCGCCACTCTTCACCGCCGCATCGAGCCCGGCCATATCCTGATTGATAGCGCAGCGAAGATTTTTCGCCACCGCCAATGATTCCCGCCCCTGCGCCACCAGCCAGTCGCGCAAGGCACCGACCGTGTTGACCCCGGCCGGGAGTTCGATTGTTTCGCTGCCGCGCCCGAGCGCTTCCTTGAGGCTGGCAAAATAGAGGATCGTGACGCTCATGACAGCAACTCCGCAAAAGGCACGAATTCGACCAGATCGCCGCGGGCAATGGTTTTCCCCGGCGAATTGATCACCAGGCCATCGCCCCAGCACAGCGAGGTTACCACCCCTGAGCCTTGGTTGACGTAGAGTTCGATGCCGCCGTCGGCATTGATCCGGGCGCGCAGGAATTCCTTGCGCGCATCCGGACGCAGCCATTCAAAATCGGCGCGTTGCGCAAAACTACGCGGCATCAGCTGCCCCGCCCCCTGCAAGCGAAGAATGAAGGGGCGGACCATCACCATGAAAGTCACCATGGCAGCAACCGGATTTCCCGGCAGACCGATGAACCAGGCTTTTCCGGCGTCGTCCGGGCGACGTACTTCGCCAAAGGCCAGCGGCTTGCCCGGCTTGATGGCAATTTTCCACATATCGAGCCGACCTTCAGCCTCGACCGCCGGCTTGACATGATCCTCCTCACCTACGGAAACACCGCCGCTGGTAATGATCAGATCATTGTCGGTCGCCGCCTTGCGCAATGCTTCGCGGGTGGCGTCGAGCTTGTCCGGCACCGTGCCCAGATCGCGCACTTCGCAGCCCATACCTTCAAGCAGCGTGACCAGCGCATAACGATTCGAGTTGTAGATCGCCCCTGGCGGCAATGGTTCGCCGGGTTGCACCAGTTCATCGCCGGTGAAGAAGACACCGACGCGAACCCGACGATAGACCGGCAACTCGGGCAGACCGGCGGAAGCAGCCAGGGCGATGTGCGGCGGCTGCAATTTGACGCCAACCGGCAGGATTTCGGCGCCAACCGAAATGTCCTCACCGGCCCGTCGAATGTTTTCACCCGAACGCGGCAGATGGTTGATGACGACCCCGCCCTCGCCGTGCTCGCAAAGCTCCTGCATGACCACCGCATCGGCGCCCGCCGGCACGGGTGCGCCGGTGAAGATACGGGCTGCGCTACCCGGCTGCAGCGCCGTGCCGACAGTGCCGGCAGGAATGCGCTGGCTGACCGGCAGGCGAACCCCCTTGGCGGCGATATCGGCCAGACGCACGGCATAGCCATCCATCGCCGAGTTATCGAGCGGCGGGACTGCCACGGTCGACCGTTGTGCGAGGGCCAAAATGCGCCCGGCAGCGGCCGTCAGCGGCAGCGAGCGGATTTCTTCGACAGGCTGGGCTGCGGCCAGCAATTTTTCCAGGGCTTGTTCAAAACTCAGCATGGGCGTTCCTGCAATTCGAGAGTAGTCATCACAAAATCGGCGATCGCACCGACATCATTGAGCGGCAACGTCGGCAAGTGCGTCGCCAGCTCGGCATCGGTCGCAATCGCCACAATGTCGCTGCGTTCGGTGAACAAGGGCGGCTTGCCATTTTCAGGCCGGTAGACTTCGAGCTTGGGCACCGGTTCCTGCTTGAACCCTTCGATCAGCACCAGATCGCAAGGCGCCAACCGGGCCAGCAATTCGGCCAGCGTCACCTCGCCTTCATCGCGTCGTTCGTGCATCAAGGCCCAGCGGTCGTGGCAGGAGAGCAGCACTTCCGCTGCACCAGCTTCACGGTGACGGTAGGAATCCTTGCCCGGACGGTCGATATCGAAACCATGGTGAGCGTGCTTGATGACGGACACTTTCAACCCGCGCGCTGTCAGGACAGGAATCAGTTTTTCGAGCAGGGTTGTCTTGCCGGAACCGGAATAGCCGGCGATCCCAAAAACCTTCATTGATGCCTCGGTTTCATACAGCGAACACCGGGGCAAAGCCACCACCCGGCGTACGAAAATTGGTCGTTTGCCCCTGATAAAGCCGGGCCGCCATCAGTTGAACCTGGCCGGCGTAGACATAACAGCGCAGGTCAAGCTTCATCACTTGCGCCGCATCGGCCACTGCCACGGTCAACTCGGAGGGCGGAACGATTTCCTGGGCGATATAACCGCCCTGCAGGATTTCTTCGAAAACACGCTTGGTCAATTTATCGCCACGGTAGGCGGCACGACTGCCAAAACCGGCTGCCGGCTTGAAGAACCAGTTTTTTCGACCGGCCCAGAAAGCCTCGCTCGCGCCCGGCTCAACCGCCACGGTACGCGGAATGCCGGCCAGCAGGAGGCGTTGCGTCGCCTCGGGAACGCCCATGTCGGCCAACGCAGCCGGGTCGGAAAGCAGCATCAGGTTGCGCTTGTCGGCATACAGTGCATGAGCCTGCGGATGCGGTGTCACAACCACGCCATCAGCCTCGAAAACAGCCTTCAAATCGGCGTTGACCGCAGTATCGAGCGAAAAATCGGTCAGCCGGTTGTACACCAGATCGACTACCGCACCGCGATACAGCAAACGATCGTCATCGCGTTGCAGCTCAGCCGGATCAGCCACGACTGCAGCAATGCCGTGCGCTTCGAACAACTGGCGAAAAAGCTCGAACTCCGGCGCCAAGTATTGCCCGGCCGGATTCTCATCAATGATGGCAATACGCTTCAGCGGCTGCTCGCCGCGCATCAGCCGCCACTCTTCCCTGAACATGGCAACGAATGCCTGACGCAGGCGCTGCGCTTCATCACGCCGGCCATGAGCCGCCAGCAGGCAGACATTGAGCAGCGCACCGCCAGCGTTGGTGTTGATTTCGATCAGTTTCGGGCCGTCGACCGCGAGATGAAAATCGTAGCCGTAAAACACACCACGCGCCGCAACATCCTTCCGGGCGCCGAGCGGCGCCCAGCCAAGCACACGCTGGCGATAGGCCGGCATGGCGACAACCGATTCGATGGCAGCGATCAACCCGGCCATGGCCTCGGCCTGCCCGGCCGAAACCGTCAGCTCGGCCGCTGAAAACAAGCTGGGGTGGGATTGCTGGAGCGCATTGCCGTCCAGATTGCCAGCGGCCAGCAACTCGGCATTCAGGGCTGGTCGATCAAACATTGCCGTTACGCCGGGCAAAAAAATCAAGCACGTCCTTCAACTCCTTGGTCCGCTTCATCGGTGGCAGACTTTGCCACACCCGCCGCCCGTAAGGCTTTGACAGAAGTCGGGGATCGCAGATCATCAGCACGCCGGTATCGCTTTCATCGCGAATCAACCGGCCGGCGCCCTGCTTGACGTTGATCACGGCACGCGGCAACTGGTATTCGATGAAGGCATTGCGCCCCTGCTGCTTCATCTGCTCGATACGCGCCGAAAGCACCGGATCATCGGGCGGCGCGAAGGGAATCTTGTCGATCACGACGAGCGACAAAGCCTCGCCACGCACATCGACGCCTTCCCAGAAACTCTGGCTACCGACCAAAATGGCGTTGCCGAGATGGCGGAAACGTTGCAGCAGATCGTTCTTGCTACCCTCGCCCTGAATCAGCAAAGGCATGTCGATACCCTGATCTTTGAGCTTGGCCTTGAGCAGTTCGTGCGTCCGGCGCATGGCGCGCAAGCTGGTGCACAGGAAAAAAGCCCCGCCACCGGCCGCAACCACGGCCGGAAAGGCCGCTTCGACCACGGCATCGGTATAACCGAAGGAATTCGGTTCCGGCATGCCGAGCGGCGCATAAAGCATGGCCTGCTTTTCGTAATCGAAGGGACTCTGCCAGCAGGCCGACTCCGGATCGCCCAGCCCCAATTCGGCGCAGTAATGATGAAACTTGCCCTGCACGGCGAGCGTCGCCGAGGTGAAAATCCAGGCCCGTGGATGGCCGCCCATCTGCTTGCGGAAAATATTGGCGACACTAAGCGGCGTCGAGTTGAGTTGCAGCGCATGCGTGAAAGCTTCCGCCCAGCGCACATAACCGTCATCGACTTCCTTTTGCCAGTGGCCGATCGCCTGGACTAATTCAAGCGCCCGCTGCCAGCATTTCTCCAAGCCCTCAGCACGTTCGGCCTGGGTTTCAAGCAAGGCGGCGAAGTTGCTGACTTCCTCTTCAAGCAGCTTGAGCGCCGGGGCAAATTCGGGCTTTTCGAGCAGTTGACCGTAGGAAAAGCGTCCGGCATCGAGACCGACCGCCAGACGCAAATCCTTGGCCGTTTTTTCCATTTTCTTGCTGGCTTCCGGCAAGGCCAGGAAGTCACGCGCATGGGTCATCGCCTCGGATCGCGCATCGCGCGCCAGATCGAGGATTTGCGCGGTCGACACGGTATCGCCGAAGAATAGCGTGGCGACTTCCGGCAACTGATGGGCTTCGTCGAAAATCACCGTATTGCAGGCCGGCAGCAGTTCGGCCATACCTTCATCGCGCAGCATCACGTCGGCAAAGAACAAGTGATGATTGACTACCACCAGATCAGCCGCCATCGCCTCGCGGCGCGCCTGCATGACGAAGCATTCCTTGTAATTCGGGCAATCCTGACCAAGACAGTTTTCGCGCGTCGAGGTCATGTGCGCCCAGACCGGCGAGCTTTCGGAGACTTCCAGACATTCGGCCTTGTCGCCGCTCTGCGTGACCTTGGCAAAAATCGAGATGCGCCGCGCATCGGCCGCATCTTCGCGGGTCAGGAAACGACCGTCGGCCTGGGCGTGTTCAAGGTGGTAATGGCAAACGTAATTGGCCCGGCCCTTGAGCAGGGCAATCTTGACCGGCGCCTTGAGAATGTCGCGGACCATCGGCAGGTCCTTGTTGAACAGCTGATCCTGCAGCGTCTTGGTCCCGGTCGAGACAATCACCTTGCCGCCCGATTTGAGCGCCGGAACGAGATAGGCAAATGTCTTGCCCGTGCCGGTCCCCGCCTCGGCGATGAACACCGAACAGCTATTGATCGCAGCCGCGATGCGCTCGGCCATCTCGACTTGCTGATCGCGCACGCGATAGCCGCCGATGGCACGGGCCAGCAGCCCGTCTGGAGCAAAAATTTCCTGGAGGGACGACAAAGGGGAATGAACCGGAATGAACCTGAAAAAACGGGGCGAATCTTAACAGAAACAGGGAGATATTCCGGCCTGGGCAGATACCGGATGGCAGAAAATCAGCTGGAAAAGATACGGTTGTAAGCCGGAATGCCAGTAAAGACAAACCCCTGCTGGACTGCCTGCTGGGCTTGCGCCATCTGGCGATCACGTTGTTGTACGGCCTGCTGCGACTGCTCGATGCGCGACTGGTTGTCAGCCTGACGCTGCTCGATGCTTCCCAGTTGCTCGTTGAGCCGGTTGATCGGCGCACTGACCGACCCCGTGGCCGACAACTGCTGCGTACTTTGCCGGGCAACTTGCTGGCCGACGCTGTTCAGCGTCTGGCGGACCTGATCGGGATTTGCCGCAAAGGCATTCTGCAGCGCCTGACGATCGACCTTGACGCCGCCATCCTGCGCAACCGTAATGCCGATCTGTTTCAGCGCATCGCGATTACTGCCATTGACCCCTTCAAGGGTGCGCCGTGTTTCGTTATTGGCCGCCCGCACCTTGCCATCATCGGCCAGAACGCCGCTTGTCCGGTTTGCCGAATCGTTGCCGGAAACCCGGTTGACCGTGGCAAGCCGGCCATTGACCGCATCGGCAAAGCCCTGAACCGCCTTGGTCAGTCCATCGACACTGGAAAGCTGCTTGTTTTCCTGCAGCTTGCTGGCGGCTGATTCAAGCTGTGCCGTAGCCGAACGCACCTGCCCGTAAGCACTCAACTGGACGCGCGTACTCTCGGCCTGCTGCTCCAGCCGCGCTTGCGGTCTGGCGAGCGCCTCCGACACCCGCGAACTGATCGCATTGGCGCCATACAGCGAGCTTGCAGAAGAGAGGGACGAAAGATTCACAACAAACTCCGGTAGATTCAGACTGAAGCTTAGCGCAACCGGCTGGAATTTCAACTTCGCTGCCGGATGGTTTTCGGGCGACAATCACGGCCTTGTCATTGATATCTGACCGGTGATACAGCCCATGTCCCAACTTTATTTCAACCCACGCTGCTCGAAGTGCCGCCAGGCACTCGCCCTGCTCCAGGCGCACGGGATCGAGCCGCAACTGATCACTTATCTTGAACAAGCGCCAGGCATCGAGCAGTTGACTGCCTTGCTCGCCCAACTGGGCCTGACCGATGCCCGCGCCATGATGCGCAAGGGGGAAACCGAGTACAGCGCGCTGGATCTGGACAATCCGGCACACACGCAAGCGGCGTTGATTGCCACGCTGGCGAAAAATCCGAACCTGATCGAGCGACCGATTTTTGTTCAAGCCGGCAAAGCTGTCATTGCCCGCCCGCCGGAAAAAATCCTGGCGTTCATCCAGCGTCCGGACAATCCAGCTTGACGCCTTCCAAGCCCGGCCACTACACTGAAGCGATGCACTCCTTCCCGAAATCTGCCTTGCTGACTGCCCGCTGCGCGCTACTGCGCCGCTGGTTTGCGCGCCATGGTTTCGAGGCCACCGGAGTTGTCATGTAGCAAGTTCAGCATTACCCATCCGAAAGCCGCGAAACCCTCAGGTCCGCGGCTTTTTTATTGCCTTTTTCCAAGGAGAACACCATGCACACCCTACGTCCAATCGACCGAATGATTCGTCGCAACCCGGCCTTTTGCTGGCCCAAAGCCGCAACCGGCATGCCAGGCAACCCACCTCCCCCGATTGATTGACGAAAGAACGTTCATGCCTATTCCGATTGCTTATTTCACGATTGTTGCCATCTGGTCCACCACCCCGCTCGCCATTCAATGGAGTGCGCTCGGCACCGGTTTTGCCTTTGCCGTCATGGCCCGCATGCTGATCGGCGCCACCCTTGCCCTTGTCCTGATCGTTGTCTGGCGCATTGGTTTTCCACTCCACCGCAAGGCACGCCAAAGCTACCTGGTCGGCGGGCTCGGCATGTTCGGCGCCATGCTGAGCACCTACTGGGGCGCCCAATACATTCATTCCGGGCTGGTATCCGTCCTGTTCGGACTGACGCCGCTGGCAACCAGCGTACTCGCCGTGTTCTGGCTGGGCGAACGCGCATTGCGTCCGGCCAAGCTGATCGGCATGGCTCTCGGCATCCTTGGTCTGGCACTTATTTTTGCTACCGGCCATGAAGTCTCGGGACATCAGGCCGTACTCGGCATTGCCGCCCTGCTGCTTGCCGTCTTCCTCTATTCAGCCAGCCTGGTCGGCGTCAAGCGCATCGGCGATCACAGCCCGCCGCTGGCCACGACGGCCGGCACGCTGCTTGTCGCATTGCCACTGTTCATCCTGGCCTGGTGGCTGGTTGATGGGCAGATACCAACCGACATCCCCCCACGCGCCGGCGCGGCGATCGTCTATCTCGGGATTTTTGGCTCGGTACTCGGTTTTGCGCTGTACTACTACGTGATCAAGCACATGGATGCCGGCAAGGTATCGCTGATTACGCTGATCACCCCGGTCATCGCCCTGATTCTCGGCAATGTGCTGAACGGCGAGATGATCGAACCTCGCGTCTGGCTGGGCGCCGGCCTGATCACGCTCGGCCTCGGCCTGCACCAATGGCCGATGCTCGCCTCGGCCTTTCTCAGGCGCTGAGGATTCGCTGAATTCAGGCTGATTGTCGCGGTCGACCGCGATAATCAGCCTGAAACGTGCTTAACCCAGGGCAGCATCGATCAAGCGCCGCGAAATGCTGATCCGGTCTGGCAGGATAGGTAGCGCATCGGCGGTGAACCATGCTGCCGCTTCGATTTCGGCGGGATCGGGCATGAGCTCGCCGCCGGCATAATCGGCAAAGAAGGCGATCATCAGCGAATTGGGAAACGGCCATGGCTGGCTATCGAAATAGCGCAGGTTGGCGATTTCGATGCCGACTTCCTCGCGTACTTCGCGCCGGGCGCATTCTTCCAGCGTTTCACCTGGTTCAACAAAGCCGGCCAGGGCGCTGAACACGCCGGGTTTGAAATGCGGGCTGCGGGCCAGCAGCAGTTTTTCGCCGTCACGCACCAGCACCATGATGGCCGGCGACAGGCGGGGATAAGCCAGCAGACCGCAGGCCGGGCATTGCATGGCATGCTCACCGGTCTTGAGTTCGGTTGGCGTACCGCATTTGCCGCAGAACCGATGGTTGTTCTGCCAATCGAGCAACTGCGTCGCCCGCCCGGCCAGCGCAAAAATTTCCGGCCCGGCCAGCTGAAAAACAGCCCGCAAATGCGTCGCCGTACCGCCATCGATTTCTGGGTGTTGGGCTACGTCGACCGCGAAACACGGCAAACCGTGCAACTCGCCAACCTGCAGCGCATTGGGCAGATGACCGAAATCAGCGGCCGTTGCCGATGGAAATGTTGCATCTTCGCCCTGGCCCGAAACCATTAGCAGGCGGTGTTCGCAGCGCAAGATCCAGTAAGCCGGTTGATTCATGAACTCTCCCAAAGAATGTGGGCCGACAACGCTCGCCCGGCCTTACTCGTGACGCCCATGCATGACGATGCGCGAGACAAACCAGATGGCCAGCAGATTGGCTGCGACGGCAACGTAGCCGACCAGCGGATAACCGATAATTTTGCCGCTGCCATCCAGCGAGATGAGAAAACCGGCCAGCGTCGTCGCCAGGCCCATGGCCAGTGACTGCACCGTACCGTTGAGCGACATGAAGGTGCCGCGCAGCTTGGGCTGGGCCGATGAAGCAATAATCGCCATGGCCGGGATCATGCGCCCCGAGGTCAGCACGAAAAAGCTGGTCGAGCAGATCAGCCAGGCCCACAACGGCCAGATGCCGGCATGCGTCAGGACCAGCAGCGGCAGCGTGGCGAGCAGCGCGACCCGGCGATAGACCTCGACCTTGCCGTATTTGTCGGCCCAATGGCCGATCAGGCGGGCGCTGATGAAGGTGGCAAAGCCGCCGAACAGATAGACGATGGGCACATCATGTTGATCGATGCCGACGTTATTCACTGCATAGACGGTGATGTAGGGAATCACCGTAAAGCCGGAAAAAATGATCAGCGCGGAAAAGAGCAAGGCGCGCAGATGGTTGGCATCGCCCAGCACGCTGAAGGTGGCCGAGAGCAGATGGGCGCGCTTTTCCTCGCTCAGGTGATGGCGCAATTCCGGCAGGAAACGCAGGCCGACGATCAGGAAAAATACGCTGAACGCGGCAATCAGCACGAAGGGCGCACGCCAGCCGAGATGATTGGCCAGCCACAAGGACAACGGCACGCCGGCAATCGTCGAAATCGAAAAGGCACTGGAGACAATGCCGCTCGCCCTCGCCCGCCGGGAAAACGGGATCGCGTCGCCGATCATGGTGTGGATCAGAGCGCCCATGATGCCGCCGAACACGCCCGCCAGTCCGCGCGCCAGCATCAGGCTCGAATAGCCCGGCGCCAGACCACAGGCCAGCGTCGCCAGCGCAAACAGTGCAAAACTGATCAGCAACAGGCGCTTGCGCTCGAAGAGATCGACAAAGGTGGCGGCGAGAATACCCGAGACGGCGGCGCTGAAACTGTAGGACGCAACCAGCAAGCCGAACTCATGCGTACCGATGCCAAAAGCCGCCATCAGGATCGGCCCGAGCGGCATCATGATCATGAAATCGAGCACATGACTGAACTGGATGCCGGCCAGGGTCAGCAGGAAAAAACGTTCGGAACGGGGGGAAAGCGCAGTGGACATGAATAAGGTGGAGCTGACGCGGGCAACAAGGATACGCGGCTTGGCCGGAAATCAGTCAGCTATCTCACCCGCCCCGGCAAATGGGTTCAACTGGCCGGGCGCAACTGCCCGCCGGACGCCATGACCTGCTGGCTCAAAGCCTGCAAGGTGGATTGCGCATCGTCCGCCGCCTCCTGCATTTCCTCGGCCGTCAGCGGCCGCAACAGCGGCTCCAGTTCGATGCGCTGAATGTTCGGGCACTTGCCAACCAGGCTGTGCAGGATGCTGTCCATCTTCTTCATCCCCAAGCCGAACAGGATTTTTTCAAGGACAAACAGGCGCACCAGGATGATGTCTTCTTCGTCCTTGGCCGTCGCCTGAACCGCCTCGATTTCCTTGCGCACATAAGCACGAAACTTGAGCGGGCTGATCTCCACAGGCACCTGAAGAATGGAATAACGGAACTGGCCTTGAATCATGCGAACACCTGGCGGGGAAAAGCAGCATTTTCGCAGAGCTGACCAAGATCAGAAAGGCGGCACGCAAAAATCCAGGCTAAAACCAGATTTCCGGATAGCGCCGGGAAACCGGCAAATTATTGAACAGCAAGGCGACCACCAGCATGATCAAAGGTCCGATCAAACCTGGCACCAGGGCATACCAGAATCCCAGGCGATGAATTTCGGCTGAGCCGATCACGGCAATCAAGGCCGTTGCCCCGCCGGGAGGATGCAGCGTCCGTGTCGCGTGCATCAGCGCGATTGCTGTCGAAACAGCCAGCGCACCGGCAAGCCAGGGCATGAAGAACAGGCATTTCCAGCACACGACACCCACCAGCGCCGACAGCATGTGACCACCGAGCAAATTTCTTGGCTGCGCCAGCGGGCTGCGGACAGCCCCGAAAACCAGCACCGCGGAAGCGCCGAACGAACCAATCAGCAAGACCAGATCTCCCTCGGCAAAAAACCGCTGGCCAATCAGGCCCAGAGTTGCAATGCCGATGAACGAACCCAGCCAGGAAAGCACGATTTCCTCATTGCTGACACGCGGCGGACTACCACGCGTTGTGCCACGCATTTTGCGGAAATACTCGCTCCGCCGCGTTTCCATCTTCAAGATTCACCATCCTCTGGAGCGCTGCGCTGCCCGGCCTGCAAACGCAACAGGGCGTGACGCCAGGCCAGGTGGTAAACCGTACGAAAATCCTCCGTCGAAATATCGATATAGCCCGGTACTGCAGCCAAGGCATCGAGGATGTCCTCATCCGTCAGTTCAAGCTCCAGTCCTGATGGTATCTGATCGCCGTCCATGCAATCCTTCCATGGGGTAAAACCCCGATCAATAATCGCTGTCATGCTAGGCGAACAGCCCCGTGGAACCAATCCGCCATCAAGACTAGGCATGGCCTTATTTGGTTCTAACCGGCAGGCACGGAAGCACTTCTGGCAACAATGGTCAGGGTATTTCCATCCTCATCGGTAATTTGCATCGATGTTTCACCATGCTGATTTTCGATCACCGCACCAATCTGCTCGACGCCAAGCGATTGGAGGCGCTGATATTCGTAGAGGAAATCATCCACCGGAATCTGGAACTCAGCATTGACCGCAACGACAACCCGATTCCTGATAGTTTTCAACCTGACGGCGCCTTCTGCTAGCGAATATCGTACTGTGCCGCCAAGGAGATCACTATGATCCGGCTTGCTCTTGAAGATCCGGTTATAGAACCGCTTAGCACGGATAAGACTAGTCACAAAAAAGACAGTTTCAATCGGGATGCAACCACCAGCTACTTCTTTTTTCCATGCGTCAGGTTCAACCAGCATCACAGCTCCTCAGAACAGTTATTTTGAGCTCATGCCCGTAGGAAGATGGCGCTTCCGATACGTGGCAAACCAGCGATAGACCTCTTCCAATGGCTTTCACGGGGGTTAAAAACGGGAGATGGCAGCACAAAATGTGCAATATCCTAATCTCCGTCATCAACTGGTGTGAACCAGACAAATTGTCGCGCGACAATTTGCCACATCGCACAAATTGGCATTCACCGTAGTATTGAATGGTTTATCGATAACGAAAGTTAATTTGTGTTGGCGAACATCAATGCCACCGAGGTATCCACGGCACCCGGCCCAGGAATTCTCGGCCCGGAAAATTAAATATGAGATGTACCTGGACATTGGATGCGGGAGAAACGATCTATCAGGCAAACGATGCCGGCTTGGCCTGGCGCGTACGCAACGGTGTGATTCGCCTTGACACGATGAATGCCGAAAAGGAGCCATGCTTTGCCAGCCTGGCTATTGCCGGTGACATCCTTGGTTGTGAAACCATGCTCTTTGGCACCTATACTTTCAATGCGTTAGCGCTCACCCAATGTCAATTGACACCCTGGCCAGAGGGCGAAGGCGCACTCTCAGGTGAGTCACTGCTTGCTTCGCTGGCCATTTCACAAAAACGTGCGGCCGATCTTGTGGCATTGCGCGGCGGCCAGGCAGTTGGCCGCGTCATCAGTCTTATTCAGATGCTGACTGACAAGACCGGCCAGCTTGTCCTGCCAGCGCGTCAGGATATTGCCGATATTACCGATCTGCGTTCCGAAACCATTTCACGCATCATCAAGGGACTGGAGAGAAGTGGTGTTCTAGCCACAACACGTATCAATGGCGTGCATCTGACTCGCGGTTATGTAGTTGATTTTGGCTCCCAGAAAAGCTAGCAGACCTCCGACTGCGACAATATGTCGCATACCCTGTGCAGTTCAAACTGGTTAGCATGAAGCCTCGTGCCTTTGGGAGAGAGCGCCATGAACCAAAAACAAAACACTCAAAACCAGCCGGAAATGGCTTCTCTGCTTCTTGGCGCAGGTTTTGCCCTGGCCTCATTGATCATCCTTCCCGCGGTAGCCCAACGCGTTGGGCTCGGTTCAAGTGTGACTATTGCCTTGCGTGGTGCCTTGATGCGAGCAGCAAACCGGTTCTGATCTGATCACGATCAAGGTTGCACCAACACAAGCAGACTGCATGTCTGCATCTTGCACTTGCATCCCATGAAAAAATACATTTTGGTTGGCGTGGCTTTTAGCCTTGCCCTGTTGCTAGGTATAACCCTTCTGATACGGAACGGGACGCCCGATCGTGATCCAAAGCTACCGATGGGGGCAGACTTCGTTCTGCAATCTGCCGATGGTCCAATTGACTCCAAAACACTACGCGGCAAGGTGTTGCTGATCTATTTTGGTTACACCAATTGCCCTGATGTCTGTCCAGCCTCTCTGGCTGCTGGAGGGCAAGTACTGAAGACCTTGAATACTGAAGAACGCAGCCGTATCAAGCTACTCATGATCTCGGTCGATCCCGAGCGTGACACTGTGCAGCACCTCAAGGAATACACTGCCTTCTTCCACCCGGAAATGCTGGGTGTCACCGGAACAGTTGAGCAACTGGCAACCCTTGCCAAGGCTTTTGGTGCTGGCTACGTCAAGCAGGCACCAAAGCCGGATGGCAGCTACGCCGTCGATCACACGGTTTCGACTTACGTTGTCGGCCCTGACGGCAAACTGGCGTCGGTTCTTGAACTGGGCGCATCGAACGAGAAAATCGTTGCCACTGTCCGAAAGCTTTTTTGATGCGCTCATCGAATGTGGCTTTGAGTCTGCTGGCCATATTGATGGTTACCTGCCTTTTGATTTTGGGCCTATCCTGGCGGTCGACCGCAGCAAATCATGAAAAACTGCAGGCCAATCGTGCGCTGGCCGAAAGAGTCGGCCTAACAGATCTAGCCTTGTTCACCGAAGCCCGTTACACCCGCCACCCAAGCCAGGCTGACCTACATTCGGCCTTGCAGGATCATCCGGGTGCCTTCGACCACTTTCCAACCGGGTCAATCTTTCCTCCCCCGGCCTTACTGACGAAAACCCATGCGCCTCTGGCTGGAAAAACAACGTCACCTGATTGATTTCACGCTGGCCTCGCTGGCCCGGCGCAAGACGAAGAACATCGGCCTGCTGCTGGCCTACACGTTGCTCGTCTTCGTGCTCGCCTCGCTGACGCTATTCACCCACGCCCTGCGCAGCGAGGCCACCTTCGTCCTGGCCGGTTCGCCGGAGGTGATTTTGCAACGCATGGTGGCCGGCCGGCATGACCTGATCCCGTCCGGCTACCTTGACAAGATCGGCCGCATTCGCGGCGTGCAGAAGAAGGAAGGCCGGCTCTGGGGCTATTACTACGACCCGGTGGTCAACGCCAATTACACCTTCATGGCCCGGCCGGCCGACGAGGTCGCCGACGGTCAGATCATGGTCGGTAATGCACTGGCCCGCGAGCGCGGCTTGGTCGCACACAACACCATTTCCTTCCGATCCTACTCCGGCAAACTGTTTACCTTCGAAGTTTCAGCCGTACTGTCGCCGGACTCGGAACTGCTATCAGCCGACCTGGTACTGCTCTCCGAAAACGACTTCCGAAAGTTCTTCGAATACCCGGATGGCCATTACACTGACATCGCACTATCGGTGGCCAATCCGCAGGAAGTCCGCACCGTCGCCGCCAAGCTGTCGAGTGCCCTGCCCGATTCCCGCCCCATCCTGCGCGAGGAAGTACTGCGCACCTATCAGAGCGTCTTCGACTGGCGCGAGGGCATCATCCTGACCGTGCTGGCCGGCGCCATCCTCGCCTTCGTTATCCTCGCCTGGGAGAAGGCGTCCGGCTTGTCGGCCGAGGAAAAGCGTGAAATCGGCATCCTCAAGGCCATCGGCTGGGAAACCGGCGACGTCATCCGCATGAAGACCTGGGAGGGCCTGCTCATTTCGCTGACCGCTTTCCTACTCGGTTTCATCGCCGCCTACCTCCATGTCTTCCATTTCGGTGCGGCGATTTTCGAGCCGGTACTCAAGGGCTGGTCGGTGCTCTACCCGAAATTCACGCTGGTGCCGGCAGTGGACGGCCTGCAGATCGCCACCCTATTCTTCTTCACGGTGTTTCCCTACACGGCGGCAGTATTGGTGCCGATCTGGCGGGCGGCAATCACCGACCCTGATGCGGTGATGCGATGATCGAACTCAGCAATATCAAGAAAGCCTTCAACCAGAACCAGCCCAACGAATACTGGGCGCTGCACGGCATCGACCTGAATATCGAGGCCGGCAAGGTCACCGCCTTCCGCGGCCCGAGCGGGTCTGGCAAGACCACGCTGCTGACCATCGTCGGCTGTTTGAGCCGCCCGACCAGCGGCCGCGTGCGCTTCAAGGGCGAGGATATTTCCGGCCTGCCCGAGCGTTTCCTGACAGATATTCGCCGGCAGAGCTTCGGCTTCATTTTCCAGCAGTTCAACCTGATCAAGGGCCTTTCGGCGCTGGAAAACGTCATCCTGCCGGCCTTCCCGACCGGCCGGCCACGCAGCGAACTGGTCACGAAGGCGGGCGGCATCTTCGACCAGCTCAAGCTCGGCCACCGCAGCGCCGCCAAGGTCGAATGGTTGTCCGGCGGCGAGCAGCAGCGCGTCGCCATCGCCCGCGCCCTGATCAACGACCCGGAAGTGATCATCGCCGACGAACCGACGGCCAACCTCGACACCGCGCTGTCCAAGGAATTCATGGCCATCCTCGAAGGCTTCACCGCCGCCGGCAAGACGGTATTGCTGACCAGCCACGATCCACTGGTCGTCGAATCGAGTGCCGTGCATCGCGTCGTCGGTATGCGCGACGGCCGGCTGACCGAAGCCTGAGAGCCCATGAATAAATCTACTGCGCGATCCGATTGCTTCGTTGGGCGGTGCTCGCTCCTCGCCTATCCACTTGATATGTCTCGTCGCTGCGCTCCGTCCGCCTCGCACTCGGACCGCTCGCTACGATTTCTTCATAGGCTCTGATGCTCTTCCAACCCGCCATCATCGCGCTGCTCATGGCCGCCGGCGTCGCGGTCCTGATGCTGCTCGCCGCTGCACCCTTCGCCGTGCAGGTCATCCGCCACTGGGACATCAACAGCGGCTCCGAGCGGCAACTGGCGCTCGAACGCCGTACCTACCTGTTCTCGACGCTGCTGTCCTTCGTCATGCTCGCCCAGCTGGCGGCGCTGCTGCTCTTCGTCTTCAATGCCGACCGGCTATCGGTGATGTTCGTCGGTGCCATGTGCGCAGTCGGCACGCTCAACGTCAATGGCTACGGTTTTCCGTCGCTGATCACGCAGATGGCCATCTTCTTCCTGGCTGCCATGTGGCTGGCCATAAACTACGTCGATACCCAGGCCCGCGATTACCCGCTGGTGCGCATCAAGTACGGCCTGCTACTGCTCCTGCTGCCCGTGCTGGCCACCGCTTTCTGGCTGGAGTTCCAGTATTTCTCCGGTCTCAAGGCGAATGTAATCACCTCCTGCTGCGGCAGCCTGTTCTCCGGCGACGCCAAGACCATCGCCGCCGAAGCCTCCGGCCTCGAACCGCTGACCGCCATCTGGCTGTTCTATGGCGCGATGGTGGCCGCCATCGGCGTCGCCTCGTGGCACTGGCAACGGGGGGGACGGACCAGCGGCTACCTGCTGGCGCTGACCAGTGCCGGCGGCTTCGTGGCGGCCATCACCGGCGTGTTGTCCTTCATTTCGCTTTACATCTACGAGCATCCCCACCACCACTGCCCGTTCTGCATCCTGAAGCCGGAATACGACTACCAGGGCTACTGGCTCTATGTCCCGCTGTTCGTCGCCACGGCCGCCGGGCTGGGCGCCGGGGCCATGCAGCCGTTCGCCCGGGTGCCGAGTCTGGCCAGGATCATCCCTGCCGTTTCCCGCCGTTTTTCCGGGTTGACCGTGGCAGGCTATATTCTGTTCACGGCGCTGGCCACCTGGTTCGTGCTGACCTCCAACCTGATCCTGATCGAACATTGAGATGCGCATTTTTCTCCTGATTCTCGCCCTGTTTCTAAGTGCCTGCGGCAAGGAAGCGCCCAAGGCCAACGTCAACATCGGCAGCATTGCGCCCACCTTCCAGACTTTCCGGGCCGATGGCGGGGCCGAGCATTTCCCCGCTGCCTATTTCGGCAAGCCGCTGGTCATCCGTTTCTGGGCCGACTGGTGCAAGTATTGCGAGGGTGAAATGAAGGCCATCGAAACGGTCTATCAGGCCAACAAGGGCAAGCTGCAGGTGCTGGCCATCAACGCCGGGCAGGACAAGGCGACGATCAATGCCTTCATCAAGAAGATTGGCGTCACCTACCCCGCCCTGCTCGACGAAAACTCGGCCATCGCCCGCAGCTACGGCGTGGTTGGCCTGCCGACCACCTTCTTCATCGATAGCAAGGGTATCGTTCGCGCCAAGATCGTCGGAGAGGCTGATGAAGCCACCTTCGCCCGCCATGCCCAGGCGCTGCTGCAATGAGCGAGAACCGCGCCTGCGACCTGTGCAGCCTCGACGTCGGGGTCAAGCCCTTCGTGCTCAATACGCCGGAAAAGCAATACCAGTTCTGCTGCGAGGGCTGCCAGGGGATTTACCAGATGTTGCATGACATCAAGGAAACGCCGGTTCAAAATAACCAGAATGCAGACAAGAAATCCTGAAAGGAAACGACCATGATGACTGAAGAAATGATCAAGCAAATGCCGCACATGATGAGTCAGGCCGGCCACATGATGAGCAAGCCGATGGCTACCGGGGCGATGATGGCCGGTGCTGGATTTGCCGCCGGCAAGGGTCTGCTCAGCCGGGCCGTACTGCACAACCCACTGGCCTTGCTGGCAGTTGGTGCCGCCGGCGGTATTGCGGCCGGTTTCCTGCTCTTCAAGTACCAGAAGGAAATCGTTGATGGCCTGTCCAAGGCAACGGGCATGGGCAAGGAATTTGCGCTGCATCAGAAGGAAAACCTCAACGACCTGATGGCTGAAACCCAGGAAAAATTCGAGGGCAATCCACCGCCGGCCAGCGCAAGCCCACGAGCTTGATGGAGAGTGCATGATGCAAATCGCCGAATTGGCACAACGCATCGTCGTCCTGCACCGCTCGTTGGGCTACCTGCACCTCGAACTGCCACCTGAAATCTGCGGTGAAACCGCCGTTGACGCTATCGAAGCCGGCATGAAAACCTTGGATGGTCTGAGCAGTGCTGCGGTCGACCGTGGCTGGAAGCGGATTTCCATCCGCTTCGATGCGCAGATTTTGAGCACGCCCGAGGTCGCCCGCCACCTGTTCAGCCTGCTGCCCGGTCTGCCGCTGGACGAAGCGCCGGCTGCCGAACCGGAAGCCGCCCCGTCCATCGACCTGAACAACGGCTTCCAGCCGCTGCTCGACAAACTCAAGGCGATCATCATCCCGGCCGCGCCGCCGCCCGAAGGTTCGCTGCAAGCGCGTTTCCAGCCGATGGTCGAAAGCGCGCTGACCGAGAAGGCGATCACCAATTTCTTCAACGACATCGTCGCCTTCTACCTGATCCGTGTCCATTGGGACCTGATCACCAAGCGCTGGCTGCAGAACCCGGTGGCCAACAGCAATGCCTGGCTGACGGTGTTCTACCTCGTCTTCCTGCTCGTTCGTTACCGCAAAACCAAGTGACCCCCAAGCATTTCCGGATCGCCCACCGCCTGCGCCGCCGCCTTCGGGTGCTGGCCCCCTCGCTCGAAAAAGAGCAGGAGCGCTGCTACATCCTGGAAATCCTGCTGCGCAAGCATCCGGCCATCAAGGAGGTGCGCATCGTCGCCGACATCGGTTCGCTGGTCGTCGAATACGACCCGGCGACCTTGCCGGAAGAGCGCTTGCTGGCAACGCTGGACGCCGTGCTCGGTAACCTGATCGCCGCGCCCAAGACGGCGCCGGTCGTTGCCGTGCCGGTCGACGGCCCGGTGCAGGAATGTTCGCTGGCCATCGAAGGCATGAGCTGCGCGTCCTGCGCCCTGCTCATTGAAATGAAGCTCAAGCGCGACCCGCGCGTGCGCTACGCCTCGGTCAATTTCGCCGCCGAGACGGTGACGGTCAATGGCGTCATCGACCGCGAGGCGGTGTCGAAAGTCGTCGGCGCACTCGGCTATTCGACGCGGCCGATGGATACGCTGGCCCAGCGCCGGCTGATCGTCGAGCGCGAAAAGGAACGCGTCGAGGAAGCCAAGAAACGCTTCATCCAGGCCGCCATCCTGACCGTGCCGGTGATGATTTCCGGCATGGCCATGCACCGTTTGCCTGCCCTGCGCGTCATGGAGTTCGCGCTGTCGTCGGCCATCCTGTTCGGCAGCAGCAACAGCATTTTCCGCAAGGCCTGGATGCTGGCCAAGCAGGGTGAGGCCAACATGGACACGCTGATCGCCATCGGCGCCGGCGCCGCCTGGGCCTACAGCATTCCTGGCGTGCTCAAGATGCACCATCACGTCTATTTCGAATCGGCGGCCGGCATCTGCACCTTCGTGCTGCTCGGCCGCTACATGGAAGAACGCGCCAAGGGCAAGGCTGGCGAAGCGATCCGCAAGCTGATCGAACTGCAGCCGGAAACGGCGCTGCGCATCGAGGCCGACGGTACCGAATTTGAAGTATCCATCGACGACGTGCAGATCGGCGACCGCCTGCGCGTGCGGGCCGGCGACAAGATTCCGACCGATGGCTGCGTGCTCGAAGGCGCTTCCTCGGTCGATGAAGCGATGATCACCGGCGAATCGCTGCCAGTGGCGAAGGCTGCCGGCGACAAGGTGATCGGCGGCTGCCTGAACGGCAACGGCAGTTTCGTCATGACGGTGACCGCCGTCGGCGGCGACACCGTGCTGTCCGGCATCGTCAAATTGGTCGATCAGGCCCAGGGCAGCAAGCTGCCGGTGCAGAAACTGGCCGACCGCATCTCGGCGCGCTTTGTGCCGGCTGTCGGCGGCATTGCCGCGCTGACCTTCGGTGGCTGGGCCATGGCCGGCGCCCCGGTGTCCGCCGCGCTGGCCCATTCCGTCGCCGTCCTGCTCATCGCCTGCCCCTGCGCCCTTGGCCTGGCCACGCCGACGGCGATCATGGTCGGCACCGGCCAGGCCGCCAAGCGCGGCATCTACATCCGCAACGGCGAGGCGCTCGAAACGGCGGCCAAGCTGACCACCATCGTTTTCGACAAGACCGGCACGATCACCGAAGGCAAGCCGGTCGTCACCGACACTTTCATCCTACCCGGCGTCGACGAAGCCCGGCTGGCCAGCCTGATCGGCGCGGCCGAAGCGGGTTCCGAGCATTTCCTGGCGCGCGCCCTGGCCGAGTGGAGCAAGCCGCGCCGGAAAGACACGCTGGTCGCCGAATCCTTTGCCGCCCACCCGGGGCGCGGCGTCACGGCGCAGGTCGATGGGCTGGACATCATCATCGGCAATGCCGCCCTGCTTGACGAAATGGGCATTGCCTGTGCGCCGCTGGCCGATGAAGCGCACCGCCTGGCCGAACAGGGCAAGACGCCCGTCTTTGCTGCGGTCGACGGCCATACGGTCGCCATTTTCGCCATCGCCGACCAGGCCCGCCAGGGCGCCCGCGAAGCCATCGCGCTGCTCCATCGCCTCGGCCTGAAAACCGTGATGGCGACCGGTGACCTCGAAGCCGTCGCCAGCCACGTCGCCCGCGAGGTCGGCATCGACCATGTGCTGGCCCGCTGCACCCCGGCCGACAAGCTGGCGGCCATTCGCCAGTTGCAGGAAGCCGGCGAAAAGGTCGGCATGATCGGCGACGGCATCAACGATGCGCCGGCACTGGCGGCATCCGACGTCGGTTTTGCCATCGGCGGCGGTGCCGACATTGCCGTCGAATCGGCCGACATCACGCTGGTCGGCGGCGATATCGCCCGCGTTGCAGCCGGTATCGACCTGTCACGCCGGACCATGGCGATCATTCGCCAGAACCTGTTCTGGGCGCTCGGCTACAACGTCATCGCCATCCCGGTCGCCGCAGCCGGCCGACTCAACCCGATGATCGCGGCCGCTGCAATGGCGATGAGTTCAACCTCGGTCGTCGCCAACTCGCTGCGTTTGCAGCGGTGAATTTATCGATTTTGGCCGTTTTCAGCTTATGATTTTTACAGCAGCGATGGCAAAGAGTTCAAGCTCTGACGTCGCCAACACGCTGCATCGGCAACGTTTAATTTCTCAATTTAGCTAATTTCTACAGTTGACCGCGGTATTGCTGCCCCCTGTTACAAGCGGTGGCAGCAATACCGATCAAGTAGCAGATGGATTGGCCTGCTTGCGTCGCAAGCGCTCACGATCATTTCCATAGCGCCGGATCAACCCCGTCGCAACTTCTTCCATTGAGGCACTGATTGCCGTTGCAAAGCTGCCGATTTCACCGCCGTAGGTCAATCTGGCCCGCACCGCAGCCTCCCGGCTGGCGAATGAAACCTTGCTGACCGGCGTCATCACGCCGCGCAGGTCACTACCGATCAGATAAGTTACAGACGAAACCTCAATCATCGGTTTCGGTTCCACCGTTGCGGCAAAGTCCGGCGCGTAGATGGCCAGAAAACCACGCCGCCGCTCACGCAGCATGCACTCGCCAACACAATGTACCGAGCAGGTGCCCTGCACATGGCCATCGGCGTAATGCAGCAAGTGCCGGGCGTAGTGGAACTTGCGGCGGTCCATGTTGCAGATGACGCAACGCGGGTATTTTTCCAGTTCGTTGTCGAGCGGAACGGGGTCGATATCCTCTGGACGGACGTCATTTTTTTCCTGTGCGGAGGCCCTGCCCGACATGGCCAGCAGGATTGCACTGCCAAGCAATGTTCTTCTTTTCATAAAATCTCCTGTGAGCACCCGGGGAAAGCTCTCCCTGGGTAAACCTCAGACCATCAGTAACTGCCCCGCAGAGTCAGTACCACATTACGCGGATCACCATAGGTGTTGTAGGTATTTGTCCCACCAAGACGGGTGTAATACTTTTCGTCGAAGAGATTATTGATATCCAGCGTCACAGCATAATTTTTGTCGATTTTGTAGCCAATCTGTGCTTTGACGACCGTATAACCATTTTGCTCACGTGCAGCAACAGTCGGAGTTGGCGTGCCGCTAGCTGACTGAGTGGCACCGTTGATGCCAAGGCCAATGCTAAAGCCACTGAGCGTACCTTCCCCAAACCGATATTTACTCCACAGTTTGTACATTTCCTTGGGGTACCAGAAACTGACAGGTTGGCCAGTGCTCGTTCCATTATTCAGCCACTTGGTGGTCAAATTGGTATAACTGGCTGAAATATCCAATCGTGCCAACGGACTGCCGACCACTTCCAGTTCCCAGCCCTTGCTTTCCAATTCACCTGCCGAGATGTAATAACCGGGATTGTTGGCATCAGACAATGCCCGGTTGGTATCGCGTATATCGAAAAAAGCACCTGTAACAGCCAGTTTTCCACCGAAAAGATCAACTTTGCTGCCAAGCTCATACTGTTTGCCTACACGCGGATCAAGCACGGTGTTGTCCACTCGCTTCTGGGTTTGTGGGACAAAAATATCAGCGTAGCTGCCATAGAGCGAAATATCGCGAGTGACGTCATAAATCAAACCAGCGTAGGGGGTGAATTCACCGTTGGCTTTACCCCCCTGGCTCCAGTCAGTCGGTGTCGGGTTTGGAGCAATATTGCGTGATTTGTAGTCGTAGTTAGAGAAACGGCCACCAAGAATTGCCTTGAGCGGATCAGCAAGATTCAGCGTCAACTTTCCGTACAGCCCTGATTGTGTCGTCACACTCTGGCTTCCGGCCCTGTAGATCACGTTTGGCTCAGGCACAGCGGGTGGATCGGCCAGCGAAACATTGGGAACATTCAAGTAAGAACTACCGGAAGAGTTCGGATTCGCCCCACGGCCAGTACTTTCGTAATTGCTGTAGTTAGCACCAATCAGTAAGTTATGCTTTCTTCCCAGTAAATTGAATGGGCCGCTGGTAAACAAATCTGCACTCTCATGCACATATTCGTACTCGAATTCACGGCGTGCGTAGTTACCAATCATCATCGTGCCCGGAGTTACACCGGTTGTTGGATAACTATCTTTGAAAAAGAAACGTTGATCTCGGCGGTTTAGCTTCAGAGTGGTAACCCATTCACTGTCAAATTTGTGCGTTAACTCACCACCAATGTCTGTCGTTTCCCATTCAAGCTTGTTCCAGTCCGGGTAGGGATTGAATGACCGTGGAACGGACAGGAAAGTCCCGTTGGTATAAGCAGGTAAGCCAGAAAACCCCGTAGAGTCGTTATTCTGATAGGCCACGAAAACATTGGCCGTAGTTACCGGGGTAATATCGAGATCCAGCGTCCCGTAGGCCAACATTTTTTGGTCATGGGCCCTGTTGTAGACATAGCCACGGTCGACATAGGAAATGACCGCTCTACCACGCAGGCTCTTGTTGTCATTAAGCGGGCCGCTTACGTCACCTTCAAGACGATAGTTATCCCAAGTGCCACCAGAGACCAGCCAGTTGGCAGTAAAGACATCCGTTGGGCGCTTTCTGACAAAATTCACAGTCCCGGAGAAGGAACCTGAGCCTTGCAACACACCGGAAGGACCACGCAACACCTCAACGCGCTCGTACATTGCCAAATCGAACTGTTGATAGCCTGAAAGCGGCATTGAGGAGGGCGATCCATCGTTTTGCAATTCCAAAGCCCCCCCACGTGAATGGTACTGGCCTTGGGTAATGTCATTTGAAATGGCCTGAACACCAGCTATTTGTGACAAAGCATCCCACGTTGTCACCATATTCTGGTCATTCATCTGATCGCGAGTCAGTACAGAAACCGAATTAGGAATTTCGCGAAGCGTTTGGGGGGTTTTGCCTGCAATAGTAGTTTTATTTGCCTTGTAACCACGCTCTGCGTCCGCTGTCACCAAGACTTCAGGCAAGACCGTCAATCCTGTCGCTGACCGCTTGATGACATAAGTTCCCTTACCCGTATTGCCAAACACAAACCCGCTGCCTTCGAGCAGCTTGCGCAATGCTTCTTCCGGAGCGATCTGGCCATGTAGCGCGACAGACTTGGTACCCTTAACTTCATCCGCATTGAACAATATCTGGATCCCGCTTTGAGTCGCCAGGGAAGTCAAGGCGCCTCCCAGGCTTTGGGCTGAGATATCGATTGGTTTGGTTTGAGCGAAAGCGCTACCGGAATAAATAGCGGCGACAAGCAGCGCGAGGCGTAGTGGTTGGTGCATGAGGCTTCCCCTGTTACGTTGTTTTGAGCGGACGCATCGGTCCGACACTGCTTAAGACGTAAAGGGAAGCTTCACCCTGACATTGGTCGCGAAATTAATTTTCAGTGTGCTCAACGTTGACGCAACCGGGTGCCATCCGGTGTTTCTTCCGCCCGGATCGGCAGGATGACGCCAAGAGCCTTGAGTAGTCCGACCCGATCCGTCCGGTCAAAAACACCAGTAACCCGATAATTGCCAAGCGATGTATCAGCAAGGCTGATCTGACGTTCATGCTGTCGATTAATCTGACGCACGACCTCACCGAGCGATACATTTTCAAAAATCCAGCGGTTGCCTAGCCATGCCTCGACTGCCTCCGGATTGATGGCCTTGGCTGCATAAATTTCACCAGCACGGTAACCCGCTTGCTGGCCACCAGTCAGCAGGCTTTTCTTCGACAAGGAATCAAGGCTGATCTCGACTGCACCTTCTTTGACGGATACAGTGACCAGGCCCTGATCTTCGAGCACATTGAAGGTTGTACCGATATCTCGCAAAGTGCCTGTACCGGCCTTGACTTCAAATGGCCGCAGCCCCGGGGCAACCTTGAACAGTGCCTGGCCACGCTCGAGCGTAATCCGACGTTGCCACAGCGTGTACTCAATGCGCAACGCCGTTACTGCATCCAGTTCGATCACAGATCCATCGGACAAGACAAGCTGGCGAGTCTCGCCAATTTTTGTTATTTGGAGCTGGTCGACCGTGGTAATCGAGCAAATGAAAGCCAGGGCAATAGCGGCAACAATCCCGACAACACTTCTGGTGATGCGTTTCTTCCGTGGGCAAGGTCGTGACATGCCATCAAGAACTCCCCATAGTTTTTCAAAACTGGCGTACTCCCTCCGGTGTCGCTCAGAGGCGGATAACCAGTGCTGAAACCGCTGTCGCTCTTGATCGGCAACCTGCGGTTCGCGCATCCTGAGAAACCAGGTAGCAGCCTCCTCCGCCAGCAATTCAGGCTCAGGATGACGAAGATTGTCACAAGAATGACTCGCCTCCCGGGTCATGCCTGCATCACCCGAAGGCGCAAATGGATCAAGGCACGAACAAGGTGTTTCTCGATCGCATTCAAGGTCACCTGATATTTTTGGGCCAGACTTGCCTGTGGAATGCCATCAAATTTATGCAGGACAAACACCTCGCGGCATTTTGGGGGAAGTTCCTCGATCGCTTGACGTAAACGGTCAAGCTCCTGGCGGGCAATGGCAAACCGTTCCGGTGACGGGTAGTCCGAAGCCAACTCGTCGCACGCTTCAATATCGAGCCATTGCCCGGCTTTAAGCGGGTTGGCCCGAGCATGGTCGATCGCCATGTTGCCGGCAATTCGGAATAAAAATGCCCGAGGATTCTGAATCGGCAACTCAGGTGCTGCAGCCATGTACCGGATAAAAACCTCATGGGCCAATTCTGCAGCCACTTCGACGCAGGAAAGCCGTCTCTTCAGGAAACGACGGATCTCACCGATGTGTTCGATATAAAGGCAGGTAATCGCGCTGGCCATAGGACGCGTGGGGCAATATTGAATCTTGCAGATTTGATGGCCGCGATTTTAGAAGCTCTGGCTTTCGTGAGCATGCGACTAATTGCCGCACATTCGGCAATTCGGAGTGATGTATTCGATATTTCTTGGCCTTTTACTGCCTTTGCAGAGATGGCCACCGGAGAACTTAATCTCGATCAAAGATTCACGTTCCGCTATTCTGAAAATTGCGTTCTCCGCTTTTGACAGCACAACCAAATAAATAATGACCACCCTCAACAGAACCCACAAGTGCAACGGACGCAGCAATTGCTTTACCTGCTCCCTGCGCAGCACAATGGTTTGCGCAGATGTCAGCCTGGAGGATCTCCTCGCTTTTCATACACCGATTGATGATCTGGTTTTTGAAAAGGATGCGACCATCTACAACATGACCGACCGTGCTTCGGCCGTCTATTGCATTCGTCACGGAGTAGTCAAGCTGGTTCGTTACGATGTCAGTGGCAACCAGCGCATCGTTCGATTTCTCAAGAAAAATGACGTGCTTGGGCTCGACTCGGTCTTTTCGGAAGAGCAACACCACACGGCAATTGCACTGACCGAAGCACACTTATGTCGAATTCCCATAGTGCATTTTCGCCAATTCATTGCCGAACATCCGGCGTTGCAACTGCGTCTTTTCGAGAAATCCCAGGAAGCGTTGCGGGATGCGGATAACTGGCTGTCTGAACTGGTCAGCAACACCGTACCGGCCAAAGTTCGTCTGGCCAGGCTGCTGTTGCGATTGCGTATTGGAGAAAGCGACCGGGCGCATCGCTTGAGCATTGTTGATTTCGGGGCCATCCTTGGCATTGCCCCTGAAACGGTCAGCCGTTTGCTGAATGAACTGATGGATAGCGAAATACTGATGAAGGCTGGCCGAGGCCCGAACGGCCGAAACTATCGGGTTGATATCCCGGCCTTGACGCTGGTCTCCCAGGATGCGAACCGGGCAAGGCAGACGAGAAAGACCTACTGAATTACTGACTGTTTCGACCGTTGACCGCGGCAACGTGAAGACCTTGGGCAATCAATCCAGCACACACGGTTCAGGAGGCTGCAGTTTCCACAGCGCCTATTCATACTCACGGCATTTGTTAGACTCTGCTCGCTTACTTTTTGTGAATTGCCATGGACCATAGCCACCACCACGCCATCACCGAATTTTCCTACTGGTTGGCCTTCATGACCGGGCTGCTTGGTAGCGGCCATTGCCTGGGGATGTGTGGCGGGCTGGTTTCCGGTTTTTTCATGAAACTCGGCGCCAAAGGTATTTGGCCATATTTGGCTTATCACAGTGCTCGAGTCGGCATCTACTCGGTTGTTGGCCTGATTGCCGCCGCAATTGGTGCCGTACTCATTTCAACGGGCCAATTCGGCAAATTGCAAGGTATGTTGCAGATCATTGCCGGGATCGTCGTCATGCTGCTCGGCTTCGATCTGCTTGGCGTATCACCATTCCGCAACCGTCTCGGTTTTGCGCCCATCGCCTGGCTACGCAAGCAGTTCACGCAGGCAGTACAGAAAGGCCCAGTGGTCGGTGCGCTAATCGGTGGCGCGATCAATGGCCTGATGCCCTGCTCGATGACCATGGCTATGGCCGTCAAGGCAACGACAGCCCCTTCGATACTGGAAGGTGGCCTGCTGATGCTGGCCTTTGGTATCGGCACCCTGCCCTCGATGCTGTCAGCCTCATTCCTGTTTGGCAAGCTTGGTCCTAAATTGCGTGGGTGGCTGCTCAAGGGGGCTGCATTATTCGTGATTGCACTGGGCGCAACAACGTTCTGGCAAGGCATTCGCTACTATGCCGTGATGCGCAATCTTCTAGGTTAGGTGTGACACTATGTCGCACTTCAAAAGCATCATCGAGGGCTAATATTTCACGGCCAATAAACAGCTACAGGGAGAGCAGAATGAAACGCCGTGACCTTCTCAAGATATCAGTCCTTTCAGGCTTGGCCGCCACTTCGATGCAAGCAACCGCCAACACGGCATGCACCACCGACGGTACGCCGAACCAATTCATTCCCAAGAAACCAGCCGATGCCAAGCCACTGGAGAATGAGTTCGAAAAATATCCGAAGTGCCCATATTGCGGCATGGACCGCAAGGAGCATCATCGTGCCCGCATGTTGGTCCAGTACGCCGATGACCTGAGCGATGGCGTCTGCTCAATCCACTGCCTGTCGCTCAGCCTGGGCGTCAATATCGACCGCGAACCGAAGAATATCTGGGGCCCGGACTACGGCGCCACTATCGAACCGCGCCCATTGGTATCGGTCGATGGCATGGTTTATCTGATTGGAGCCGATCTCAAGCACGCAATGACAAAACGCTCGAAACATTCCTTCGCCTCACTGAGCACAGCCAAGGAGTTCCAGGCTAAGCATGGTGGCTCACTGGGCAATTTCAACGATGCACTGCGCGAGTCCTATCTCGATATGGCCTCCGACGTCGGCATGATCCGAAAAAACCGTGAAGAACGTCGCAAGCGTGCGGCGGAGATGAAGAAGAGCTAATGTTCCGTCGCTTGCTTCCTGTCATTCTGATTCTACTCTGGGCACCCTTTGCGATTGCCCAGAGCCAGCCCAAACCTGGATCCAAGGACCTTTGCCCGGTCTGTGGCATGCTGGTATCAAAATATCCAAACTGGACAGCCGTCGTAACCTGGAAAAATGGGCATGCTCATTTTTTTGATGGTGCAAAGGATATGTTCAAGTTTCTTCACGACCTGCCCAAGTATGCACCGGGGCACCGCAAGGAAGATATCACCGGAGTTTACGTCACCGACTTTTACAATCTTGAACAGATTGATGCACGTAAGGCCGTATTCGTCATCGGTTCCGATGTTCTCGGCCCAATGGGACACGAATTGGTGCCGTTGGCAAACAAGGTTGACGCAGCAGATTTCCTGAAAGACCACAAAGGCAGGAAAACGCTTGTCTTTGATATGGTTGTTACCGAAATCCTTGTTGAAATCGATGCGGGTCGATTCTGACCAAGCAGATATGTAAAAATAACAAAAAGGCCGGGATCGCTCCCGGCCTTTCTCATTTTGACTGGGTGTTACTACGCAGCTGACCCATTCCCTTTAGTCTCAATGGGTTAGCTAATCTTTTTAGCAAAAAAAAAAATAAATAGCCGCGGGATGGCCGTCCCGCGGCCACCAGAACTACTCAATGCTCCCGCACAAGACTCGAGCCGTCTCCATCGCCCCTTCGAGGTCGAGGCATAGCGACACAAATGAACGCCTTGCCATTTCATCCGGCATGGCCCAATCCCACTTCTCTCGAAGCGTATTTTTTGCCTGCGCCAGTAGGACAACGGGGTCGAGGTCGTCAAGTTGCGAGATGTCCCGAAGCACTTCAATGACCTTGTCCATTGAGCCCCCGGAAACGCTGATTACCAGGCCGTCATTGTTAGACACCAATCCTCGTTGGGTCAGAAGAAGCGCCAGAGCATCGTTGCACCAGTCTCCGCGCCAAGTCAGTAGTTCAACCTCAGCACCTCGATGAGTAACCTGCGTCCTTTCGAGGCCTGCACGTCTGTAGTGCTCACGCCCTTCTTGAAGGAGTTGCTGGGCTTCATGGTCGAGAAACGCAATAGCGTGAGTCTCCGCAAGCACCTTTCGCATCTCCTGCCGAATTTTGTCGTGAACCATGGAGTGGCCACTCTCAAACATAGGAGGAGCCCCTCCTTTGTCGGGCGAAACAACAATCAGCTTCTTCTCGGTATCGACATCAAGCACTCGCCAACGTCTTCCGGCAAAAATCACACCTTGCTGTGGCAATAGCGGACGACTGAGCGGGAGCGTGCCTAGCGTTTTCCCGTCACAAACCAAGCGGAATTCCTCTTCCGTGGCGAAGGCTGCGTAGAAGGTGTAATGGTTAACCAGTTGCTCCCCGACCTCGCCGTGGAGAAGCAAGCCCGAGCTTTCCTGGGTGAGAACGCGTAACGTTCCCAAGTGCCGTAGCAAGGCGACGAAGTCGTCTTTTGATACTCCCGCGAAGGGGCCATCGGTCGCGACCAAGGCCGACCACAGCTGTGCTGCCGTAGCCCCGCCTCGCTCGGCAATAATCGACAAGATTTGTTGAATCAGCGTCGAGCCGTGCAGCCCGCTTACCCGCGGCGGTTCGAACCATCCAGCTATCAGCAGGCGAATCATTGCGATTGACTGGACAAGGCCTTCGCGCAGGCAATCCGATGTGGACGAGCTTTGTTCCAGTTGGGGCTCAATGCAGTAGGCCCGGAGGATTGCAGACTCGCCTTTGCGACGTCCTGAACGACCCAGACGCTGACGAAGACTTGCAACCGAGGGCGGCTCACCAACCTGGCAGATGCTCTTGACCGAGCCAATATCGATGCCCAGCTCTAGGGTGGTCGTGCAAATCGCCGTTGCGGGTCGGCTTCCGTCCTTTAGCGCTTGCTCGGCTTCCTCTCGATATTCCTTCGAAAGGCTACCATGGTGGGCCCAGAACTCGTTTGGAACACAGTCGCGCTCGCACTTCCTTCGAAGCAGGTCCGTGAAGGTCTCAACCTTTTGCCGGCTATTCGGGAACACCAGATTGTTGGTGCCCCGCAAGACTTTGTAGAGATGGGCCGCAACATCAAGAAAACTCCCGCTGACAAGGTCTTCCGTCTCCGGATGGGCAATGTCCGGCTCAAGTTCAATCCGCGGTGGCTTGAGCCCATAGCCCTTCACCAGGACCTTAAGCTCCTGGCCGCCACCTTTCGATTCGATGAGTTCGACTTTTTCGGGGTCGGTGCTCCGGAGAAAATGGGCAGCCAATCGCATGTCCCCCAGCGTGGCGGACAAGCCGACACGCGGCACATGGTGCCCAGCTACCCGCTCCAGTCGATGAAGCAAGGACTGGAGTTGCTTGCCTCGCTCCGAGCCGATGAAGGCATGGAGTTCATCAATGACCACATAGCGAAGGTTCGCCATGAGGCCGGACATCGAGGTGCCGCGCGTAACGAATAAGGCTTCCAGCGACTCCGGGGTAATCAACAAGACTCCTTGAGGCGACTTCAGAAATCGATGCTTTTTACTGGCGGCGATGTCTCCATGCCAACCGACAACGGGGATGTCCAGCGACTCGCACAACCCAGTCAGCCGACCCCACTGGTCGTTAATCAACGCCTTGAGCGGGCTGACATAAACGACGAGGCCTGAGGTGGACGGCTGCTGAAGCAGATGGGTCAGAATGGGGAAGAAGGCGGCTTCAGTCTTCCCGGCCGCCGTGGCCGCAGCCACAATGACATCACGGTCAGCATCGATAAGGGCCGGGATGGCCCTTTCTTGAGCGTCTCTTAGCTCGGTCCAGCCTTCAGTCCATATCCATCGCTGAATTCGCTCATCTAGCCGAGCAAACCCGGATGACGACTCAGAGTTGGAAGCTTGCAAGCTCGTCATCATCCTCAACCGAATGGTCGGCCGCACCGCCGTTGTCACTGGCAATTTCTGTTGAACCGATGAATTCTCGCCATTCGACGTCAGGGTTCTGCTCAAGGACAGCCAGGAGGTTGACGAATGCCGTAATCGTCGTGCGCGGGGTCCTGAAATACGCTTCTCCGAGTCGGGAGGCGCAGTGCTCCATGAATGCAGGGATAGCCTCATCGGGCAATAGGTAGCGTGCAACATCCCCTGAGGCGTAGACATGCCTCAGCTTATGAAGCAGCACATAGAAGTCTTCTGGGGTCAGGCTGGCAAGACGCATCACCGGGCCCGAGTAATCAACCATTCCCGCCCGGGCAAAGGTGTTCTCGGCGAGCCGCGACTGGAGCGCCGCGTAGCTGTACAGGCCTCGCCGAGTATCCAGCAGGAATTCCGGCGTTCCCCCGAGGACAAAGCCCAGCCCTTCGGCTGAACCCTGCAGCGAATCGTTCAAAATGCGAAGAATCTGCTCGTAGTTCGAGTTTCTGGCCTGCGTGTTCGCCAGCTTGTACAGATTGACGAGTTCATCCAGGCATACCATGAGGCCGCTGTAGCCGGCCAAGCGGACGAACCGGGCCAACAGCTTCAACTGGTCATAGACCGAGGCGTCATCAACGATGGTGCGGACCCCAAGCGCCGCCCGAGCATCAGTTTTGGTCGAGAACTCGCCCCGAAGCCAACGGATGGCGTCGGCCTTGAGCTGCTCATTGCCATCCTCGAACCCACGACAATACGCAGCGATGACTTCCGCAAAATCGTAGCCATTGACCATCTCGGCGAGTTGCCCCAGGCGCTGGCGGATGACGTCCTCCGTTGTCATTCCTCCCGTTTTTGCATCGGCCTTTGCTTGCGCTACGAACTTTTCGACAACGCCAGCCAGAGCACCGCCCTCGGGTTTGGTCCGGGTTGCCATGTTCTTCGTCAGCTCGGCATAGAGAGAGCGTGCCTGACCGCCGCTTGCATGCAACCGCCTATCGGGATTCAGGTCCGCATGCATCGTGACCAATTTCTTCTCAAGCGCAATCGCGCGAACCAGGTTCAGGAAGAACGTTTTACCCGAGCCGTACTCCCCGATAACGACACGGAAGCCTGACCCGCTGTCGGCAATGCGTTCCACATCGCGCATGAGCGCCTCTAGCTCTTTGACGCGGCCAACCTGAACCAAGTGCTGGCCGGTACGAGGCACCACGCCGGCGCGGAGAGATTGGACCAGGGCGTCGCGGTCCTTAGGTCGGATGGTGCTCATAGGGGTATCTGCTCCAGAAGTTCTTGGTTAATTTCGATGGGGTCGTCCCCTTCGGTGAGGGGCGCTTCAAACATGTCTAGCATCGCCTCGTTAATATGCTCGAGCGCTCCGTCCAGCATCAACTCCATATCGGCGGCAACATCACCCAGGTCCTCCCGGCTCCAGTGCGGGCGGGACACCAGGTGGCGAATAAACGACGAATAGTCGTCGCTCAGGCCGAGTATGCGGCTTTCAACATTGGCCGGCTCTTCTGCAGGCACGTCGGCCTGGGCGACCTCCGCCTCGTCAGGCGTGCCATCGGTGAAGACGCGTGCAAGCAAGGCGGATACTGCTTCTGTTTCTTTGTGGAGCTGCGCGATGCGAGCATGGTCGAGAGTAAAGCCTTGGGGAAGTCCGGCCTTCTGAGGGTCTGACCTCGACGTGGGGAGTGAGGCAGCTGCGACCTTGCGCGGTTCCCCTGGAGCAACGTGAAGGTCAGAATATACGAGTTGCGAGTCCAAACTCAGGGTCTTGTAGACGCGCTCGAGGAATTTGACTTCTTCCGGGGAGACTTGGCCGTCTGCTTGGCAGAGGTGGGCGAGGAATTGACCGACCGCTCGCTTGGCTTCCGCCGCCAGCGGCTCTAATTTCTTCTTAAGCGAGGCAAGTGCGGGGGGCTGCTCCAACCCCAAGCGCAGGCGTGCCTTGAGCCGTTTCCGGTGTGCATCACTGAGGTGTGCCCAGGAGTCGATTTGCCTGCTTAGGTGGAGCAGCTCATGGGATGACGCCTCCCCGTCGACATGGGCGGCAGCGCAACTCAAGTCTAGCGTGACAGTTGCCGCTTCATAGGTTGGGGTGCGCCGCATTGCCCCCTCTTCAGGCAGTGTCGGAAACAGCACGATTTTGTCTTCAGCCTTTGGTGCCTTGCTGCCCGCAATGACATCGGGTTCTATTCCGAGGCTTAGGCTCTCAAGGGCGTGGGCCAGGCCAAGCATCTTGTCACGAGACAATGGGCCCGAACTCTTCAGGCGGTTGGTCAAGTCCCCAAAGGTTATCAGTATCATTCCATCGCCAACGCGGCTCTTCAGGGTTTCGAGCTCTGCCCGAACCTCGGTAGGCCAAAGGGCTATGGGCAGCAAAAGAAGCCCTTCCAGGGCCTGTGCCTTGTCTGGATTCCGGCCAAGGTAGCGACTGTACGCATCCAGCGCATCGGTGCATTTATTTGCGAGCTCTCGCAACTCGGCGACAGGTGCCGTCACGGCCCCCACATCGGGCAATCCCGGTAGCGTGCGGGAATACTCCGCATACCGCAGCCCAGAAGATGCAGGCTGGTAGGTGATTTTGAGTTTCGTCCGATTAACCTTCAGGCGCAGGCCGCCCCGGAACACATCGACATACTGCTGCTTAAACAGAACCTCGAATTGTTCGTAGCATCGCAGGGCAGGTGTCCGGAGATAGGTGTTGGGGTCGGCCCTTAGCCAGGCCAGTGCCCACTCGGCGGGAACTGGTTTTTGGTCGCGCGCAAATAGTCCCAATCCGATTCGGAGGCTGAGTGGCAGCTCAAACCCTTTTTCATCTGGGAGAACGGGCGGAGCACCTGGGGTCTCCGGGTCGGAGGGGGCGAAGGCGAATTCCAAGAAGCGGCTGGCGTAGCCCTTAAACGAGCGATTGTGGCCGTAAGCGGCTAGCAGCCTTTGCGTTTCGGCTTCAATCGCGGATAACTCTGGGCTGCCTTTAGGTTCACTGGTCGTGTCTTCCAGAACTCGGCGCTCGAGCCCATAGAAGAACAAAAACACGTACCCAATATCCACCGACGGGTCCTTGCGCCCACCTGCAAGCCACGACAGGTATGCCTTCCTTGCCTCCGGCGAAATAGTCGAGTAGCTGGGCCAGTAGCCCATCTGTTTCAGCGAAAGGTCGGGATGAGCTGAAGCAATGGAGAGCCGAGGGTCGATAAGCGATGGGTCCGGCTCTGGACTATTCTTATGCGGGATGCCGACAAACAGCATGCCGCCGGGTATTTCAAGCCCGCCCACGGTAACCGATTCACCTGGCGGCACCCATTGAACCCCCTTTGATAGGCCCGCAGGGGCGGCCGGAATTGGGTGAACCCTATCTTGGTGACCGGAGATGCGGATTGATACCAAGCTGTCAGCATGCACAACTGCGCGCGGGGAGCCTTGTTTGGTGGGGGGTATGCTCATAGGCGCAGGAATAACGTTTGGGTTGCCTCCGTGTTGGTCAGTTTCTACGCCAGAGCAGCAAGCATCGTTCGTCGGTATTTGCAGAGGGGAAGCCCCGTTTGTGGAGTTTGTTGCCCCTGCGTTTTCGCTGGGAAAACTTCGGGCATCTGCTTGCTCAGGCGGCACCTCGCGGGGGCGTTGAGTCTTGATAAAAATGTATGCCAATAGGATTGGCCCTCCCGCCAAAAGGAGAAGCCAAAGCACCTTTTTCGGGATGAATATAAAAGCGAGAACGACCAGCGCAATGCTGACAAGAAGAGGATTGTTATTTTTCTTTTTTGCCACGGTCAGGGTATCTTCAATAATTATCCTGTCATGGTACGGGGTAGGGTTTGTCTAGGCAATAGCCGAAGTTAGTCCTATGCAGCGGCTACGAAGACTAAGCTCAAGAGTGGCCAGTTATCGACCACGGCTGCAAAGAGAACAGGGAATACAGATGGCACGTCCCTGTCGCCCTGCAATACGAGGGTTTGTAAACTTGACGCCCTCCGTCTTAAGCAACAATTTTTGCCACGCTCCGCCGCTAAGCAGTGTCCCTTTGAAAAGATTTTCAATCTGCAAAGGGGCATTAATCCCAGATGGGATATGCAGCCCTATTCGAGGGGTGTATTTCAACCCGAGTATTCCAAGCTGCTTCCCGAACTCGGGCTGCCCCGCTTCGCACAAAATCAAAATATCTTGAACGGTGGCACTTCCTGAACAAGGCATACCTAGAATTTTTTGGAGTACCTGAACCCCTAGGGGTTGAGGGGACACGACTGGGGATTCTGTTGCCACATTGGCTGGCAATTCGATGATAGGACGCAGATTAAGGATGAACCCAAAGCACTTGAGCATATCGAGTACGTTTGCCAGCGCCTGTGTTACCCAAACGTAATCAAACTCGGATAGGCAAGGTAAGGCGGGAACAACTTTATTCTCTAGCTCATAGCTTTCGGCCAGTACTGCGCATAGCTTTGCTTCCAAATACTGAACGTGGGCTTTGTTTAGTTGCCCGCCTTGGCTGGTCAAGGCAAATGCCCGGGACCAGAAGTGCTTGTTGAGATTGTGGCTACTAAGGCGGTCGGCCACGGGGTCGCCCTCACCGACGTAGGCGGCTCCACTCCCGATTAATACGTAAACGCCTGGATTACTTAGCTCTGGGCGTTGGCGGGCGTCACTCCATGCTTCGCGGTTAAACAAAACGCACCGAGCGCCATTCCAGTCATCGCGCTCAACTACTGCCAAAGAGGCAAAATTGCCAGTTGGGGCCAAGATACGTGCGGTCGAAGACATGATGGAATCCAATTATTAGAGACCATGTATAGCCACAGCGGCATCTTTTTATCAGCCGAACACACCCTTGATGGCTGTATAAACATACAGTACAATTAGTCCCATCGCCATCTCGTGGAGGTCATCATGCCTAGTGCAACAATCCAACTCGACCTCCGCGCCTTAGGCCAGTCTCACCTGACCAACTTTCAGGATGGCCATGCACTGCATGAAGAACGCCAGCGTGAACGTCCCGCGATTGACCTTGTTCGCGAGCACCTTCGGCGACAAGTTCAGGCCCTGAAGCAACAGCGCAGCCGATAGCTCCTCGTAGCCCACACCAGCCGAAGCCATCTCTCGCTTCAGCAGACGTCGGGCCTCGATATTCCAGTCTCGACGCACAGCTACCATGCGCACACCTTCGACCTGCCTTTCATCATTTTTGATGAAAACGCGCTCGGCACCCACCAAACCAGGGGTTTCGGCCCCTCTGGGTGACTAGACGTGAACCGGCAACTTCCAAAGGTCTCTTCCATGCGCGTCGAAATCCGTCCCATGAACCTTCGTGGCAAAGTCATGAAAAAAGCAGAGCGCGACGCTCTCGCGCCAGCCTGCGGCAAACTGAAAATCTTCGAAAACCGTATTCACACGCTCGGCCGAACCGTCCGCGTCGCCCAGGTGCTAAGCACCACTGGCGACACCGAGTTCGAACTCCTGCCTGAGCTTCTTGATGCTGAGGTCATCTGGCTCGACGGAGCACTTATCCGTATACGTGGGACTGAGGTAATAGATGGTACCGCGTTCGGTCAAACCTGGGATATCAAGGCCCTCTGATGCTATCCATCAGCATCCATGCGTCCAGCCCAGAACAGGCCAACCGTTTCAGCAGGCTGGCCCGCCTCGATATTGTCTACGAGCGGCTGTGCCCCGTTGCCGATTACAAGGTTTCGCTCATAGCGCGCAACCAGGATGCCCGTCCGCCTCGCTCTCTCTTGCAATACCCCCGGTGGTCGGCCAGCCTTTGGGACCTAGCTGCCCGGGCCATTGCTATCAGCCTACCTGATGAGCCGCCGACCTCTGAGCAAGTGCCTGAGGTCGAGCCAGGCGGCAAACGGTGTGCCTTCATCCGGGAAATGTCCGCCATCCTTGACCATTCCGCCAATGACAGCCGAAATACCCTAGGCAGCGTTCATATCAAGCAGCCGGGGCGGCAACGTGGCATCTACCGGGCCACATTCGAGGAGCACACCCTTAAAGCCCATCGGACAGAGCCCTTCCAATTCGCGCCGGCCTACTTCCGGCCGGCCGAGTTGCTGATGCACGCCTGCCTCCAGCGGCTCTCTGGCACCTCCGAGCTGCCAGCACGGCCTGGGCTATGTGCGCCGCCGCCGGTGCTTGTCGAGGGCAAGCCGTACATTCAGATTCACCAGCTGGTCGAGCCTGCCCGAACTGGCTTCCGGACTTGGCTAAACTGGTTCAGCGAGCCAGCTCTGGAGCACCCCGATGCCCCACTCGGGATTGCCCCCGAGACCCTGTACATCAAGTTCCTGAGTTCGGCGATATGAGTGCGCCACCCAGCAAGCCCAAGCGGCGCCGGTCCGGTACAGCCGACTGGCACATGTCTCGGGAGGCGGTCAGCCTATCCGTGCCGCAGGTCTTCGCCTGGAGCGACCGTGAATGTCTGGACTTCATGGTCGAGGTGCGTTTTGGCTCCTGGAATACGGTGGGCTGCCCTCATTGCGGCACGACGGGAAAGCACTACTGGCGGCCGCTCCAGAAGCGTTGGAAGTGTGCCGGTTGCGGCAGCACCTTCTCGGTTACCTCTGGGACTGTCTTTGCCAGCCGTAAGCTCTCATTGCAGACCATCATTGCGGGGACACTGCTTTGGTTGAACTCTGCTGGCGGGCAGCCGGCGCTCGAATTGAAGCGCCACCTCAACGTGACGTACAACACTGCTTACACGCTGCAGCATAAGCTGCGAGAGGCTTTGGTTCGCGGGTACAACCAAGGGCCGTTGGCTGGCGACCTGGAGATGGATGGTGCTCACCAGTCTGGCCGGCGCGCTGCGGAGAAGCGCGGCAAGCCCCAAGGTAGTCGGCCCGTGACCTCGGAAACGCCACTCGAGGAGCTATCATCGATACTGACACAGGCTGGCAAGCAGAAAGCCAAGAGAAAAGGCCCGCCCAAGGGCGTAGTGGACCCCGAGTACGGCCGCCGCCTACCAGAGGACCGGCGCATCGTGATGGTCGTTCGACAGCGTTCGGGGAAGAAAGGCAAAGGCGCCAATGGCACCCGTGTGGCGATTGCCATGGCGGAAACAGCCACTGAGGCGGAGGGCATTCTTGCGACGTATGCAGCGATACCCGAGAGCTATCTGAATACGGACAGCTCGCCGGCGTATGCCTCGGTCGGCAAGTCGTTCCTGGCGCACCGAACGGTGGAGCACGCCAAGGAGTTGTCTGGACCGAATGGTGAGAACAACAACCAGGCCGAGGAATACAACTGGCGCTACGACCGGGCGGAGAAAGGTATCTACTTGAACGTCGAGCCCAAGTACATGTTGGACTATGCCTGCGAGGTTGCCTTCCGGTCGGACACCCGGCGGCTGCCAAATGGCCAGCAGCTACGGCTGGCCTTGAACGTGGCAACCAATGTAGGCGAGTCGAGGTTCTGGCGCGGCTTCACGCGCGGGAATCATCGGTCGCACGAGCTGTTGCATGCGGGGCCGAGGCTGGCCAAGGCCAGTGGTCCAGCGAAAGGACGGTTGCCCGGATTGGCTACAAGAGCACCGTTCTGATGCGGAGGTCTTGATGTTACAGACGGCCTGAATTAAGGGGGTTTCCACACGAAGGGCTATGGCGTGGCATATGCCTGTAAAATACAAGCCGCACAGAAGGCGTGAATCGCCGCGGAAAACCACAGTCACCCAGAATGGAGACCTAATGGGTTGGTTCTTAGTCAGCATCGCTCTGCCATTGATAGCACCGAACATTTTATTGATGATTTTTGGCTTTTTGCCCTTGCCGGCCAAGACACAAAAGCTGGTTAAGTGGGCGGCGCCCATCAAAGATGGGCAGCTCTGCTGGGCTGCAGCAGGTTTTTGTGCATCGGGGCTCTATGAACTTTCGTTAGCAAAGGAAGTCGTAAGCGGTGGGACCGCCCTACCGATGGGTTATGTTCAATCCGGCTTAATCTTGCTACTTGTGATGTCTAGCTTTGTTGCGGCCGGTGGGGCGGTATTCCCCACAAAGCTAGAGGTCCCCTCAGGGGCTCGGTGGTACAAGCATTACAAAGCAATGACCGCATCTGTGGCCATGACTTTCTTTGCTGGAGGTGCCTATACTGTAGTACACTTTGGAGCCGTACTCTCTTGAGGAGCACAATATGACAACCTGGGTAAAAGACCATTTCGATACGCCAGACCACGCTCTCAGCACCATTATCAAGGTGGCTTTGGTTGGCGGGGTTGCGGGGTTTCTCCTAGTGCTCATTGGTGCTTACCTGCATCAATAGGCTTCTATTCGTCGGGTTCCCCCTGTGCGGGGAACACTCTCGAGTGCTGGAACAGCCCATGACTGGGCTGTTTTATTTTCTGTTTTCCAAATACGCAGGAAACTGCAAGGGCGTAACCCTCCAGCGCCCCACGAACCCCGTATTACTCTGGTCATGGCATGCCTCCGCCAAGCCTTCCTTGACCAGCTTCTTCAAGCAGTTGCGTATCGAGTTACCTATCCAGGCTTCGCGCTCCACTGGTAGGTAGAACACCAGCCGGAATTCTGCCTGAACCGCGGCTCCAATCAGGGTTGTTGTCACCTCTTCGGGGGCGTGGTCCTGGAGCACCTTGAGGATGGCTGCCCTGAGGGCGCCTGGTTTCCCATAGCGGCCTTGCCAGTGGCTAACCGGGTCAATCAGGTCTGGGTTTAGGCGGTCATCGAACTTCCGAATAAGCGTATCGCAGGCTCCCAGCTCGGCCTGGGCTTTGGCGAGCCGTATCTGCAGCTCGTCCACGAGTTGCTGGTAGCACTGGACGTCACGAGCGGCGCGGGCGCGGGTTTCGGCTAGGCCTTTGAGGTAGGACGGGGTTTTGCGCATGGCTTACCTTGGGAGGTCGTCTTCTTCAGGGGCAGGCTCGAGCACCAGTTCGAGGTCATTTTGCTCAGGTGCGCTGGTGGTCGCGAGGCCGGCGTGGGTGGCTAGGGCGTTGAGGCTTGGGTATAGCTCGTGTGGTTTTCCGCGCCAGATACCGGGTTTGCCGTATGCGGCTGTCGCTGGATGGAGTCGTTCGATGACGCCGGTGCGGCCGAGATAATTGAGCCGGGCGTTAACGGTTGCCTTCATCCAGTGAGCACGGTCGGCGGGCGTGGCGAAGGTAAGGTTTAGTTGGGTTTCGAGTTGCTGGGCGACGGCTATGGTGGTGATTGGTTCGGGGTAAGCGGTTTCGATGATTGCTTGGACGAGTTGGCCGAGGGTGCCCCGCTTGCCGTAGCGACCTTGCCAGGCTCTAATGGGTTGGATTTCCGCAGGCTCGATGTCGGGGTTAAGGCTAACGATTAGTGTGTCACAGGCGTAACGGGTGGTATTGGCGAGGAGAACCTGGGTTTGGAGGGCTGGAATGGCTTTTTCAAGGCGAGCAACGAGCGCCCGAGCTTGTTTGAGTTGGTGATTGGCTGAAGTCAGCCGTTCTGAGGCACGTACATAGTCAGCGTCGACCCGGGCTCGTGTTTCGGCGAGGCCTTTAAGATAGGGAGAAGTTCGTGGCATTTCGAGGAGCATCCAAAGTAGGTTACCCCTCGTAAAGGTAATGCTGGCAGTGAAAAACCTCAAGAAAATGCCCGCTGACTAAAGCGGGCACTCTTTGGGTCATTTGCGTAGTAACACCCTTTTGACTGCTTTACTACGGTCGACCGTGTCGATCAGGCCTTTTTGTGGCCAGCCAGACGGGTCCAGGTGTCGACCACGGTGTCCGGGTTCAGCGAGATGCTGCTGATGCCCTGATCCATCAGCCATTCAGCCAGATCCGGGTGATCGGACGGGCCTTGACCGCAGATACCGATGTACTTGCCGGCCTTGTTGGCGGCAGAGATCGCCATGGCGAGCAGCATCTTGACGGCCGGGTCGCGTTCGTCGAACAGGTTGGCGACCAGACCGGAGTCGCGGTCGAGGCCGAGCGTCAGCTGGGTCAAGTCGTTGGAACCGATTGAGAAGCCGTCGAAGATCTTGAGGAAATCATCGGCCAACAAGGCGTTGGACGGGATTTCGCACATCATGATCAGCTTCAGGTCGTGTTCGCCCTGCTTCAGGCCGTGTTCAGCCAGCAGATCGACAACAGCCTGGCCTTCGCCAACGGTACGGACAAACGGCACCATCAGTTGCACGTTGGTCAGGCCCATTTCTTCACGGACGCGCTTCATGGCGCGGCATTCCATTTCGAAACAGTCGCGGAAGGACTGGGCGACATAACGAGAAGCGCCACGGAAGCCAAGCATCGGGTTTTCTTCTTCCGGCTCGTAGAGTTCGCCGCCGAGCAGCTTGCGGTACTCGTTGGACTTGAAGTCGGAGAGACGAACGATGACCGGATTCGGCCAGAAAGCGGCGGCGATGGTAGACACACCTTCCACCAGCTTTTCGACGAAGAAGTCCTTCGGCGTGGCGTAACCACGAGCGCGGCGCTTGATTTCGTCGCGCTTCGAAGCCGGCAGACGCTCGACATCAAGAATGGCCTTCGGGTGAATGCCGATGACGTTGTTGATGATGAACTCGACGCGGGCCAGACCCACACCGGCGTTCGGCAACTGGGCGAATTCGAAGGCCAGTTCCGGGTTGCCGACGTTCATCATGACCTTGACCGGGACGTCCGGCATGGCGGTGATGTCACGCGAGGTGACTTCGAAATCGAGCTTGCCGCGGTAAACGTGGCCGGTATCGCCTTCGGTACAGGAGGCGGTCACGATTTCGCCTTCAGTCAGCGTTTCGGTTGCGTCACCGCAGCCGACGATGGCCGGGATGCCCAGTTCGCGGGCGATGATCGCGGCGTGGCAGGTACGGCCGCCACGGTTGGTGACGATGGCCGAAGCGCGCTTCATGACCGGTTCCCAGTTCGGGTCGGTCATGTCGGCGACGAGCACGTCACCCGGCTTGACCTGGTCCATTTCCTTCGGATCCTTGACGATGCGGACCGGGCCGATACCGATCTTCTGACCAATGGCGCGGCCGGAGGCGAGCACCTTGGAGAAGGATTTCAGCTTGAACTTTTCGATCTTGCCGGCGTGCGCCTGCGACTGCACGGTTTCCGGACGCGCCTGGAGGATGTACAGCTTGCCGTCGACACCATCCTTGCCCCACTCGATGTCCATCGGACGACCGTAGTGTTTTTCGATAATCATCGCGTAGCGGGCCAGCTCCATGACTTCTTCGTCATTGATCGAGAACTGGTGACGCAGGGATTCTTCGACGTCCTCGGTGACGACGGACTTGCCGGCAACCTTCTCGGCCGAGAAGGTCATCTTGATCATCTTGGAACCGAGATTGCGGCGCACGACGGCCTTCTTGCCGGCAGCCAGCATCGGCTTGTGCACGTAGAACTCGTCCGGATTGACGGCGCCCTGCACCACTGTTTCGCCCAGACCGTAGCTGGCGGTGACGAAAACAGCGTCACGGAAACCGGATTCGGTATCGAGCGTGAACAACACGCCGGCTGCGCCCTTGTCGGAGCGAACCATGCGCTGGATACCGGCGGACAGGGCGACGTCAGCGTGGATGAAGCCCTTGTGAACGCGGTAGGAAATGGCGCGGTCGTTGTACAGGGAAGCGAAAACTTCCTTGATCGCGTGCAGGATGTTTTCCAGGCCGACGATGTTCAGGAAGGTTTCCTGCTGACCGGCAAAGGAAGCGTCCGGCAAGTCTTCGGCGGTGGCGGAAGAGCGCACGGCGAAGGACATGTCGGCGGTCGAATCGGCGACCAGACGCTGATACTGCTCGGTAATTGCGATGGTCAACGCGGTCGGGAACGGCGTTTCCATGATCCACTGGCGAATCTGCGCGCCACACACGGCGAGCGCATTGACGTCTTCGACATCCAGCGCGTCGAGTGCCGCATTGATCTTTTCATCCAGGCCGCTCTGCGCCAGGAAATCGCGGTAAGCCTGCGCCGTCGTGGCAAAGCCACCCGGAACGCGGACACCGGAATCAGCCAGCTGGCTGATCATTTCGCCGAGCGAAGAATTCTTGCCGCCGACTTGTTCAACGTCGGTCATGCGCAGCTTTTCAAAGGGAATAACCAGGGGCTCCATGCGGATTCCTTTCAGGGGGGTCAAATCAAGAAGTGGTGGAAGGTAAGAAATCGGTATTCAGGCGGCGTGCTGCGGTTTCGCGCCGGGCGGCGGAACGCAGCGACTGAGCCAGTGTTTCGCGAACGAAATCGATATGCGTCTCGGCGGCAGAACGTGCCGCCTGCGGCTTGCGATCGCGAATGGCGCCATGAATGGCAGCATGTTGCGACTTGAGCAGGGAACCGGCGGCAGGAATGCCTTGCAATTCGCCAAGATTGAGGCGGATATTGTCGTGCATCAAACGTAGCAGGGCCGAGGAGAGATGGCCGATCAGCGCATTGTGCGAGGCCTCGCCAATTGCCTGATGGAAGGCAATATCGGCGCTGGAGCGGCGCTCCAGATCATCGGCATCGAAAGTATCGCTGAGCGTCGCGAAAGACTGGTCGATACGTTGCAGGTCAGCATCGGTGGCGCGCTCGGCCGCCCACTCGGCAGCCTGGCCTTCCAGCATACGGCGGAATTCAAGCAGATCTTCGTGCAAATTCGGATGCGAACCGATCATGTCGCGCCACGGATCGGAAAAAGTCGATTCGAGACGGTCGGTCACATAAGTACCGCCACCCTGACGGCTCTGCAACATGCCCTTGGAAGCCAGCTTCTGGATGGCTTCACGCAATGAGGGGCGCGACACACCGAACTCGAGCGCCAGTTCGCGCTCCGGCGGCAGGCGGTCGCCCGGTTTGAGCGAGCCTTCCAGGACGCGGCGCTCCAGCGAAGCGGCAACGGCATCGGAAATACGCGGGACTTGCACCTTGTTTTGCGGCATGGGCAAAAGTAATCACTCGATTGGTAAGACCACGCCATTCTAATCAGCCAAACGGTAAAGCGCAAGCACCGGAAAAACCCTTATATATTTGACTAAGTATCGGTTGTATCGTACATTTCCGTCACGCAAAGCATTGGTTTGACCAATTTACCAACGGAGACAAAATGAGCGAACAAGGAAAAACCGCGCCTCGGCCCACCGATGTCTATTTTTTCGCCACCTGTGTTGTTGACCAGTTTTACCCCGGCGCCGGCCTTGATGCGATTCGTCTACTGGAGCGCGAAGGCATCCGCGTTCACTTCCCCGAAGAACAGACGTGCTGCGGTCAACCGGCCTACACCAGTGGTTTTCCCGATGAGGCACGCAAGGTTGCGGCGCTGCAATTGACGCTGTTTCCAAACAACTGGCCGGTCGTCGTTCCTTCCGGTTCCTGCGCCGGGATGATGAAGCACCATTACCCGACGCTGTTTGCCGCCGACCCGGTACGCAAACCGCAAGCCGACGCCCTCTCCTGTCGCATTTACGAACTGACCGATTTCCTGGTCAATGTCCTCGGTTTCCAGCCGGAAGATCATGGCGCCGACGAAACGGTCGTACTTCACACCTCCTGCTCGGCCCGTCGCGAAATGGGCGTGCACCTGACCGGCCGGCAACTGCTCGGCGCCCTCAAGGGTGTCAAGATCGCCCAGCAGGATCATGAATCCGAATGCTGCGGCTTTGGCGGTACCTTCTCGATCAAGCAGCCGGAGATTTCGGGCGCGATGGTGGAAGACAAGGTCAAGGCGCTCAAGGCGAGCGGCGCTGAGCGCGTCGTCAGCGCCGACTGCGGCTGCCTGATGAACATCCTCGGCCACGCCGCCTGGAAAGACAAGCAGGAAGGGCGCACAACTCCCAGCCTGCCGGGCGAACATATCGCCAGTTTCCTGCTGCGCCGGACTGAAAAGGGGAACAAATAATGAGCGCCCGTGACCGCATCCTCGCCCGCCTCAACGCTGCACCGGTCATGAACAAGCCGGAACCGGACGTTGCCGCCTGGTTTGCCGAGCACCGCTCGGAAGAAACCCCGGCCGAAAAAGCGGCCCGCTTCCGCCACTTCATCGAACTGGCCCACGCCGAGGTCTATTCGGTATCGCGCGGTGGCTGGCTGCAAAAACTCTGGGAAGTATTGAGCGCCAAGCAAATCGGCAAGCTGCTCGTCGCGCCCGGTACATCCCACGGTCAACGTGCCCAAAGCGAGCTTTCTGCGCTCGGCATCGATTGCCCGAGCTACGCCGAGCCGATCGAAAACTGGAAGGAAACGATGTTTCACGACATCCCGGCCAGCTTTACCGCTGCCCGCGGTGCCATTGCCGAAACCGGCACGCTGATCCTCTGGCCCGACGCCGACGAGCCGCGCCTGATGTCGCTGGTGCCGCCGGTGCATATCGTGCTGCTCGATGCGGCCAATATTTACAACACCCTGTACGAAACCATGCAGCAGGAAGGCTGGAAAAATGGCCTGCCGACCAATTCCCTGCTCATTTCCGGCCCGTCGAAAACCGCCGACATCCAGCAAACGCTGGCCTACGGCGCGCACGGCCCGAAAGAACTGGTCGTCCTGATGATCGAGGAGAACGTCTGATGAACGCCCCGCAGACACCCCACGCCCTGCACTTCATGCCTTCGGCCGGTTTCCGCGCCCGCTCCAAGGAAGTCGTCGACAATCCCTTCCTGCGCCAGAGCTTCCGCGGCGCGATGGATTTCCTGATGAGCAAGCGCGCCGCCCAGTTCCCCGATCCTGTCGAGCTGGAAACGCTGCGCACGCTGGGCGAACAGATTCGCCAGTACAACCTCGGCAAACTGCCCGAACTGCTCGTCCAGCTCGAAAGCAATCTGACGCGCAACGGCATCCAGGTGCATTGGGCCGAAACGCCCGAAGAAGCCAACCAGATCATCCTCGGCCTGTGCCAAAAGCACTCGGCCAAGCTGATGGTCAAGGGCAAGTCGATGGTCAGCGAGGAAATCGAACTGAACCATGCGGCCGAAGCCGCCGGCATCGACGCGCTGGAATCCGACATGGGCGAATACATTGTCCAGTTGGCGCATGAAAAGCCGTCGCACATCATCATGCCGGCGATCCACAAGACCAAGGAACAGATCGCCAAGCTGTTCCACGAAAACGTGCCGGGCGTCGAATACACCGACAACGTCGATGCACTGATCCAGATCGGCCGCAATGTGCTGCGCGAGAAATTCCTCGAAGCCGATGTCGGCCTGTCCGGCGTCAATTTTGCCGTGGCCGAAACCGGCACGCTGTGCCTGGTCGAAAACGAAGGCAACGGCCGGATGTGCACCACCGCGCCAGCTGTCCATATCGCCATCACCGGCATCGAGAAGATTGTCGAAAAGCTCGACCACATTCCGCCGCTCTACTCGCTACTCACCCGCTCGGCGACCGGCCAGAACATCTCGACCTACTTCAACATGATCTCCGGCCCACGCAAGGCCGGTGAAAAGGATGGCCCGCAGGAAGTCCACCTGGTACTGCTCGACAATGGCCGGACGCAAGCCTATGCCGACGAGCAACTGCGCAAGACGCTGCAGTGCATCCGCTGCGGCGCCTGCATGAACCACTGCCCGGTGTACACCCGGATCGGCGGCCACGCCTACGGCACGACCTACCCCGGTCCGATCGGCAAGATCATCTCGCCGCACATGCTCGGCCTCGAAGCCACTGCCACGATGGCCACCGCCTCGTCGCTATGCGGCGCTTGCGGCGAAGTCTGCCCGGTCAAGATCCCGATCCCCGAACTGCTGATGCGCCTGCGCGAAGAGTCGTTCTCCGCGCCGCATGAAAATCCGACGATGCGCGGCCAGGGCGCCGGTTACAACGCCACGGTGTCGGCCATCTGGCGCGGCTGGGCCTGGGTCTATCGCTCACCGGCCCTGTATCGCCTGGCAACCTGGCTGGGCAGCCGGTTCAACTGGCTGATGCCATCGAAGCAAGGGCCGTGGACGTCGGTGCGCGTACCGCTCAAGCCGGCCCCGAAACGCCTGCGGGACATGCTCAAGGAACGGGCATAACGACGGCTTGCCGATCTTGAAAACACTGGATTGCTTCGCTTTATTCGCAATGATGCTGTATTGCCACTCGTAGAAAAATAGAGACAAGACCATGACCAAACTGACCGATTCCCTGAAACAGTCGCTGCCGGAAAACCAGATCATCACCGACGAGCTGCGTCGCCTGGCTTACGGCACCGATGCCAGCTTCTATCGTCTGACGCCGGAAGTGATTGCCGTCATCGAATCGGAAAACGAGCTGCGCAGCGTGTTGACCGCAGCACGCCAGAATCAGCGCCCGGTCACCTTCCGCGCGGCTGGCACCAGCCTGTCCGGGCAGGCGATTACTGACGGGGTGCTGGCGCTGATCGGCGAGGGTTTTGCGACTTACGAGCTGAACGCCGATGCCAGCAAGGTCAAGGTCGGTCCCGGCATTGTCGGCGGCGAAGTCAATCGTCGGCTAGCACCGCACGGCAAGAAAATCGGTCCGGACCCGGCCTCGATCGGCGCGGCCAAGATCGGCGGCATCGCGGCCAACAACGCCTCCGGCATGTGCTGTGGCACGGCGCAGAACAGCTATCGCACGCTGGCCGGCATGCGCGTCATGCTGGCCGACGGCACGCTGCTCGACACCGAAGATCATCTCAGCATCGATGCCTTTTCCAAGAGCCACGCCGTGCTGCTCGGCGAGCTTGAGCGCCTGGGCCGCGATACGCGCGACAATGCCAAGCTGGCCGAGCGCATCCGCCATAAATTCAAGATCAAGAATACGACCGGCTACAGCCTCAATGCGCTGGTCGATTACGAAGACCCGATCGACATCCTGTCGCACCTGATGATCGGCTCGGAAGGCACGCTCGGTTTCATTTCGCGGATCACCTACAACACCGTCGTCGAAGACCCGTACAAGGCCAGCGCCCTGGTTTTCTTCCCGGACATCCGCACCGCCTGCGAAGCGGTCATCCGCCTCAAGCCGCAGCCGGTGTCCGCCGTCGAACTGCTTGATCGGCCGGCGCTGCATTCGGTCGAAAACAAGCCCGGCCTGCCGGCCATCATGCGCGAACTCGGCGAAGAAGCTGCCGCGCTGCTGATCGAAGTACGCGCTGCCACGGTCGACGGCCTCCAGGAACGGATTTCGGCCGTACATGCCGCAATGGCCGGGGTGGCCACGGTCGAACCGATGGTTTTTTCGACCGATCCGGCCACTTGCGAGATGTACTGGAAAGTCCGCAAAGGCACCTTCCCGGCCGTCGGCGCCATGCGCCGCACCGGCACCACGGTGCTGATCGAGGACGTCGCCTTCCATATTGAAAACCTGGCCGACGCCACGCTCGACCTGCAAGCCCTGCTCCGCCACCACGGCTACCACGAGGCGATCATTTTCGGCCACGCGCTGGAAGGCAACCTGCACTTCGTCATCACCCAGGATTTCGGCGATGCCAGCGAAGTCGACCGCTACGCCCGTTTCATGGACGAACTGGCCAAGCTGGTGGTCGACAAATACGATGGCTCGCTCAAGGCCGAGCACGGCACCGGCCGCAACATGGCGCCGTTTGTCGAAATGGAATGGGGCAAGGAAGCCGCCGACCTGATGCGCAAGATCAAGCGTCTGTTCGATCCGGAAAACCTGCTCAACCCGGGCGTCATCCTCAACGACAACCCGCACGCTCACCTTGAAAACCTCAAGCCGATGCCGGCTGCCGAAGACATTGTCGACCGCTGCATCGAGTGCGGTTTCTGCGAACCGCTCTGCCCCTCGCACCGCCTCACCCTCTCGCCGCGCCAGCGCATCACCAGCGTCCGCGAACTGTCACGCCGCGCCGCCAATGGCGAACCGGCCGGCCAGGTCGGCGAAGACTACGCCTACATGGGCCTCGACACCTGCGCCGGTTGCGGCCTGTGCTCGACCGCCTGCCCGGTCGGCATCGATACCGGCGACCTGACGCGCCGCCTGCGCGGCCGCAAGCTTGGCGACACGGCCCGCGCGGTCAACGCCTGGACCGGCGAACATTTCGGTACGCTGGCCAATGCCTCGCGGCTCGGCCTCAAAGTCGGCCATGCCGTCTCCGGCGTGCTCGGGGACAATTTCCTCAGCCGCGTTTCCGGCGGCGCCTGGAAAAAAGACATGCCGCTGGCCGGCAAGGCGCCGGTTGCGCGCCAGACGCAAGGCGATCCGGTGGTCTATTTCCCGACTTGCGGCGGACGTATCTTCGGGCCGTCGAGTGCATCTGAAAAACAACTCGGCGACGTCGTCGTCGAACTGCTGATCCGCGCCGGCTACGCGCCCATCCTGCCCGATGGTTTCGACCAGTTGTGCTGCGGCCAGATGCTGGCCAGCAAGGGCATGGCCGAGGAAGCCGACGGCATGTCGCGGCAACTCGAAGCCGCCCTGCTCAAAGCCTCGGAGAATGGCCGCTATCCGATCATCATGGATGCCAGCTCCTGCACCATCCGGATGCAGAAACACGTCGCCGAGCGCCTCAAGGTCTACGACTTCCACGAATTTGCCCACGATGCCCTGCTGCCGCGCCTGCGCCTGACCCCGGAAGCCGGCCCGATTGCGCTGCATATCAATTGCAGCGTGCGCAAGAACGGCTCGGATGCCAAGCTCAAGAAACTGGTCGCCGCCTGCGCCGAGCAAATCATCGAACCAGCCGGCGTCACCTGCTGCGGCTTCGCCGGCGATCGCGGCTTCGTCGTGCCTGAACTCAACCATCATGCACTGCGCAAGATCCACGACGAGCTGCCGGCCAACTGCGCCTGCGGCGTATCGACCAACCGCACCTGCGAAATCGGCCTGACGGCGGAAACCGGCAGAACCTACCAGTCGATCGCGTATTTGCTCGAAAAGTGCAGTCGACCGCAGGAAGCCTGCTGAAATCCCAGAGCGGAATAGCCGCTGAAACAGCTATCCAGCGAACCTGAACAGCGGCTCCCGGATGGCGCGGCCCAAGCGAGGCGATCAGTCGGTAATACGGCCGCGCTGCTGCTTGATCTGACCGCGCTTGACCTTGCTGTCGACGCGCTTGCGCTGGGCTGAGCGACTGGGTTTGGTCGGTCGCCGAAGGGTCGGCACGAAAGCCGCCGCCGCAATCAGTTCGCGCAAGCGCAGCAAAGCATCCTCGCGGTTACGCTCCAGGCTGCGGTGGCTCTGCGCCTTGATGACAACGATGCCGTCGCTGCTGATTCGCTGGTCACGCAAAGCCCGCAGTTTTTCCTTGAGCCCGTCGGGCAGGCTGGAGGCGCCGATATCAAAACGCAGGTGCACCGCATTCGACACCTTGTTGACGTTTTGTCCGCCGGCCCCTTGCGCCCGGATGGCGAAGAACTCGACTTCGGCTTCGTTCAGTTGAATAGCTGGCATGGGCTAGCCCAGCCCTTGCGCCTGCCGCCAGCGGGCCACTTCCTGCAGGGTATCGCAGGCCGAAGCCATCAAGGCAGCGTTGGCCTGGAGCAGCAATTTGCGCTGGTGGGCATCGAGCTTTTCGGGAAAAACCGGGCGCAACTCAACGAGCAAATCGCCCGCCTTGAGCTTGCCGCGCCCCGGATAGCCTTTTCCGGCCAGGCGGATTTGACGAACATCGGCCGGCCCCGGCTCCAGCGTGTACGCAATCAGCCCGAACAAGGAGGGCAACTCGATCTCGCCACCGGCAATGATGTCCAGCGCACTGACCGGCATCCGGTAGGACAAATCACGCCCCTGCAGCGTGAATAAGGCATGGCTGGCAATGACCAGCGTGAGGTACAGATCGCCGGCCAGCGAGTCGCCGCTCGCCGGTTCGCCCTGCCCGGCCAGGCGGAGTTCATCACCGGGCAACATACCGGGCGGCACGGTAAATTCAAGGCTAACATCGGCTGTTTCACGGCCGCTCCCGCTGCAATCCGGACAAATGCGTTCGCTGAAAAAGCCGCGTCCGCTACAGGCATCGCACGGCACCAGTGTTCGCCGGGCATCGCGCACCCGGCCGCTCCCGTGACAGCACTCGCAAAAGCGGGTCCGCGAAATGCCGTGTTCGCCACTGCCCTCGCAGGTCGGGCAGGCGTTGCCGCGCCGGTAGTGCAAGGTCTTGCGACAACCGCCAGCCGCATCCTCCAGCGTCAATTCGAAATTGAGGCGGATATCGGCGGCGCGCCCGGCTTCCGGCCCGGTGGACGCTTCAGCAGGCGCTTCGGCCGGCGCAGGTTGATCCACCGTTTCGTCAGGTTTCGGCATGTCGACCGCAGCAAGCTGGTCGTAGGCAGCGCGAATCTGCTTGAAGCGTTCGGTTGCTTCAGGATCGGTATTGCGGTCCGGATGCCAGCGCATGGCCAATCGGCGATAGGCGCGCTTGACCTCATGTGGACTGGCCTCACGGGAAACACCCAGGACGGAATAAGGATCGCGATTCATGATGCCTGACCAGCAACTTCAATGCACAACGCCACGAGGCAGGAACGCACGGCTGCGAATAAACTCAAACGACAATGGTAACAACGTTCAGCCTCTTGCCGCGTGCTAATCGGCATTCAGCCCATCGGCACGAAACAACATTTGTCATTTTTGTTAATTGTTGCCTTGAATGAATTTCACCGCTACCATGCCCGACAACACCCAACGCCGAGATGCCATGGAAACCCGCCTGCGCTACCTGCCAATTGCCGATGCCACCGAGGGCATGCTCCTTGGTGCACCGCTCGTACTCAGCGAACATGGGATCAACACCTTCAGCCTGCCGGTCGGGCATGCGCTGACTGAATCGAATATCCGCCAGATGAATGTCCGCCATGCAGAATTCGTCTGCATCCAGATCCCGGATGAACGCACCCTTGAAGAACGCGATGCCGAATGGGCGGCCAGCGAAACCCGTCTGCGCCACATCTTTCGTTCGGCCGATCTGAAAAACCCGGTCATGTCGCGTCTCTACGAAACAGTCCTCGCATTCAGGAGAGGATGATGCCCCTGCTGCTGACCGCCACCGAAATCGCCGACCGCGCGATCAACCTGCCGGCCTTCCCACGGGTCGTCAATGACATCCTCGAAACACTGGATGACGACAATGCAACGCTCGGCGCACTCGTCCAGTTTGTCGAATGCGACCCGGTAATCACGGCCCGCGTGCTTTCCGTCGCCAACTCCGCCGCGCTGGCCGGGCGGCACCAGGCCCAGTTGCGTGACGTGAACATGGCCGTTTCGCTGATCGGCCTGTCGCGCATCAAGGAAATCGTCCTCGCCGTCAGTCTTGCCGAATTTGCCCGCAAAAGCCGGATGTCGGCCTATTTCTGGGAACACAGCGTGGCCGTTGCCATCACGGCACAGGAACTCGGTCGCTTCAAGCACATCTCGGCCGACTATGCGATGGTCAGCGGCTTGCTGCACGATATCGGCCAACTCTGGATGGCCCGCTTCTACCCGCTCGAATTCCAGATGGTGCGTACCGCGGTCAACGTCAGCGAACGAGGCATTATCGAGGTCGAGCGCCAGTATTTCGGGATGGATCATTGCGAGATCGGCGGCGAACTTGCCACGCTCTGGGGGCTGCCCGAACGCGTCATTGCAGCGATTCGCTATCACCACGACCCCAGCCCGGCCCTGGCAGAAAAACTGGTCGACCTGATCCATGTCGCCGAAGTGCTGTCCAATGCGCTGGACCTGACCGGGCGTGAAGACAATCAGGTCGCCGGCCTGTCCGAGCCGGCCTGCAACGCGATTGGCCTGGACTGGACGCAGGACATGAACAGCCTGTTCGGCAAGATCGAAGCGCGCACCGAACACGCCTGCCGGGTGTTTCGCTAGACACGGCCGCGGCCGGTAACTCAGCCGGCCGGTTCAGAACGGCAACTCGGCCTGGATCGCAACGTGAGCGGCCGGCGTTTCGTTCCGCGCCACCAGACCACCAGCCCGCACACCGAGCAGACGAATTTTCTGAAGCAGCGGAACGCGCTTCAGGCATTCCCCGGCTGCCTTCCTGATCTCTGCCGCCTCGCCGATGCACAGGGGCAAGGTGACATCACGCGTTACGGCGTGAAAATCGGCGTAACGCAGCTTGATGCCGATGGTTCGACTGAGATAGCCCTTGCGCGCCAGATCGTCGGCCACCCGTACGCACAGGCTGGTAAATATTTCGGAGAGTTCGGCCCGGTCATGCCGGGCATGCAAATCGCGCTCGAATGTCGTTTCACGGCTGATCGACTTGGGCTCGGACTCGGTCACCACGCCCCGCTCATCAATGCCATGCGCCACGCGATGCAGCCACTCGCCGGTACTGCGCCCGAATTTCCCGACCAGGAATTCCGGAGCCGCGGCAGCCAGTTCGCCGATGGTCCGAATCCCGAGGCGCCCCAGTTTTTCACCGGCCTTCGGGCCGATGCCACCAATCTTGCGCACCGGCAAAGGCCAGATGCGCGCCGGCACATCAGCCATTTCAAGAAGAGTCAGGCCATTCGGCTTGTCGAGATCGGAACCAATTTTCGACAACAGCTTGTTGGGCGAGACGCCGATCGAACAGCTCAAGCCGGTGGCCTCGAAAACGGCAGTCTTGATTTGCAAGGCAAGCGACCGGACATCCTCCACACCCTCGCCGAAATCAATATAGATTTCATCGATGCCCCGATCCTCGATGCACGGCACAATGCGCGCCACCGCCGCTTTGAAGCCTCTGGAGTAGTGCCGGTAAGCCTCGAAGTTGGCCGGCAAGAGAATGGCATCGGGTGCCAGCTGGGCTGATTTCATCAGCCCCATGCCAGAAAAAACGCCGAGCGCCCGCGCTTCGTAGGTCGATGTCGTGATCACGCCACGCCCGACGTAATCGCGCAAACGGGCAAAATGCCGCTTGCCGTCAGCCTGCAGCGCCGGCTGGGCGACATTGCGCCCACCGACCACCACGGCCTGGCCACGCAATTCGGGATAACGCAGCAACTCGACGGAGGCAAAAAAAGCATCCATGTCGAGATGAGCAATACGCAACTGACTGTTCATCCATACAGTATATCAAGCTATGCACGAACTGCCACGGTCGACGCAGGTAAACGGCCCGTTTTCGCATCAAGCCTGAATTGGCTGGCGCTTCTGCACCTCGGCGTGACGTGGGCAGGCGAGCAGATGATCGTTGACCATTCCTGAAGCCTGCATGAAGGCATAGCAAATGGTCGAACCGACAAACTTGAAGCCGGCGCGCAGCAAGGCTTTGCTCATTGCATCCGACTGCGCCGTCTTGGCCGGCACCTCGGCCATCGTCGCCCAGTGGTTGTGGATCGTCTCGCCGCCGACGAATTGCCAGAGAAAGTCGCTGAACGACTGCCCTTCGGCCTGCAGTGCGAGGTAGGAACGGGCGTTCTGTATCGTCGCCGCGACCTTGGCCCGATTGCGGATAATGCCGGGATCGGCCAGCAAAGCAGCCACTTTGACATCGTCGTAACAGACGATCAGGGCGGGCTCGAAGCCATCGAAAACCTGTCGATAGTGCGCCCGCTTTTTCAACACCGTAGCCCATGACAGACCGGCCTGTGCTCCTTCCAGGATCAGCAGTTCAAACAGGGCGCGGTCGTCGCGCAGCGGCACGCCCCATTCCCGGTCGTGGTATTCGCGGTAAAGATCAAAACCCTCGGACCAGGGACAGCGTTCCATATCATTCATTCTCCGGAGCGGTCATTTGCTCAATCATGCTGTTTCAGCCGCCGATTTCTGCAACAAAAGCCTCGAATCGGCTGCGCAATGCGGCCAGTTCGGCCTCCAGCGTTGCGACACGCTCGGTCAGCGCTTCAATCACGGCACCAGATGACCCAACCGGGGCGGCATGGGCCGGGGCGTCGATGAGCGGTTCGCCACCGAGCAGATGCATCCAGCGATTTTCACGGGCGCCGGGCAAACGCGGCAATTCAATGACCAGCATCTCGCCTTCCGGTCGACAGGCCAATTCATCGAGAAATGCTTCGACCGATGAAATATCGGCAAATTTGTGCAGCCGCTCGCAATTGAGACGAAGCTCGCCGGCCGTTTGCGGGCCGCGCAACAGCAGCACCGTGAGCAAGGCCGACGCCTGGGTCGGGATGCCGAACTGCTTTTCCAGATTGTGGGCAAAGCGAACGACACGACTGCCGCTGACTTCGTGCACCAATTGATGCTCTTTCAGGCGGTCGACCGCGGCAAGCGCTTCGGCTTCGCTGATTTCCATCACCGGACTGCGGCTGGTTTTCTGGTTGCAACCAGCGACCAGCGCATTCAGTGAGAGCGGGTAGGTATCGGGCACAGTGCGCTGCTTTTCAACCAGCGTTCCGAGGATTCGGCTTTCAATCGGCGACAGTGTCGGCAACAGGGACATCATTCTCTTTCCAGTGAAGCAATCAGGCTGGCAGCGCAGCGCGACGGCTGGCCTGCCAGGCGTAATAAACCTGCAGCGCGACATGGGCATCGTTGGCGGCGTAAAGCACCTGTCGTTCGTTAAGGCGGGCGGCCGACCAGTTACTGGTGCCGATCTTTTTCGATTTCTGCAATTTCTGGCCGAAAAAATGCGCGACAGCCACCTTGGCACCGACCGTACCGCGATGCGCCGGCCCCCGCAGGATTTCGCCCAGGTCGAGCACGTTGCGCACCTCGATATCGAGCCGCGATTTCAAGGCGCTGTGATCGTTCCCCAGCCCGAAGCCAACCTTGAGCAAATCCGGCGACTCAAGCACCGCCTTCAATTCAGCCACGCTACGTCCGCGCACAATCGGAAACAACCAGGTGTGCCGGTCAGTGGCCAGTTGCACCAGATGCGGCCCGGTCGACACTTCGCCTTTCAGGAAAGTCGGCTTGGATTCAGTATCGAAGCCAATCACCTTGGCGGCGAGCAAATCGGCCAATGCCGCCTGCGCAACTGATGCATCGGCGACCAGCGTGATCGCCTCAAGCCCGATACCGGGATAAGGTGGCAACTCCGCTTCACTGAGCGATGCCCGGCTGAATGCCACGTCGCTCATGCTGCGCCGATCCGGCTTTGCAGCCAGGCACCGATGGCTTGCACCTCTTCAATGCAAACCGAGTGCGGCATCGGATAAACCTGCCATTCAACCGCATAACCGTGCTCGACCAGCCAATCGCGTGCCGCCAGACCGAGTTCGATCGACACGACATCATCGTCGCTGCCATGCGCCGAAAACACCGGAATATCGCGGTTGACCGCGCTAGCCTCGGCCAGCAAGCCGGCCGATGGAATATAGGTTGACAGCGCGATGACCCCGGCCAGTTTTGCCGGATGGGTCAGCGCCGTGGTGTAGGCAATCGCCCCGCCCTGCGAAAAGCCGGCCAGGAAAATACGTTCCGACGGAATGCCGCGCTCGATCTCGCGTTCGATCAACAGACGAATGGCATTGCGTGAATGCAGGATGCCGCCCTCATCGACCCGCCGGCTATGCTTGTCGAGTGAAATGATGTCGTACCAGGCCGGCATGATGTAGCCGCCGTTGCAGGTCACCGGAATCTCCGGCGCATGCGGAAAAATGAAGCGCACACCGGGAGCCTCTTCCAGCCCCAGTTCAGGGACCACCGGGACGAAATCCGAACCGTCCGCCCCCAAGCCGTGCAGCCAGATCACGGCGTATTGCGGGTTCTTACCCGACTCGATTTCGATTGCAGGCAGCAGCATATCCAATCAACTCTCCTTGCCCATTTCGGGGAAAAGCACATCGGTAAAGCCAAAACGGCTGAAATCGCGCATCCGCATCGGATACAGCATGCCGATCAGATGGTCGCACTCATGCTGCACAACACGCGCATGGAAGCCTTCGACACGACGATCGATCGGCTGGCCGGAAGGATCGAAACCCTGGTAGCGGATGGCAGGAAAACGCGGCACCTCGCCACGCAGCCCCGGCACCGACAAACATCCTTCCCAGCCCGCTTCTTGCGCGGTCGACAGGGGCGTAATGACCGGATTGATCAGGATCGTCTGCGGCACGGCATCGGCGTCGGGATAACGTTCGCTTTGCTCGAAGCCGAAGATCACGACTTGCAGGCCAACGCCGATCTGCGGCGCTGCCAGGCCAACGCCACCGGCGGCGGCCATGGTATCGAACATGTCATCGATCAATTCGGCCAGCGCCGGGGTCGCAAAATCGGTCACTGCTTGCGCCGGGGCCAGCAAGCGCGGATCGCCCATGCGCAATATTGTTCGAACGGCCATGCCTTGATTCCTGTGGATTGGGGATTTGCGAGTGTAGCCGGAGCGTCGCTCCATGTGCACGGAGAACGGCTGGAACCGGCCCATTGACAACGAATTGTGGAATATTACTTACTTTATGCCTAATCACTTTGACTTAACGAGCGCATCGAACATAATGCGCAGCTTCCAGCCATAGTGTTTCTGAAATACTTCACCGTGAATCTCAACGCCAAGGTTACTCTTTTCTTCATCGGCATCGCCGCTGGCCTGCTTGCTGTTCTGGTCGCGATCAGCCTGTACGCCTTCCGCAGCTTTTCGATTGCTTCGGCCACCGAACACATCAGAACGGCGGGTGAAATCGTCCGTGTTCATCTGACGGAGTCGATGATCAACGGCGTGATCGACAAGCGCGAGCGCTTTCTCCAACGACTGGTCGAAGTCCAGGGCCTCAAGTCGGCCCGCGTGGTGCGCTCGCCGGAAGTGGAAAAACAGTTCGGCAAGGGGTTGACCGTGGAATCGGCCGCCGACGAAATAGAACGCACCGTCCTGGCAGAAGGCAAGCCGCGTTTCGAACTGATTACCCAGGGCGATGAAACCATCTTTCGCGGCACGATTCCCTACATTGCCACGTCCAGCGGCAACCCGAATTGCCTGCAATGCCACAAGGTCAGCGAAGGCGCCGTACTCGGCGCGGTCAGCATGAGCATGTCGATCGATGCGCTGAAGGAAAAGGCATTGATCACGGTAGCCGGCATTACCGGTGCCGTGATGGCCTTTGTCATCCTGATGGTGTTGCTGCTCCGCCGCTTGTTGCGTCCGATTTCCGATACCGCCAATGCAGTTGAAGATGCGGTGCAACACGCTTTGCGGGGTGATTTCAAGGCGCATGTCGAGAAGCGGACGGATGATGAAATCGGCCAGATCGCAACCGATATGAACCGCCTGCTGACCTTCCTCGACGATGGCCTGAACCGGATCGGCAGCAATGTCGCCCGACTCACCGAGCGCACACCGGCGCCGGGCGAGAATCTGCTGACAGCAACCATCGACATGGTCGAAGGTCTGACCCGTGCAGCACATTTCAAGCAGGCCATCGAGGAGGACGAGGTCAAGACCGAGATTTACCAGCGCCTTTCAAATACGTTGAAAAGCGAATTCGGCCTGCAGGAATTTTCGCTCTACGAAATCAGCAGCAACAAAAAGCAGATGAAGGGCATCATGGTCGATGGTGAAGTGGCCGACACCTGCCGCTGGTGCGACCCGCAAATCCTGGTGCGTCCCGAGGCCTGCCGCGTCCGGCGTACCGGCCATGTCGTCGATGGCATCACCACGCCGGATATCTGCACCTCATTCCGCCCCCCGGCCGAAATCGGCGAACGACATCATGTCTGCTTCCCGGTCATCCAGTCCGGTTCGGTCGGCAGCGTTGTGCAGTTGATTGCCTCGCCGGCACAGCAGGAAAAACTGAAGTCGCAGATCCCATTCATCAACGTTTACCTGCGAGAAACCGCCCCGGTCCTGGAAACGAAACGCCTGATGGAAAGCCTGCGCGACTCGACCTTGCGCGACCCGATGACTGGCCTGAACAACCGCCGCTTCCTCGAAGAGTATGTCGAGACACTGGTTGCCAGCGTCCAGCGCAAGCGTACGCACGCAGCCATCCTGATGCTCGACCTCGACTACTTCAAGATGGTCAACGACACCTACGGCCACGATGCCGGCGACGCCGTGCTCAAGGCGCTATCAACCGTTCTCAAGCAATCCGTGCGCTCCTCCGATCTGGTCATTCGCTACGGCGGAGAGGAATTCCTGATCATCCTGATCGACAGCCAGGGTGATGCGGCCGGTCAAGTTGCCGAAAATATCCGGGCAGCCATCGAAAACCTGAAAGTCCAGGTTGCCGGCACGGTGCTTCAAAAGACGATTTCGATCGGCATTTCGGACTTTCCGACCGACAGCGATACTTTCTGGCAAGCCGTCAAATTCGCCGATGTGGCGCTTTACCAGGCCAAGGAACAGGGACGCAACCGGGTAGTTCGCTTTGCGCCGGCAATGTGGTCGGACACCCAGGACTACTGAGCCAGAACTACCGAGCCGAAATCATGCAAGCACATCCCGGCAAAAGTCTCTGGAGCTGGCTCAGACGCCGTTTCATCGGCACATCCGGCCAGCCCTCAGAACTGGCTCAGGCAAAAGCGCTGATTTCGGCCGTCGACCGCGGCGGCATCCCCCTGAACCCGGCACGCGTCAACGCCATCGCCCGTGCACTGGGCCTGGAAGTGTCACGCAAGGCCGCCGTCGAAGAAACCATCGAACGCATTCGCGCCGCATTGATCCGCGCAGGCTGATCAGTCATCGATCACCCCACCGCTCGATCCGGCAGGCATTGGCATACGCATCGGCACGACACCTTGCCTGTTCGACCTGGCGCTGGATGGCGGATTGATCGATCGCCGGCACAGCGAGTCGCCTGACTGAAGGCAGTGCAATCTGAAAACGGCCGGATGCTTCTCTGGAAAACGAGTCCAGCTCAAAATCGGTAATCACCATGATGTTGCTCCTGCCCCCGTTCAAGCCGGCGAAGCCGGCACCCGGGGGCTGGGTAGCAAGCGACGCTTTAGCAGCATTTATCAATCGCCCTGCAAGTTGTCCTTAACTCAGCGATGTACCTTGCGGTACCGGAAAAACAAAAGCCCGTTCAGCAAGAACGGGCTTTCGCACGCTTTAGCTGAATTTATTACGCGCCCGCAAGCTGAAACTCAAATCGGCGCGATGGATTTACTTTAGACAGAGACATTGTCTCTGTCAACAGCCGGGAAGATACGGATCAGAAGAGAACCCGCTTCGGAAAAACAGCGTACCTAATACCGACGGTCAGACCGGTCAAAGCGAACCGACCATGCACTCACGCAGTGCGGCACAAATCAGGCAGTCCGGTTCGGCCCCGGAAAGATAGGCATTCAGTTCCCCGGAACAATCCTGATCGATTGTTTTGAGCAGTTCCTGCAAACAGGCCAGATCGACCTGTGAAATATTGTGCTGATTCATGTTCTGAATCATGGCCAGTGCGTTGCCGACAATGCCGGACATACCGCGATCTGATGAACCGATATCTGCCAGGATTTTTTCGAGGTAGCGCACCGTTGCGCAGAAAGGTGCCTGGGAGATTTTTGTCATGGCTGTCACCGCTGGCTGTTAAATCCAAGCATTGCCAAGGCCATGCGCGCACTGCTGATGAAATCGCGCATCGTTTCGACACTGCATTCCGGCATCACTTCGGTCTCGTAAGCCACCGTGACGCTCAGTTCCCCTTTTTCCGAGCGAACCACCCACCCCAGATCAACCAGGGCCTGTACCTTGCGACGCACGGTCTGCGGTGGCAGGCCAAGGTATTGAGCCAATGAGTAGGCATTGCATTTGGGCAACAGTTCACGGCGCCTTGCATCATCGGCAAGCTCCGGCGTAATCCGGCAACCGGGATTGCGCTCAAGCAAACGGCCAATGTTGTATAGCCAGATTTCCGAAGCCAGCATCGCCATGACCGGGTCGCGATGATTCAAACCATGATCGCGCCGGTTGAAGCGGCGAATGAAGCTGAATACGACAAAATAAATTTGATGCCAGTTGGCCCGGAAAGCGTCTTCGTCGAACTGGGCGCAATGATCGCAATAATCATTTCGGAGAAAAGGCGACAAGGCGTCGATATCCGGATTTTCCGGACACTTGACAGGTGATTCCAGGTGCATGGGTAAAAACCAGCCAGGAGCTGGCTAATAGCAAATATCAATCGATCATCATGCATGCACGAGGCATGCATATCAACAATCAAATTGCTCAATTTGGTGATTTTTCCACTTATTAATACTTCTGAACTACCTCCAGAATCATCCTGTTAAGGCGCATGAATTCGTCAAACTGTGGCCAAAAATTACAATCAGTCACCGAAAAAATGGCCGAGGCGTTATCATTTCTGTTTTTGGTAGAGCCTTCTTCGGATCGTTTTTCAGCACGAACTCTCAAGCCGACAGCTCAACCTCTTGCCCGCCCCCGAATACAACCGGAACGACATCGTGAAACCTTCATCCTTGCTCATCGCTGCACTACTGGCCATCCCTGCTTACTCATCAGCGGCCGATGCCGTCAAATTCGACATTTATCTGGCTGGCAACCTGCAGCACTCGGTCTCGCTGGTCGGACCGAATGCCACGGTCAAATTCATCCCGGAAGGCATTCCCGGAGCAACGCTTGAGTTTCGCCTGATCGCTCCGGAGCCGGTGATTGTCGAAATGAAAGAAACGATGACCCAGGGCAGCGCCCCTGAAGTCGTCGGACGGATCAAGATGCCGACGCCGGGCAGTTCGTTTGCCGTGTCAGAAATCAAGGGATCGAAATTTCACAATCCCTACGTTCTGGTCAGAGTCGACTAAGTCGGCAGGAGTCAGCAAAAAAAGGGGGCCGAGGCCCTAATGCCGTTCACTTAGGTGAGCGGCATTTTTCATTTTGGGGCTTGTGGACAGTTCGCCGAATGGTTAACGTGGCGAACGATGTTGTCCAGCCAGCTCTCCATTACGACAGATGTCATGCCGACGATCGGATTCGATCGTCTGGCGGCTCATTTGCCGTATGAGTGGATTGAGCAGGCGCTCAGCGCGCATGGGGTGGCGAGTGTTCGCCGCCGTCGTTTGCCGGCGGAGCAAGTGGTCTGGCTGGTGATCGCCCTGGCGTTGTTTCGTCGCCAGTCGATGGAAGAAGTACTCAGCACCCTGGATCTGGCCTTGCCCGACACCCGAATCGAGGCGGTCTGCAAGAGTGCGATCACGCAGGCGCGGGCTCGCCTTGGCCAAGCCCCGCTGCAATGGTTGTTCGAGCAAACGGCCCAAGCCTGGTGCGCACAGGAGAAGGTCGCGAATCAGTGGAAGGGACTTTCGCTATGGGCGGTCGATGGCACCACCTTTCGGGTGCCGGACAGCCCCGAGAACCGCGAATTCTTTGGTGCCCAACGCTACGCCAGCGGCAAAGTGGCCTCCTATCCTCAGGTGCGTGCCGTCAGCCTGACGGCACTGCCCACCCATCTGGTCTCGGCCATCGAGTTTGGCCAATACGGCCAGAACGAAATGCTTTACGCCAAGGCGCTGATCGGTCGGATCGAGGACCATTCCCTGACCGTCTTCGACAAGGGCTTTGTTTCTGCGGAAATATTGTTGGGCTTGAGTGCTGCGGGCACCGAGCGGCATTACCTGATCCCCGCCAAGTCCAACACGCAATACGAAGTCCTGTCGGGAACGCCCGAGGATTGTCGGGTTCGTTTGCGTATATCTCCTCAAGCGCGCGTCAAGGTCCCTGATCTGCCCGAGGCCTGGGAGGCCCGTGCCATTCGAGTCGAGTCGGCCAATGGTCAAAGCCGGGTACTGCTGACCTCATTGTTCGATCGCCGCCGCATCAAAGCGCAGGATCTGGCGGACTGCTATCGCCGGCGCTGGGAAATTGAAACCAGCTACCGCGAGCTCAAGCAATCGATGCTGGGCGAAGCGCTGACCTTGCGCTCGCGTTTGCCCGAAGGGGTCAATCAGGAAATCTGGGGGGCCTTAATTGCCTACAACCTGATCAGACTTGAAATCGCCAAGGCGGCCACTGAAGCGCGCGTCGCTCCGACCGATCTGAGCTTCCTGCGCGCACTGCACATCATCCAGCACGAACTGATCTGGGCGGCGGGAATGAGTCCGGGGAAACTGCCGTCCCATCTGGCGCGCCTGCGTTTGCAGTTGCAGATGGCTATCGTGGAAAAACGACGGGGGCGAAAATGCCCCCGTGTCGTCAAAGCCAGACCGGCTCGTTACGCCGTTCGTCACCTAAAAGAGCCTTAACTGAACTGCATTAGGGCCGAGGCCCCCTTTTTCAATCCTTTACCGCTAAATCAGGCTGCGCCAAGCGTCGGGTAATCCGTATAGCCGGCGGCACCGGGCGAGTAAAAGGTGGCCGGGTTCGGCACATTCAACGGCGCACCCAGACGAATGCGCTGTGGCAAGTCAGGATTGGCCAGGAAACCGCCACCAAAGGCCACGGCATCCAGCAAACCGGCATCGATGGCGGCAGCAGCTTCGGTCGCGTCATAACCCATGTTGCCGATCAGGACACCCTTGTAGGTTTCGCGCACCGGGGTCATCACATCGCCTTGCTGCTGGCTGAAGAAATCGGCACGCATCATGTGCAGGTAAGCCAACTCGTAGTCGTTGAGCCGCGCACCAAGCCAGCGGGTCAAGGCGACCGGGTCGCTGTCAATCATGCTGTTATAGCTATTAAGCGGTGAAATACGCAGGCCGACACGGTCGCTACCCCACACTTTGCAAACAGCATCCAGCGTTTCAAGCAGCAGGCGGGCTCGATTTTCGATAGAACCACCGTACGGCCCCTGCCGCTGGTTGCTGCCATCACGCAAGAACTCGTCGAGCAGATAGCCATTGGCTGCATGCACCTCGACACCATCGAAGCCAGCCGCCCGGGCATTGGCTGCTGCCTGGGCAAAACCGCTGACGATCGCGGGCAATTCGCTGTCCAGCAAAGGACGCGGAATGACGTGCGGCTGCTTGCCTTGCGGGGTATGAACCTCGTCGTTGGTGATCGCCAGCGGACTCGGTGCAACTGGTTGGCGACCATCGTTGAACGCGGGATGACAGGCCCGGCCGCCATGCCAGATCTGGAGAACGATACGACCGCCTGCCGCATGCACGGCATCGGTTGTTTTCTTCCAGCCTTCCACCTGCGCATCGGAATAGATTCCCGGCTCCTTCCAGAATGCCGAGCACCCCTCCATGGCCATCGTCGCCTCGGCCACGATCAGGCCGGCGCTGGCACGCTGGGCATAATGCTCTGCCATCAAGGCACCGGGAATATGGCCCTCTTCGGCCCGGCAACGCGTCAGCGGAGCCATCAAAATACGGTTGGGCAAATGCAGGGCACCTGCACGCAACGGTTTGAATAGCGAATCCATGAACAGTCCTTGTGAGCGGATAACTCATCTTATATGGCGTCGCGGTCGACCTTATTCAATAGCCAATTTCATCGGGATCAGTGCAGTAAAATCACGGCATACGAACCACCCGATTGGCTTGGCCTGTTTTCCCATGAAATGGCGAGCCCCCTCACTATGCAAAACACCAGCAAACTCACCCGGCTTCATCAGGATATTGATCAATGCGTCCAAAACATCCGCCAACAGCAACCGGATTGGCTGTGCGGCAAAGGATGTGCCTCCTGCTGCAAGCGACTGGCTGAAATACCTGAATTGACCGAGCAGGAATGGAAGCTGCTGTCTCAGGGGCTAGCCATGCTGGCGCCAGCAAAATTGCATGAAATCAGTCTTGAAGTCGGCAAATTGGCCCAGCAAACCACGCGCCCGGTCGTTTGTCCGATGCTCGACCAGGCAAGCGGAGCCTGCCCGGTCTATGCCCAACGCCCGGTTGCTTGCCGGACTTATGGCTTTTATGTTCAACGCGAACTAGGGCTTTATTGCCGTGAAATCGAAACACGCGTTGCGGAAGGCCACTTGGCAGATGTTGTCTGGGGCAACCACGATGTGATTGATCGTCAATTGAGCCACCAGGGCAAAAGCCGCCCGCTGACAGCGTGGTTTGCTGAAAGCCCGTTCGCGGTGGCAGCGATCTCGACTGACTGATCGGCAAAGCCTGTCATTTCGGCCTATTTCAAGCGTCGACCGCGACAATCCCGGCAGCTTCGACAGCAGAAAACTGTCGCTCAAGAAATTCAACCACCCCTCGTGCGCCATCTTCGATACGGTCCAGCACATCCTCAAAACTGGCCCCCAGCGTCAAATAGGGATCCGGCACATCCTGGCCATGGAATTTTTCTGAGAAATCGAGGAAAAGCCGAATCCGGCGTTGCTGTTCTTCGGTCGTCATACGGCGCAAATTGGAAAGGTTGTTCTGGTCCATGGCCAGAATCAGGTCGAAGTACTCAAAATCCTGCCAGCCGATTTTCTGGGCTCGCATCAGGGTAACGTTGTAGCCCCTGGCCTGAGCCGCCAAATGCGTTTTTGAATCGCAGACATCGCCAACCCGGAAACCGTGCGTTGCCGCCGAGGCCACTTCAACCCGCCCCCCCAGCCCCGCTTGAATCAGACATTTGCGCAGCACCACCTCGGCCATTGGCGAACGGCAGACGTTATTCATGCAGACACAGAGAATCCGGTAAGGTTTTTTCATGTTGCAGCAGGGAGTCAATCGGCGGTGATTTATTTTAACCCTTGAAAACAGGCATCGCTGCATGCAAAAGAGCTAATCATCCAGTCTGCCATCGGGCCACCAGGTTCGCTAAAATGCGCCCTCCCCCCATCTCAGGCAAATTTCGATGAGCACGACCTCCTCTCCGATTGTTGATCAACTTTCAACACTGGCCAATGCAGCAACCCAGTGCGAAGCCGCACAACTGGCCCAGGATATTTTTGCCGAAGTTTTTCGCAATGCTTTTACTCCGGACCCGACCTTACTCGGCAAGGTGCTGACACAAGCCGAAACGCGTTGTATCGAGTGGTGCCAGGCCGGCGACAGCAGCGAAGAACAACTCTTGCGCCTGGCTATGCTGGTCACCGGGCTGGATCATTGGGGCCTTGCCTACACCCAGGCTTTCAGCCTGACAGCCATTCCGGCATTGAGTGCGCTCATTTCCAGCCTGCGCGGCCGCCTGAACAGCCAATCGGATGAGTCATTCCAGCTTTTTTTCTCGGTGATCGAACAAATCGAAAGCAATGTCATCGACTTCAAGGTCGAACTCCGACGCAGCATTCACCTGGCGCTCTGGCACGCCATGACGGCCTGTGAAACGGATGAAGACGCAGAAAGCATCCTGAAACCACTTGGTGGCATGCTGCTCGGCGTCAACCAGCAGATGCCGGAATACGGCTGGCGCCTGGTTGCCGATGCCTTGGCTCATATCCAGATCAAGTTGCTCAGCGAAACCGAAGCACCAAGCGATCTGGCGCGCCAAAATACACAAAAACTGTTCGAAGCACTGCAACAAGCCATGCCACGCGAGCAGTACCAAACCATTTTGCGCCACTCCAGCCAGGCGGCGCTGGCCTGGCAACAAGCACGCCGTTCAACAACAACGCATTGACCGAAATTCAGTCCTTGGCCGACTCACCGTCCCATTCGTCAAGAAAGCGCGTGACGAACTCTTCCATGAATTGATGGCGACGCTCGGCCAGCAAGCGTCCGCCAGCGGTGTTCATGCGCTCCTTGAGCAGGAACAGCTTTTCATAAAAATGATTCAGGCTGGTTCCTTTCGCCGCCTTGTACGCGGCAGCCGTGGCGTGTAGCTCAGGCGGCATAGCCGGGTCGTACAGCAGGCGTCCGGCATGCCCGCCATACGCAAAGCAGCGGGCAATACCAATCGCACCGATGGCATCGAGTCGGTCTGCATCCTGGACACAGCGCCCTTCCAGGGTCTGCATCGTGGTTTGAACCCCAGCCCCCTTGTAGGAAATGGTCGCCACAATATTGACGACAGGATCAATGATGTCTTGTGGTGCACCTTCCTGAAGCAGCAGGCGCTCAGCCTCACGGGGCCCGACAGAGTCATCGCCGCCATGAAATTTCCAGTCGGCAATATCGTGCACCAGCGCCCCCAACTGCACAATTTCCTGATCCGCACCTTCATGCGTCGCTATTTTGTGAGCCAGTTTGCAGACCCGCTCAATGTGATGCCAATCATGGCCTGAACTCTCGTCCAGAAAACGAAGCTTGATCTGCCCGGCGACACGCTCGACCAGTTCAGATGCAAAAATCATTCAGTTTGCCCTTGGGGAAAATATGGCAGAAGCGCCTTGGCCGCTTCGATACGCGCCGATATTGCCAATGATGGCTCATTCATCACCGCCACGAGAAAACTGATCGGATCCTTGTATTTATTGCCCAGATTGACAGTTGACCGCAGCAATGCCGAGTCAGCGCTCGCAGGAAAATCCTGTTCAAGGTGACTCCCCATGGCGGCATCGAGCGGAGGAATCGAAAGCCTCGCTACAGCTCGCTGAAAGTCATCGCTTGCGATGCTTTTGAAGCCCGCCAGCATCTCAGCCTGCCGATCCATATTGGGCGCCATTTCGAGGCCTGATTCATCCATGAATATACTGCCCATCGTCGGATCGATGAAAGCAGACCACCTCCCTGTTACCGGATGCAAGCCCGGAACCGTGCGGATCTCTACCTCGGTCGAGGGCAGAAAGCTGAGTTGATGCTCAGGAATAGCTGATAGGTATTTACTACGCAGCGCGGTGAGAAAATGAAGCACCTCGGCAAGCGGCAGTGAATCCTCCAGCGAAAACCACATGTTGAATCCGGCCTCGCCCGACACAGAAATGGCCGGCGCAGGCAACTCAAGGTCATCCTGCAATGCCTGAAACAAGGCAGCAACCGCAGGCCAGTCAGTTGCCCGACGAAAATCCAGCACCATCGCCCGAACCAGGCCGTCATCCCCAAGCAGTCGAAGATCGGTAACAACCCGGTGCCGGGGAGCGGTCGAATCGCCATCCGGCAAGCGATCATCTGCCACACCAGAGAACTCTTTCGATTGCAGGTCAGGCAAAAAATACAGGCGTTGAAGTTCGGTAATCAATTTATTCATGATTCATCGATCCAGCGGACAAACTAGCAAGAGATGGCCATTGACGCACATTGATCACAAACATCCCATGGCAAACACTCGCAAACACGAGGGCTCGCCACGTAATCGCTGCCGGTGACAACTTTCCCGGGAGCCGACCTGGCCGCGACAGGACGGACCGAAGGCGCTCCCTCGTCACTGTCCACAGCCGTCGGGGACCACTTTGCAAACGCAGATAGATCAGCCTTGCCGTCGATAAACCAGATTTTTCGGGCAGCATCCCACCGGGCGCCCAACTTCTTGGCTTGATCCTTTTCTGCAAAAGGCACTTTCAGATTCAGTCTCATGGCCTTACCAAATTTCAGTTGAAGGGGTTACAAGAAGAACCGACCTGTTCGTAACCTTGGGGCAAACAAAACCAATACACGTTGTTGCAAACCGTTACTTGAGTTAGCGCAGCGCACCGCTTATCTTGTCAGTCATGTGCTGACCCCCCAACAGCCTGACGACCAACCTCTCCCTCCCTGTTGGTCGTCGAAAGCCCCGCTCACCCCCGGCGGGGCTTTCACCTTTTCAGGCCATGGTTTTATCGATAGCCCCCACACGCAGGTAAATCACGAGCTTTTCGATTGAAGCCATCGGTTCACCCGGCATGCACTGGTTCAGCAGCATCACCCCAAATTCCCTGGCAAACGCCCAAAAGCAAAAAGCCCCGTATAACGGGGCTTCTAGCTATCTTGCAGGTTCTGGCGGAGACGGAGGGATTCGAACCCTCGATGCAGGTTTTGCCCGCATGCTCCCTTAGCAGGGGAGTGCCTTCGACCTCTCGGCCACGTCTCCGTTCAGAAGAGCGCGGATGATATATGCTCCGCGCCCTTTGGTCAAACCTTACTGATCAAGACCGAAAGCGCGGTGCAGTACGCGAACCGCCAATTCCAGATATTTCTCGTCGAGAACGACGGAAATCTTGATCTCGGAAGTCGAGATCATCTGGATATTGATGCCTTCATCGGCCAGTGCCTTGAACATCTTGGAGGCAACACCCGGGTGCGAACGCATGCCGACGCCCACGGCCGAGACCTTGCAGATCTTGTTGTCACCGGTCACCTCACGAGCGCCCAGCTTGGCCTTGGTGGCTTCGAGGATGCCCTGTGCCTTGGCGAAATCACCACGATTCACCGTGAAGGAGAAATCAGTCGTGCCGTCATGACCAACATTCTGGATGATCATGTCGACGTCGATATTGGCGTCGGCGATGGCACCGAGAATCTGGTAGGCAATGCCCGGGGTATCCGGAACGCCGAGCATGGTCAGCTTGGCTTCGTCGCGGTTGAAAGCGATACCGGAAATGATCGGTTGTTCCATGTTCTTGTCTTCCTCAACAGTGATCAGCGTACCTTCCCCTTCGTCCTGGAAGCTGGAAAGAACGCGCAGTTTGACCTTGTACTTGCCGGCGAATTCGACCGAGCGGATCTGCAACACCTTGGAGCCCAGGCTGGCCATTTCCAGCATTTCTTCAAAGGTGATGGTGTCGAGCTTCTTGGCTTCTGCCACGACGCGCGGATCGGTCGTATAGACGCCATCGACGTCGGTATAGATCTGGCACTCGTCAGCCTTCAGGGCTGCAGCCAGCGCAACACCGGAAGTATCGGAACCGCCACGACCGAGCGTGGTGATGTTGCCATGCTCGTCGACACCCTGGAAACCGGCGACGATGACCACCTTGCCGGCATCCAGATCACGACGCATGTTGGCTTCGTCGATCGACAGGATACGCGCCTTGGTGAAGGTGCTGTCGGTCAGAACCTTGACCTGGCCGCCGGTGTAGCTGCGGGCATCAACGCCAATGCTCTTGAGCGCCATGGCCAGAAGGCCAATGGTGACTTGCTCGCCAGTCGCACAGACCTGATCCATCTCGCGCGGATCGGGATTGGACTGAACTTCCTTGCAAAGCGCAATCAGACGATTGGTTTCGCCGCTCATGGCTGAAAGGACAACCACAACCTGGTGACCCTGTGCCTGGAATTTGGCAACCCGCTGCGCAACATTCTTGATGCGTTCGGGATTGGCGACGGACGTACCGCCGTATTTTTGAACAATCAACGCCATGGATTCATCCGGTTAAACGTTGGAAACATGAAAAAGAGGGCGGGATTTTACCCCACCCTGCTCTTTTTCCGAAGGAAATCAGCGCCTAGAGATCAGCCAGTGAACGCAGATGGGCGCCGACGCTGCGCGCCAGCGAACTCATCACGTACCCACCTTCAAGCATCGAAACGATGCGCTTGTTGCAAACCTCTGCGGCCAGCTTCTTGAGTTCGTCGGTACACCAGGCGAAATCACGCTCAAGCAGCTTGAGGCCACCCATGTCATCTTCGTAATGACCGTCGAAGCCCGCCGAGATAAAAATCATCTGGGGCTTGAACTCACGCAAGCGCGGCATCCAGACCTGGCTTACTGCATCGCGGAACTCCTCACCGCCGCAACCCGCGGCAAGAGGAACGTTGCACATGTTGGCTGCCGGCTTGTCCGCCCCGCTATACGGGTAAAACGGATGCTGGAAGATGCTGCACATCAGCACCTGCTCGTCACCGGCAAAACAATCTTCAGTGCCGTTGCCGTGGTGCACATCGAAGTCGATGATGGCAACGCGTTCCAGCCCATGTGCCTTGATGGCATGACGTGCCGCAACGCCGATATTGTTGAAGAAGCAGAAGCCCATCGGCGTTGCTTTTTCACAATGATGGCCGGGCGGGCGCACGGCACAGAAAGCATTCTCGATTTCGCCGCTCATCACGAGGTCGACCGCCTGACATCCGGCCCCTGCTGCGCGCAGGGCGGCTTGCCAGGTATGCGGATTCATCGCGGTATCCGGATCAAGGTGAACCACGCCGATTTCAGGAGAGGCGCGCTTGATTCGTTCCAGGTGCGAAGCCGGATGCACGCGCAGCAATTGTTCAAACGTAGCCAGCGGTGCATCGTAATAAACAAAATACGCATCAAGGCCCTGAGCGATCAGGTGATCGCTGATGGCAGTGAGACGTTGAGGACATTCCGGATGATGCGAACCCATATCGTGCAACTGGCAGTCGCGATGGGTGATGAAGGCAGTGGTCGTCACTTGTTCTCTCTCTGCGAACCGGCGCTCATTGATGGCGCACGTCGAAATGCCATTATCGTCCCAATCTGGACGAGGCTTCAAGCATTAGAATTCGTTTGAACTGTAATTAAAGAAAGCCGCCATGTCAGGAACCACACTCGCCAGCCGAATGAGCCGCCACCATCCGCTTGCCGATTTATTGGATGAGGCCGGAAAAACGATTCTGGGCAAGGAAATGGAAATTCGCCAGGCACTCACCTGCCTGCTTGCCGGCGGCCACCTGCTGATCGAGGATCTGCCCGGCATGGGCAAGACAACACTGGCTCATACATTGGCTCAACTGCTCGGCCTGCAATTTTCCCGTATTCAGTTCACCAGCGATCTGCTACCCGCCGACATTACCGGTATTTCTCTATTCGACCGCGACAAAAGCGAATTCCGCTTCCTGCCCGGCCCGATTTTTGCCCAGCTGGTGCTGGCCGATGAAATCAACCGGGCCACGCCAAAAACGCAAAGCGCTCTGCTTGAGGCCATGGCGGAAGGTCAGGTCACCACGGAGGGTCAAACGCGTGACCTGCCCTCACCTTTTTTCGTCATCGCCACACAAAATCCGGCCCATCAGATCGGCACCTTCCCACTCCCGGAGTCACAACTGGACCGATTCATGATGCGTATCGAACTGGGCTACCCAAACCGCACGGCCGAGCGCGCCCTGCTTGCGGGCGGTGGCCAGCATGAACAGGCCAAACGTCTTGAAGCAATGATCCAGGGCACAGACCTCCTCACCTTTCAGGCAGAAATCCGGCAGGTACACACCGCCGGACCATTGATCGACTATGTTCAGCTGCTGCTCGAAGCCAGCCGTCACAGCCCCGTCTTTCAGCACGGCCTGTCGCCCCGCGCCGGCCTTGCCCTGCTTGCGGCGGCCCGTGCCTGGGCCTGGCTCGAAGGGCGCGACATGGTCATTCCGGATGACATCCAGGCGATCCTGCCTGCAGTTGCCAGCCACCGCCTGCGCACCAACCAGGGCAGCCAGCATGCCCGACCAGAAGACATTGCCTCCCTGATCCATTCGGTGGCGATTCCCTGACCCCGCATGAAGTTGCTCGCTCAACTGAAGCAGACGCTTTTCCGCTGGCAAAGCGATGGCACGGCACCGCTGCGCCTGGGGCAGCGACGTATTTTCATCATCCCGTCACGCGGCGGGCTGCTATTTGTGACCGCACTCGTTGTGATGCTGATTGGTGCCATCAATTACAGCCTCGCACTCGGCCACGCACTTGTCTTTCTGCTCGCCGGCCTCGGCCTGGTCGGCATGATCCACACCTTTCGCAACCTGTACGATCTAGTAATCACCCCCGGCCGGTGTGATGCTGTTTTTGCCGGAGAAATGGCCTATTTCGAACTGCGGCTCGATAACGAACGAGCCACTGCAAGACGCGCCCTGACTTTCGAGGCAGACGCAGAACATCCGGTGACTGTCACGGTCGACGCCGGGAAAATGCTGAAAATCGCCATTCCCCAGCGCACCATCCGCCGCGGTTGGTGCGAACTATCCAGAATCCGCCTGTCCAGCGAATATCCTCTCGGCCTGTTCCATGCATGGAGCTATCTGCAGCCAGCCATGCGCTGCCTGGTTTTCCCCACCCCGGTCATGACCCCATTGCCGGGCGCATCGGCAACAAGTCGCCAGGGAGCGCAGCGCGGCGCGGCAGGCCAAGAGGATTTTTCCGGATTTCGCCTGCGCCAGCCAGCGGACTCGCTGCATCATGTGGCCTGGAAAGCCAGCGCCCGGATTCCGGATAGCAACGATCTGCTGGTCAAACAATTTGCCGGTGGATCGGCGCTTGAATTGCAACTCGACTGGGCCCTGACCGATCCGGCATTGCCCGACGAAACACGGCTCGGGATTTTGTGCGGCTGGGTCTTGCAGGCCGACGCAAGCGGACAACGCTACGGTCTACGCCTGCCCGGGCATGAAATTGCCCGGGCTGACACCAAAAACCAGCGCCTTGCCTGCCTGCAATTACTCGCACTATTCGCCTTATGAGCCGACCGGCCCACCGCCCTCTCGACCAGACCGCACGCCCCTGGTTAATGGCCGCCGCGCTGGCAACCATCTTGCCGCATCTCGAACATCAAGCCTTGTGGCTGAGCAGCCTGATCGGCCTGATGCTGCTCTGGGCTGCCTGGCTATGGCAGCGCAACGAGCGCCTGCCGAACAGCGGGCTACTCGCCATTATCGTGTGCCTCAGTTGCTGCGCGGTCTATCTCGAATATCAAACCTTGTTCGGCCGCGATGCCGGTGTCGCCCTGTTGGTAATTTTCATGGCCATGAAAATGCTGGAGTTGAAAAACCGGCGCGATGGCATGGTCGTCGTCACCCTCGGCTACTTTCTGCTGCTGACTCATTATTTTTACTCGCAAAGCATTCCAACCGGACTGTGGCTGCTGATTGCGCTATGGCTCGTCACCTCGGCGCTGATTCGCCTGAACAGCGGCCCGGATGCCATGCCACGCAGCATCTTGCGCTACGCGGCCAGCCTGCTCGCCCAGGCACTACCCTTCATGCTCGCGCTATACCTGCTTTTCCCGCGGATCAATGGGCCGCTCTGGGGTTTGCCGCAAGACGCGCATAGCGGCAAGACCGGCCTGTCGGAACAAATGACACCCGGCAGCATTGCTCACCTGGCGCTCAATAACGAGATCGCTTTCCGGGTCCGCTTCGACGCTGAAATACCGCCTGGAAAACTGCTTTATTGGCGCGGCCCGGTCATGGAGTATTTTGATGGAACCACCTGGCGACCGCAGCCGAACCGCCCAGGCTCAGAGCGCATCGAAGTCATCGCCACACCGCTCAGCTACGAAATCACGCTTGAACCCCACAACCAACGCTGGCTGCTAGCGCTCGATGCCCCCACTGGCATGCCACCGGAAACAGGCTTGAATGGCACGTTGACCGCGACACACCGGCAGATCATCAATGAACGTCGCCAATTTCGCTTTGCCTCGACACTGGACTACCGTTTCAACGTTGCCGAGAACCCCAATATTCTCCGACGCAACCTGCAACTACCTGCCGGGAGAAACCCGCAGACGCTCAAACTGGCCGGCGAATGGCGGGCCACGACCAAGGAGCCGGAAGAAGTCGTCAACAAGGCGCTGACACTCTTTGCCGAGCAAAATTTTGTCTACTCCTTGCAACCCCCACTGCTCGGCCCGGAAGGGATCGATGACTTCCTGTTCTCAAGCCGTCGCGGTTTTTGCGAACATTACGCCGCAGCCTTCGTCGTACTGATGCGCGCCGCCGGCATCCCGGCACGCGTGGTCGGCGGCTACCAGGGCGGCGAAGTCAATCCGGTGGACGGCTATCTGACCGTACGCCAATCCGACGCTCACGCCTGGAGTGAAATATGGCTGGAAGGTCGTGGCTGGATAAGGATAGATCCAACGGCCGCCGTTTCACCTGCCCGCATCGAAAACGGTCGCATCGATCAGCCTGGCAGCGCCACCTTGCCGGCCCTGAGCCAACTGCGCACCGCCTGGCTCAAAAACCTGCGTCATCGCTGGGAAGCGATCAACAATGCCTGGAACCAGCAAATACTGAGCTACGACATGCAGCGCCAGCGCCAGCTACTCGCTCGCCTTGGCTGGCAGGAAGCGGGCTGGCAGGACCTGGTCATCCTGCTCGCCCTTTGCTGCACCATACTGCTCGGCGCCATTACGGCCTGGACGCTCCATCAAAAACCCCAACCAGACCCAGCCACCCGTCTCTGGCATAAAGCCTTGCGACATCTGGCACGAAGACAAGTAAACTGCGCCCGCTGGGAAACGCCCAATGCCTTGCTGCACCGTGTACAGACCGAGCACCCAATGTTGGCCGAACCTTTCGGGCGCGTTGTAAATGCTTATCTGGATGTGCGCTACGGCCGTACCTCGAACAATCTGAACCTTCTGCGCGAAGCCATCGCGCAATTGCCCTGACGGAGATCGATTTGAAGCTGACTTTTGGTGCCCTGCTGCTCGCCTGCCTGACTGGTTTGAGCCACGCCGCTGCCAAACCGCCAAGTTTTGCCGACAACCCGGCAACCATCGAATTTGCGCGAGAAATGGAGCAACGCCACGGTTTCAATGCAGATGAGTTGCTCGACAAATTTGCCCAAACCAGCTCGAACGCCAAAGTACTGCAACTGATCAAACCCCCTGCATCCCCTCAACAGCGCTCATGGGAACGCTACCGTCCACGCTTCCTGAACGACCGCCGCATCGATGGTGGCGTACGCTTCTGGCAGGACAACCGCACCGTTCTGGCTCGCGCCCGGGCAATGTACGGCGTGCCGGAGGAAATCATTGTTGCGATCATTGGCGTCGAGACAGAATACGGCCGTAATACCGGCGGCTTCCGCGTCCTTGAATCACTCGCCACCCTGGCTTTCGATTACCCGCGTCGCGCCGATTTTTTCCGCACCGAACTCGAACAATTCCTGCTACTGGCCCGTGAAAACAATATGGACCCGCTCAGTATCAAGGGCTCTTTTGCCGGCGCCATCGGCATTCCACAATTCATGCCGGGTAGCCAACGCCGCTACGCCGTCGACTTCGATGGCGATCAGCGCGTCGACCTGTCGGGCAGCTTTGATGATGCCGTCGGCAGTGTCGGGCGCTTCCTGGAGCAGCATGGCTGGCAAGCCGGCCAGCCGATTGCCGTCGCCGCACGCTTACAAGGTGAACCGGCCCGCGAGCTGATCGAAGCCGGCATTCGCCCCACACTCAAGGTCGGCGAGCTTGCCGCACAAGGTATCAGCAGCAGAGCGGGGAATGAAGACAATGTCGCGCTGATCGACCTCGTATCACCAGGCCGAGAAACCGAATACTGGCTGGGCTACGAAAATTTCTACGTCATCACCCGCTACAACCGCTCCAGCTTTTATGCCATGTCGGTTTTTCAGTTGGCAGAAGAAATTCGCCAGCGGATGCGCTAAATGACCGCAGGCGGGATTGCTGACTGATCCCGCCCTTCGGCAAGCCTTTTAAAACAGGGAGTCGCTTGAAAGATTGCCGCGTTTGACGATCTTGCGCAGACGGTCGAGCGCTTCCATCTGAATCTGCCGCACCCGCTCGCGCGTCAGGCCAAGGTCGTTGGCGATAACATCCAGCGTTGCGACATCGGCATTATTCAGCCCATAGCGCCGTTCGATCACCTGACGCTGGCGCTCGGTCAGTTGATCAAGCCACCCCGCCATCAAGGTATCGACCTCGCTACTCTGCAGCAGGGAAGCCGGATCGCTACCACCATCATCGGCAATAATCTCGACCATGGTGTGCTCGGGATCGATATCGAGCGGCATGTCGAGCGAAGCAATGTGCTCGTTCAACGCAAGAATCCGGCGCACGTCCTCAACCGGCTTGTCGATCAGCACAGCAACCCGTTCCACGGTCGACTCGCGTCGATCGGCTGATTCGAGATGCCGCATGGCACGCAGGACAAGATTGATTTCCTTGACGACATGAACCGGCAAGCGAATTGTTCTCGCCTGGTTCATGATGCCGCGCTCAATGCTCTGGCGAATCCACCACGTCGCATAGGTCGAGAAACGGAAACCACGCTCAGGATCGAATTTCTCAAGCGCGTGAATCAATCCGAGATTTCCCTCTTCGATCAGATCAAGGAGCGGAATGCCACGGTTCAGATAGTGCTTGGCAATATTGACCACCAAGCGAAGATTGTGCTCGATCATTTTCTGCCGCGAGGCAAAATCCCCGGCCCGCATGCAGCGGGCGGTCGCTAGCTCTTCGGCCGGCGTGAGCAGCGGTTTGGCACCAATCTCGTTCAGGTAAAGCTGGGTTACATCCTCAAGCAGATCAAGTTCGGGCGCAATAACTTCCGGCTCGGGGAGCAGGACAGCTTCGTCGGGTTGCCCCTCAAAGCTTTCGTCCTCTTGCTCCCGGTCGGTATGAGTCATTTTTTCGGCAGATACTGAGCCGGATCAACCGGCTTGCCCTGCTTGCGAATTTCAAAGTGCAGCTTGACCGAATCGGCATCCGTGCTGCCCATTTCGGCAATTTTCTGCCCGCGGCTCACCGTCTGGCCTTCTTTGACCAGAATCTTGCGATTATGAGCATAAGCGGAAAGGAAGGTGGCGTTGTGCTTGATGATGACCAACTCACCATAACCTCGCAACCCGGCGCCGGCATATACCACTTTGCCTTCGCCCGCAGCCAGAACGGTATCGCCTGCCTTGCCGCCGAAATCAAGTCCCTTGTTGCCGGACTCGCTGAACGGCGCGACGACTTTGCCGGCGGAGGGCCACAACCATGGCACATCATCCGGACCGGCAGCTACCGCCGGTGCAGGCTGCGCAGGAGCTTGAACGACCGCCGGGGCTGGCGCAGGCGCAGGTTCCGATTTGGTTTCAGCCGGCTTGGCAGGCAGGTCACCCGTTTTATTCAAGCGAGCATAGGCCTCATCGGAATAAGGCTCCTTGCCGACACGCGGCTCTCGCTTCAAATTACTGTTTGACGTCGCTACAGGCTGCTGAGCGGATGGCGGCTGGTCGAGTGAACGGGTTTCGACAACGGGACTGGAGCTAACCGGCTTGCTGACCACCGCTCCCGTATTCTCCACAGTCCCCGGAGGAACAACCCGCAATACCTGCCCCTCCTTGATCGACGAGGGATTGGCCAGATTATTCCAGGCAGCAACATCCTTGTAGTCCTGACCGTGTTCCAGGGCAATACGGTAGAGCGTTTCACCACGTTTGACGGTGTAGTAGCCGGGACCGGAAGGCTGCTGGACAGGCGAAACAGGAGCGGTACGCGAGGCTGCTGACGTACTGCGGTCAACAGCAGGGGCCGGTGGTTGAGAAAAACAACCGGCCAGCAACAAGGGAAGAATCAGAACGGTAAATCGAATCATTGCGTTCCTGCGAGAAGCGGGACAAAGCGAACTGCGTCGAGGCGCGTTTCGACAAATCCCTGAGGCGTGCGTTCAATGAAGCAAAGATACTGCTCTGTCGTACCAATTGGCAAGACTAGCCGGCCGCCAAGCGCCAACTGCTCCAGCAATGCCTGCGGCACATGCGAACCAGCCGCTGCCACAATAATGCTGTCAAAGGGCCCGGCTTCAGGCAGACCCAACTGGCCATCGGCATGTTTCAAGCGGACATTGAACTGCTGCAGGGTCCGCATGTTGGCCTTGGCTTTTTCAAGCAATGGCCCCAGACGTTCGACGGCATAAACCTCATTGGTCAACTGTGCCAATACCGCTGCCTGATAACCGCAACCTGCACCGACTTCAAGTGTCTTGCCCAGTGTCGGGCGCGCATTGAGCAGCAATTCGATCATGCGGGCGACAACGTAAGGCTGAGAAATGGTCTGCCCCATACCAAGCGGCAAGGCGGTATCTTCATAGGCACGGGACGCCAGTGCCTCTTCAACAAACACATGACGCGGCACAGCCGCCATGGCACCCAGCACCGCCTCGTGGCGAATGCCTTTTTCGCGCAAACGCTCGATCATGCGCGCCCGCGTCCGCTGCGAAGTCATACCAATTCCGTGAAGCACGGCCAAGCTCACTCCATCCACTGACGCACCGCCGGCAACTGAGCCGGGTGCGTCAAATCAATTTGCAAAGGTGTGATTGACACACAACCCCGCTCGACCGCGTTGAAGTCGGTGCCGGGCCCTGCATCAGCTGCCGCACCTGCCGCACCAATCCAGTAAACCGTTTCATTACGCGGTGACTGCATTTTGACAACTGGCTCGGCTTTGTGGCGGCGACCAAGGCGGGTCACTTCAAACCCCTTCAATTCGGCATGCGGAATATCGGGCACGTTCACATTCAGCAATACCGGCTGCTTGATCGGATTGCGAATAAATCGCTCAACAAGATCGCGCGCCACCCGGCCAGCCGTATCAAAATGCTTGCCTTCAAAATTATTCAGGGAAATTGCCAGAGAAGGTATTCCGAGCAAAAACCCCTCGGTCGCCGCCGCTACCGTCCCCGAATAAATCGTATCGTCTCCCATGTTGGCACCGTGATTGATACCTGAAACGATAATGTCGGGCAAATAATCCAGCATGCCTGTCACGGCCAGATGGACACAATCGGTCGGCGTTCCATTCACAAAATGAAAACCGTTGGCCGCTGTTTTCAAGAACAAAGGCCTGTCCAGCGTCAGCGAATTACTCGCCCCGCTGCGATTCTGCTCGGGAGCAACCACCACAATTTCACCAAGCCCGGAAAGCGCTTGCGCCAGGGCGGCAAGCCCCGGCGCAAAATAACCGTCGTCGTTACTGAGCAGAATGCGCATCGATCAAACCAGGAGGCTATCCAGGCTCGCCCCATTGGCGACCCAGGCTTCAACCCACTTTGGCTTGCGGCCACGACCAGTCCATTCCAGTTCAGGATTTTCCGGGTGACGATATTTGACTTTGACCTTGGATGTGCTGGCCGCCTTGACCTTCACTTCCTTACCGATCAAATCCTCAATGGCATAACCACGAGCTTTGGCAAAAGCGCGAACTTCATTGAGGATATTGGCTTTATCCTGTACTTCTCTGCGCTTCAATTCAGCCGGAATCTGTTGCTGCAAATCACGCAATTCAATAACGGAAAGTGCTGAAAGATCCATAATTATCTCCAAATAAAATAAGCAAGAACAATTTAGTGAATACCTGCTTATTTATCAACCAATAAAATCAAAAACCGGCAAACGCCGGCTATTTAACCTGACCATTTCCAAACATCGAAACAAGACGGCCGAATAAAATTCTTTGATGCATTCTAACACAGCCCACACCGTCACCGGCTCTATCGCCCCTCTGGGGTATCGGCATTTACTTTAAAAATTTAAGCCATTTGAATAAGGTATTAAAAAAAACGTCCGGGTTAACTGGCTTTCCGATGTGGTCATCCATTCCATTGGCAAAACAGGCTCTTCGATCCTCGTCAAAAACATTCGCCGTCATTGCGAGAACGGGTGTATTCATGTTCAAAGAGTCACCTCGAATTCTGCGGGTTGCCTCAATACCATTCATTTCAGGCATTTGAACATCCATCAAGATCAATGAGTAATAATTTTGCTTGGCCAGATTAACTGCTGCCAAACCATTATCAGCAAGATCGACAACCAGTCCCACATCCTCGAGAAGACAACGCGAAATTTCCTGATTGATCGGTTCGTCCTCAACCAACAAAACGCGAGCGCCAGAAAAATCCAGTCTGATCTGCGCTTCAACACTATCAAGATCCGTGTAAAGATGAGGCGGCTCAACTCTCGCCTCAAGCTTGTCAAATCGCGCAGAGAACCAGAATGTACTCCCTTGCCCCAAGGTGCTTTCAACACCGATGTCGCCCCCCATCAGACGCGACAACTGCTTGCTGATCGCCAGCCCCAGACCTGAACCGCCGTATTTTCTGGTCATTGAACTGTCAGCCTGCTCAAAAGCAGTAAACAAACGGGATTGATCTTCAGTTGAAATACCAATACCCGTATCCAAAACCTCAAAACGGAGCAAAACCGTCGTCAGACTTTCTTCAATCGGGCGCACACGAATGCTGACCGTCCCTTGCGAGGTAAATTTGACTGCATTGGCAACCAGATTGAGCAAAACCTGCCCGAGACGTAAAGGATCTCCTTCCAGGGCCAGGGAGGACAATTCAGGCGGCGAGTCGACACGCAGCGTCAATCCTTTCTCCGAGATGCGTTCAGAGACCAGGCTGACCACATTCTCCAAAACCTCTCCCAACTGGAACCGGACTTTTTCGAACAGCAAGCGCTCCGCTTCAATTTTCGAAAGATCAAGAATGTCGTTGATCACAGCCAACAATATCTGTGACGATTTTCTGGCCTTGCTCAGTTGCTCCCGTACGGTGCTATCCGTTGTACGCTTCAAAGCCAAATCTACCATCCCCATGATGCCATTCATCGGCGTACGCAACTCATGGCTCATATTGGCGAGAAAAGTCCCTTTGGCGCGACTGGCTGCCTCTGCCGCCTCTTTGGCGATGGACAGCGCCAAGGTGCGCTCTTTGACCTGGAACTCCAGATGATCCCGATGTTGAGCCAATTCCTGCTGCGCTTTCTCGCGCTCCCGATCCCAGCGAGCCGAGAGCCTGCCCCCTGCCACAATGCCAGCCAGCCCGATCAGCCAGATAACGGCGTGACTGATCCCCAACTGAATCCGGGACTCTTCTATCTGAGCCAGATAAGGTGCCAGCGGCAAATTCAGCCCTGTCGCTCCTCGCATATCACCCGTCTTGTAGCCAAGAATACCGTGGCATTTATCACAGCCGGTTTCCATGTACATGGCACGCAAATATCGCAAATTCGGCTGGCCATTGATCTCGGCAATTTCCCAGACCTCAGTTTTGTCTCCCCGGGAAAAAGCTTCGAGTTGCCGACGCTCCCAATCATCCGGTGCATTGCCCGGATTCAGGTATTTCAGACCGGTAATCCGGCCACGAATCCCATACTCTTCGGCATAGGCATCCATGATCTGCCGCAGCATTGAGGCTGGATTCAGGAGTGTCAACTTCAGACCGTCCGTCGTGGTGACATCCCGCCCGGGAACGTGAGACAGCCAGGGAACTGATTTTTGCGTTGCTGTCACGGGGACATAAACGCCACCGTGCATTGTTGCCCAACGGCGAAAAATGATGTCTTTATTCAGATTGGCCCGCGCTTCGGAATAGGCCATTGCCATCATCTGGGCTTGGGTGCTGTTCAAGTTCCAAACAAGCGAAAAGGCCAGCACTCCAGTCCAGAGGAGTGCCGCCAAAACCGATAACCGAAGAGTCAGATATCCGTAGGCCATCAGGAGGCCATTCACCCAAGCGCAAGCATATCAATAGCGAACAATATAACACCCGGAAGAATGACTATTGAGTTTTCTCAACCCCAACGTTGCATCAAGACGAATCACCCGCAATTCACCTTGATGCAACCTTCGCAAGCGCTGTATTAGATCAGGACAACATCAACACCACCGCAACCCGCACGACCATAGCCGGCTTAGCTGCCAATATCGGGGGACGGCGCTCCGAAGTGATAGCCTTGTCCGCCACCAACCTGATCCTTGATCAACATTTCAACCTGCTCCGCACTCTCGACACCCTGGGCAATCACATCGACATCCAGTTGATGCGCGAGCGCAATAACAGACTGAAGCAGGGAGTGCGCACCGGCATTGACCGGCGCTTCGGCAACCAGGCCCGTATCGAGCTTGATGTAGTCCGGCGGCACTTCGCGCAAGGTCTGCAGTGATTTGGGGGCCAAGCCAAAGTGATCGATACCAAAACGTGCACCATGTTCTCGAACCATCGATGCAAACCGTCGAGCAGCCTCGATATCAATTGAACAACCGTACTCGGTCAATTCAAACGACAGACGTGCCGCCAATCCCCCCAATCTGACGAGACGGCCAGACAGCCACTTCACAAACTCGGCACTCTGCAAGCTCTGATTGGACATATTGACTGCCAGATGCCCTTCTGTTTGAACGCCGGCCTCAAGAATGCCAAACACCAACTCAAGCAATGCACGGTCAATATCGGCCATCAGATGATGGCGCAAAGCCATGGGCAGAAAACGAGCGGCGGGTACCAGGCGGCCATCCGTCCCGACTAGCCGGGTCATGATTTCACGGTGAATCACATCACGCGTCGCTAGCGAGACAACCGGCTGCCCAAGCAAGGTCCAGCGATTCTCGGCCATCGCATTCTGAATCAACTCGCGCCAACCCAGCGAGCCCAAAGCGCCTTCATCGCCCTCTTCTTCCATGACGAACTGCAAGGCATTACGCCCGGATTGGCGAGCTGACTCGATCGCCAGATCAAGTCGCGCCATTACCTGCGACCGCTTGTCGCTCTTGTGGAAGTTCACCACCCCCAGGCTGAAGGAGATGTCCACATCTCCCGACACCGATTCAATTTCGAGCTGGAGCGACTCCTGTAATTCACGCCCGACTCCGGCCATGGCTGTACCATCAAGCCCAACCACCACGAAGCCGAAGGAAGTGCCGCCAATCCGTCCGAGAATCATTGCGTGCTCACCAAGAATCCGGCGAACGATGTGAGTCAGTGTCACCAGGAAAGCATTGCCACGCTGGTAGCTGGTTTCAGTATTGAATGCCTTGAGGTTGTTGATTTCGAGCCCGATCACCGACCCTTCTGAAAACTGGACATCGCCTTCAAGCAACTGGGTAAAACGCAAATCGAAGCTACGTCGGTTATCCAGGCCGGTGATTTCATCCTGATACGCTTCCTTGCGAAAACCATCTGCCCGCTTCGACTCTGCATCGAGAAAATCCGAAATACGCTGCGACATGCGATTCATGGCTCGCACAACGCGTCCCAACTCCAAAGCCTTCGGGACAATTGGAATCTGGACAAAACGTCGTTCCTGAATAGCCAGCGCAGTTCGCTCGATATCAGACAAGGGGCGCAAAATCAGGCGCAACAAAAAGCGCGTCAGAATCATTGCAATAAGGTAGCCAAGTCCCATCCAGCCACCTGCCTCCAGCGTGTATTTCCACAAATACTGATATGCATGGGTTGGCTGCGAGACCACGACAACCTTGCCCAATTGTCGCCAGCCGGCAGAAATGAAAGCTTCACCAGGCGGCGCATGCAACTGGATCAGGCTTGAAAACCACAGAGGCACACCATCGATTTTGGTTGGCAAGTCGCGGTCGACCACGACAGATCCATCAATTCCGATGACAGCGATGCGCTGGAAATAGCCTCGGTCGAACATCGAGGTGACCTGCACATTAGCCAAGCCTGCATCATTTTTGCCCAATGACTGCGCAAGCGGCAAGGAAAGCGATGACGCGGCATCCTGGGCATGCGAACCAAGCTGCTGCTCCAGGTAATCGCGCGTGCCGTTGATACCCACGGCCATCAGCCCCAGAAAAATCACCAGAAAAACCAGTGAAATCGCGATGAACAACTGCCGCCTCAACGTCATCAAACCACTCCCTGCATTTTGTTGCGCCGCGGCATAGCCGATTTTGATCCTGAACGGCTACGTTCCCCGGGCGAACGCCCGCCACCTTGCGGCAAGGCACCGGCCATCCAGACCATGGCCATGACGATAACCAGCGTCAACGCATTAGCCGGCAACTGTAAATTGAAATCGACCGTACTATGTATGGCAATTGCAACAATCGCCATCAGCGAACCAAAGGCCACGCCACGCGGCAAGCTTGAACGGCGGCGCATCAGGATCAGGATGGCCTTTGCTGCGGTCAACACCACAAAACCGGCCAAAATCCCCAGGCCAAACACTCCCGTATCGGCCGCAATCTCGACATAATCGTTATGTGCGTGATCCCAGTACAACTCGCGCGGTGTGCGGTAACGCAGATAGGTATTGTAAAAACTCCCGGCGCCAGTCCCCAGCACCGGGAAATCGCGAACGAGATCGACGCTGTAGCGCGCCACCTCAGTTCGCAACTCGACCGATTCCTCGCGAGCGCCAATTTCCTGAACCATGCCGGTATCACGTACCCGCTCGACCACTTTTTCCAGACCAACCCAAGTGCCGACAATCACCACATCGATAATGATCAAGCTGGCGATCAGACCTATCGTTGCCGGCGCCATCTTGCGCGACAGCACAATGGCAATAAGACCAACAATCAGCATGGCCGCAAAAAATCCGGCATTCCCCATGCGTGAGCGCGTCAGAACCAAGGCGATGACCAGAATAATCAGCATCATGCGCAAGCGCATCTTGGGACTCAGGATAAAGTCAAATACCTTGACCAGCTTGTGCTTCCAGTTGCCTATTTGCTCGCTTTTTTCAGCCCCAAGACGGGCCAGCATCAAACCGATCCCGACCGACAGGCAAATCTCCATATAGCCAGCAAAGTGGTTGTGATAGCCAAAAGTACCAAAAACCCGGTTATGGGCAATATCGAAGAAAAATATCCGGTAAGTCGCCCCAACCGAAAACAGCAGCACGCCGATGATCGCCTGTAGCAGACCGGCACCGACAATCAGTAAAGCGAGTTTATCCAGTCGCTCCTTGTCACGAACCGTCAGCAACGCAACGATAAAACAGGAGAAATAGGCGAAAGTGAGGGCGGCATAAATCTGCGTCTGGTTCGGATCAAGACTAATCCTGAAGGAAGAAACACCCTGCTGCACGGTCACTGTTTCAGGTGAAAGCAATGCAAGAAAACTGGCTGGCAATGGCAACAGTTGCGCCCAGACCAGCAAGCCAAACAAACCAAACAAAGCAAGCGGCCATTTGAATAATTTCAGCCGCTCAAAGGCGTCGACCGCAGCATGCCGCCAGACAAACATCGCCCCGAGAAGGAGCAATTGCGACCAGCAAACCAGAATACCGACGGCCCAGGTCCGATTGCTTCCCAAAGGCAGCGGCGCCCAGAAAAGAAGAAGGATCAAGCCACGAAATAACCAGCGATCATCGATCTCTGAAGAAAAAGCAGGTCTGGCAGACGAAACTGTGCGCATGGAGAAAATATCGAGGTAAAAAAAATGGCAGCCTTAAGCTGCCATTATCGGGTAGAGGCTCGATCAGGAGCGGCTACCGCCGCCACCGCCACCACCGGAGATGGTGGATGCGCCACCACTCGTACCAAAGCCACTGTTACCATTGCCGGAAGAGTTATTTCCGACATTACCCTGGCCTTGACCCTGACCATTGTTACCAGCGGCAGTTGCTGCGGTAATTTGTGTCGGATCAGCACCACCGGCAATTGCTGCACCCTGAGCGGTCGCCAGCGTTGCACCGGAATTAACGGCAGCACGGACGGCAGCTTCAGCAACAGCTTCGTTGCCATTGGCAGCGGCCACAACGGCGGTAACTGCATCTGAAGCACTGATTCCCTGCTCGATCATGGCGCTGGTAGTCAGCGTGGTCGAGACATTCGCAGCCTTGGCTGCATTGGCGATCTGGGCCGGCGTCTGACCTGCAGCCCTGAGGCTTGCAACTTCAGAAGCAATTTGCGTGGCAGTCATGCCACTGGTGAAGGCTGCCATGGCGGAGAAACTCACTGCCATCACACCTGCGATCAAACCTAGCTTGAATTTCTTCATAGCACCTCCTAAATAGTATGCGCGAAGGTTAACATCGGCACATGCACACGTCAACAAATCAAAGGTAAAAAGTTTCAAAAAACGATAAATAACACTGACTTAGACAGATTATTCTGTTTGATTTTACCGATCAGGCTTGCAACAAAAACTGCGCAGTCAGCGCAGCTTCAACAATCAACAAGCACTCACTCGTAGCCGACAGGATTCATTGACTGCCAACGCCAGGTATCAGTGCACATTGCTTCAATACCCCGCTCTGCCTGCCATTTGAGGCTCTCCAACGCAAAGCTCGGATTGGCGTAACAAGAAGCCACATCACCCGGACGACGCTCGACAATGCGATGTGCGACCTGTTTGCCACTGGCCTTTTCGAAAGCGGCAATCATTTGCAAAACACTGTATCCCTGCCCCGTCCCCAGGTTGACCGTCAGCACACCCGGCTTCTCGTTGAGTGCCCGCAGCGCGGCAAGATGCCCCGAAGCAAGATCAACCACGTGGATGTAATCACGCACCCCGGTACCGTCGACCGTCGGATAATCATTACCGAAAACAGATAATTCCGGGCGTTTGCCGACTGCAACCTGCGCAATGAACGGCATCAGATTATTCGGAATGCCGTTCGGATCTTCACCGATCAAGCCGCTGCTGTGCGCCCCCACAGGATTGAAATAGCGCAGTAAGGCAATACGCCACGAAGGATCGGCAATAGCGAGATCGCGCAGGATTTCCTCGATCATCAGCTTCGAACGCCCGTAGGGGTTGGTTGCCTGGAGAGGAAAATTCTCAATGATCGGCACGGTGTGCGGATCGCCATAAACGGTAGCGGATGAACTAAAAACCAGTTTTCTGACACCTGCTTCAGCCATGGTCTGGAAAAGCACCAGACTGCCCTGCACGTTGTTGTCGTAATAGCGCAAGGGCTGGGCAACCGACTCGCCAACCGCTTTCAGGCCGGCAAAGTGGATCACTTCGCTAATGGCATGGCGGGCAAACAATTCGCCCATCGCCGCACGATCGCGAATATCTGCCTGCACGAAAGCCGGGCGGCGGCCAGTAATGCTTTCGATACGGTCAAGTACAGCCAGTTTGCTGTTACTGAGATTATCAACAATCAGCAAATCTGCGCCGGCCTCAAGCAGCTCGACAACAGTGTGCGAACCGATATAACCCATCCCACCGGTGACCAGAATCATTCAGAACTCCAAAAATCCAAGGCAAATTTTGCGGTCGACCGGGAAAACCCCCAATTTATGGCAAACATCCATCACCACCCGCTTTTCGGTCAACGTCCGTAAATATCTTCAAACCGGACGATGTCATCCTCCCCCAAATAACTGCCTGATTGCACTTCGATCATTTCCAGAGGCAGTTTGCCCGGGTTCTCAAGGCGATGCTTGGTACCCAGCGGGATATAGGTTGATTGGTTTTCGGACACCAGCAGCGTTTCTTCGCCACGGGTCACCTTGGCTGTTCCGGAAACGACGATCCAGTGCTCTGCACGATGGTGATGCATTTGCAGCGAAAGACAGGCGCCGGGATTGACGACGATGCGCTTGACCTGGAATCGTTCGCCGAAATCGATGCTGTCATACCACCCCCAGGGCCGGAAAACCTTGCGATGCGAAAGTGATTCCGGGCGCTTTTGAGCCTTGAGTTGCCCGACTACTTCCTTGACCTTCTGAATCTCGGAACGATCCGCCACCAAAATGGCATCGGCTGTTTCAACCACGACAATGTTTTTCAGACCAATGCAGGCAACCAGGCGGTCTTCGGCAACAACCAGCGTGTCCTGAGAGTCAACTGACAGGACATCGCCCATCAGCACATTGCCGCCGGCATCCTTGTCACCGATTTCCCACAGCGCGCTCCAGGCGCCCACATCAGACCAGCGCGCATCGAGCGGAACAACAGCGACCTCACCGGTATTAGCCCCTTCGCGGGCAAGACGCTCCATCACGGCATAGTCGATTGAGTCGGATGGACAGTCGGCGAATGCCTCTTTCGATGGACGGAGAAAATCGTGATCCTGCTGCCGGCCCTCATAGGCCTTGAGGCAAGCAGCCGTAATGTCGGCACGACACTGCGCCATCTTGGCCAGCCAGACCGATGTTTTGATGACGAAAATCCCGCCATTCCATAGGAAACGCCCACTGGCCAGATAGCTTTCAGCGGTCGCAGCATCCGGCTTTTCGACAAACTGATCGACCAGGCACGCCCCATCGGCCAGTGCTGCACCCTGCTTGATATAACCATAACCCGTTTCCGGGGCAGTTGGCTTGATACCAAAAGTAACCAGTTTACCCTGCTCGGCCAGGGCGGCCCCCTGCATCACTGCTTTGCGAAAAGCAGTTTCATCCTGGATCACATGATCCGCCGGCATGATGACCAGCACCGGGTCGCTTCCCTCACCTTGAGCAGCCAGCGCAGCCAAGGTCAAAGCAGGTGCCGTATTGCGCCCGCAAGGTTCGAGGACCAGGGTGGGATGCGCTACACCAACCTGACGCAGTTGCTCGGCGATCAGGAAGCGATATTCCTCATTGCCGACTAACAAAGGAGCAGCCAGTACATCGCCTTCTGCCAGCGCAAGCCCGTCGAGGCGCAACGCTGTCGCCTGGAGCATGGTGTGATTGCCATTCAGGCAAAGCAACTGCTTGGGGTACTGTTCGCGAGAAAGCGGCCAGAGGCGGGTGCCTGAGCCGCCACAAAGAATAACGGGCTGGATGATCATGAAATGGGATCCATCGATGGCTCCCCGACGAGGCGGGGAAAAAATTCAAGGAATTACTTTAGCAAATAAAGCTGGCCATGCCCGCACCACTCAGTCGGCCAGTCGAGACCGCACCGGGAACCTAGTACGCATTTTTATTCACGAACCCCTTGAATACCGTGAGAAAAATGATCTTTAGGTCAAACCACAGCGACCAGTTTTGAACGTATTGCAAATCAAACTTGACCCGCATGGCCATTTTGTCGACGGTCTCCGTTTCACCACGCCAGCCACTGATCTGAGCCCAACCGGTAATCCCCGGCTTGACCTTGTGGCGCAACATGTAGCCACGAATCAGGCGACGATACTGCTCGTTGTGTGAAACCGCATGCGGCCGCGGGCCAACGACGGACATCGAACCTTGCAATACATTGAAAAACTGCGGCAATTCGTCAAGCGAAGTACGCCGTAAAAAAGCGCCGAAGGGAGTAATCCGCATATCCCCTTTTTGGGCCTGGATGACTTTATCGCCATCCTCGCAAACCGTCATGCTGCGAAATTTCCAGACTTCGACGACAGCACCATTCAGTCCATAGCGGCGCTGCTTGAAAAGCACCGGGCCGGGCGAGGTCAATTTAACGCCCAGTGCGATCAACGCCATGGGGAGGGCAATCAGCAGCAGGATCAGGCTGGCGACAACAATATCCTCCGCCCGCTTGACCCAGCCATCCACCCCATAAAACGGGCTTTCATGAAGACTCAGCACCGGGATGCCGTCCATGCTCGAAAGCTTTCCGTGCAGCAGATCGAAGATAAAGAAATTAGGCACCATATAGACGGAAGCCGTCGTGTCGCTGAGCGCATTGACCAGTTCGACGATTCGATTTTCTGCCTTCATCGGCAATGTGATGTAGATGTAATCCACCTCACCGTTGCGGGCCATCTCGACCAATTCGTCAAACCGCCCGACGCCATCGACATCATTGGCGGCATGTTTGCAATCCCGCGCAGCCAGACGGTCGTCGAAATAGCCGACGCAGCGCATACCCAACCATGGTGAGTTGCGCACTTTCTCTTCAACCTGCATCCCCATTTTGGTTTTACCGGCAATAGCCAGTGTACGGGTATTTCTTCCGGAAGAGCGAAAGGCGTTGAGAACAAGACGCAAGGCGATGCGTGAAGCCGCCAGCATCAGCGGTGCGAGGACAAACCAGACCAAGGTTGCCGCACGAGAGAAGTCAGATGAAGTTTTGCCAAGAAAACCCAGCACAACCAGCGCAATCGCTGTCCAGATCCAGACCATCAACGTCTTCGAAACAGCGTTGTGCAAGGGCTCAAGCCGCCACGAACCGTAAATCTGCTGGGCACCGCCAATCATGACGAACAGCAGGACAGCCAAAATACCGGCCTGGACATAAGGACCATCCAGATCAAGGCCGTGAGTCAACTCCAGCGAGATAGCCAAAGCCACCAGGATCATCACCGCATCCAGGATGCGGTGGAAAAATGCAATTTTTGAACTATGCGGCCGAACAAGCCCTGAAGACATGAAACCCATAAACTGACCACCGTAATTCAATCATTTCGTGACAATGTGCTGCGCGCGAATAATGCCACGATGAAGAAATTTGCCCTATAAGACAAAAGGCATATCAAAATCGCTTATCATCAAAATTCCGCCGAATACTGCTTTTATTTATTGCAAGCAACTACCTGACTTGCCCAACCCATTCGAGTACTGCCGGGATTTGCCATCCCAGTGCCGCCTGAATCAGCAACAGGACAACCAGGACCGTCGCGGTCGACACCAATAAAAACCCGAAAATCAATGCCCAGACGCTCCATCGCGCCACAGCCTGCTCGACAGGCGCCAATTCGCGCCGCTCGCGCCCACCAAGCAAGACAACATAAAATTCCCAACGCCACAGCTTGAAAGTCCAACGGTAATCCAGCGCATGGCGGCCCCAGGCGGATACCTCACGGCGCTCGGGGACAATCTCGCCTTCGCGCAAAGCCACACTCTCGCGCAGCACCCAGAGCAAGCGTCCAAGCAGATAAATCAGCGTGGCCAGCGTAACACCGACAATATCGGCATACCAATCCTCCAGGCTCGGCACGTGCCCTTCCTGGAAAAACTGATGAATTTCCTCCGCTCCGCCACCGACAATCGCAATCAGGGTGATCCACACCCACGATCCCTTCAAGGTCCAGCGCGTCAACCACCAGATCACAAAGAAGACCGAAGCATGCAACACTTTGTCCCAACTGGCATAAATTGCGCGCGACTCTGCCTGGTTCAGCCCCCAATACAACCCGGCCACCACGAGAGCGGAGGCCAGCAGAGGAATAAAACGGAAAGGCAATTTCATCAAAAAACCATGGTCGACCGCGAATAACTGTCCATTATCCCGCAGTTAATGCTGAGTCGAGAGTTCCAATACACGATCGTTCAGTGTGCCCCGCCATTTTTCGTGAACGATAAAATCCCGCAGCTCGTTGCAAGTCATCGGTTTTCCGAAAATGTAGCCTTGCACGGCTTCACAGCCGGATTGACGAAGAAACTCGAGTTGCGACGGTGTTTCAACCCCTTCGGCAACGGAGCGCAAGCCGAGGCGCTTGCTGAAAGCAATCAGCGCTGCAACTAGCTCACGAATTTGCGGAGCACGGTCGATTTCCTTGATAAAGGTGCGGTCGATCTTGATCGAGCTCATCGGTAATTGGCAGATCAGGCCGAAAGAGCAAAAACCGGCCCCAAAATCATCAAGCGTGAATTTGCAGCCCGAGTAAGCCAAGCGAAACAAGGTTTGCTGGGCAATTTCATTACCGGTCAATGCAGTTTCGGGGCACTCGAAGGTAATGTAGCGCGTTTGCATACCGGCGCGAACGAGTGTGTCGAGCAGCTTGGGAACGGCATCCGGTGCGGAAAGCTGCCGTGCGGAAAGGTCAATCACCAGCCCCAGGTTGGCATGGATGTCGTTAAGGCTGGTCAATTCGCGTACAGCTTCGGCCAGGGCCAGTTGACCAAGCTCCGGCATGATTCCAATATCCTCGGCCACCTCAAGGAAACGTCCAGCATCGAGCAGACCAAATTCAGGATGGTGGAATCGCAGCAATGCTTCGACATTTTCCAGACGGCCATCGAGCAAGGAAATTTCCGGCAGATAACGTAACGAATAGCGCCAGTTTTTCAGACCGTCACGCAGTTCTCGCTCCATATCCAGACGGTTGCGCGCCGAGTTCTGGGCATCCTGCTCGATATATCTGAAGCAGCCTCGTCCGGCGGCCTTGGCGCTGTACAGGGCGCTATCGGCAGCAGCAAGCAGGGTTTCAGGGTCGGTGGCATCAGTCGGGAAACGACCAACCCCGATGCTGGCCCCCAGTTCAAGCTGGATTTTGCCAAACTGGAACGGCTGCTTGAGTTCGCTGATCAGTTTTTCGCAAACGCTGGCCAATCCTTCCGGATGCTCATTGAGTTCGAGAATGACCACAAACTCATCCCCACCACGTCGGCTCACCGTATCGCTGTGGCGCAACAGGCTGAGCATGCGATCAGCCATGGTTTTAAGTACTTCGTCACCAACCGCATGTCCATAGGTATCATTGATTTCCTTGAAACGGTCGAGATCGACGTAAAGCACTGCCAGTTTTTGGCGATGGCGCTGGGCACGGGCAACTGCACGTTGCAAACGATCGTTGAACAGCAGGCGGTTGGGCAAGCCGGTCAAGGCATCAAAATGTGCCATGCGCCGAATGTGCTCTTCTTCCTTCTTGCGTTCCGAGATATCGGAAATCAGGCCAACATAACGGCGAGAGCCCTGGAATTCACCGTCGACCGCAGCAATCGAAAGCCATTCGGAAAATGTCACGCCATCCTTGCGGCGATTGACAATTTCACCGGACCAACGACTGTGGGTACGCAGGGTATCCCACATCGCCCGATAAAACTCGGGACCATGCACACCGGCGGAAAGCATGCTAGTTCGTTCGCCAATCACCTCATCCGGCCGATAACCGGTTATTTCGGAAAAAGCCGGGTTGACCGCAAGAATCGTGCGGTCCTCATTGGTCACGATGATGCCTTCGTTGGCAACTTCAAACACCATGCGGGCCAGCTTGAGCTCCATGACCCGCTTGCGATCACGCAAACAACGGGCAATGACATCAAGCAGCAGCACAGGATCGACCGGTTTGAAAACATAGCCATCCACACCGATGTCGATGGCGCGACGCAGATGCTCGGTTTCTGCCGATGAAGAAATGACGACGATAGCCGCATCAGGATCCTGGTCCTTGATCTGCTCGCTCATCGCCAAACCGTCGATACTCGGCACCGAAATCTCGGTCAACGTCACATCCGGTTCGCGCAAACACCACTGGCGCAAGCCCTCCTCGCCATTTTTGGCCAGAAATACTTCGCCAACGTGAGGCAGGATGATGCTCTCGATGTGAGCCCGCATGGCCGGGTCACTTTCGATGACCAGGATGCGGGCTTTGGCAAATAATGGAGAAACAAGGTAGCTCAAGGGAATTCCTTGCGTAAAAGAGATCGCACCGACAAGCGTTTTCCAGCGGACCGGCTGACTCAGCCGCGCGAATCTCCCCAGCGCAGCGGAAACCGGTCATCCCCGACATAGGTCGCATGACCGCTGCGGTCGACGCAGTAGCGAGGCGAAACAATCATCTCGGTGAAATTCATGTTTTCGCCGATACGCGTGTATTCGAACAACACGCTGCGAACCACTTTTGATCCGGCACGCAGATGGCTGCCGTGGCCGATCCAGCTCGGTCCGATGATCGAGCAACCAGGCTCGATACGGACGCTGGAGCCGATGTACACCGGCCCGACAATTTTGACGCTACCCCAGCTGATGCTGGTATTCAGCCCGACCCAGACACCCGGCTCGATCTGGCGGCCCGGCATGCGCATTTCGGCCACTTCGCCACTCAGCACTTTTTGCAGGACAGACCAGTAGTCGGTAACGCGACCAATATCGATCCAGTTGAAAAAGCGGTTCTGGGCGTAGAACGGCAGATCGCGTTCAACCAGCATGGGAAACAGCTGGCTACCGATGTCGAATTCGCCACCGGCCGGAATGAGGTCGATCGCTTCCGGTTCGAAAATGTAAATACCGGTACTGGCAAGGGTCGACCGCGCCTCTTCAGGTTTTGGCTTTTCCTGGAAAGAACGGATGCGACCATCATCATCGGCCACAACAATGCCGTAGTTCTGGACCTGGTCGCTTGGAACATCAAGCGTCACCACGCTGGCAATCGCGCCTTCCTTCTTGTGCTCGGCCAAGGCAGCGCCAATATCGAGATCGATGATGGCATCTCCACAGATAACCAGCGTTGTTTCGTCAAAAAACCCGCTGAAATCCTGAATCCGGCGCATGCCCCCCGCAGAACCCAGCGGCTTGGGCAGGATATCGCCATGCTCATAAATACCTTCGTAGGCATAACCGATATTGACGCCCCAACGATGACCATCACCGAAATACTCCTCGATCTTGCGATGGTTGTAGGCAACATTGATCATGATGTCGGTAATACCGTGCCGGGCCAGATGTTCGATCAGGTATTCCATCACCGGCTTGCCGAGAATGGGAATCATCGGCTTGGGCAAATCCTTGGTCAAAGGCCGAACGCGAGTCCCCTGACCGGCCGCGAGAATCATTCCTTTTGCCATCACATCTCCCTGATATATTTGATTTATTGAATGCGCAGGATTGCTTCGCTACGCCAAAAATGAGAATGAAAGATCATTTGGCAGCCTTGGCATCGTTTGCCGGCAAACCCGGCGCCTTCGTTGTCAAAACTGATCGCTGAGCAAGCTGCAACTCGATGTCAGCGGCAATTTCATGGCTCCGCAAAGGCAAAAGCAGGGTTGAACCAACCGCGTAATAGTGGCCCTCCGGCAATGGATTGGCCTGCGCGATCAACCTCACCGGTACATTATTGCGACGCGCCAGCTCACCTTGGGTGGTCGGCCGCGTGACACGAACGGCACGCCACGACACCCAGGGGCCGGGGTGATTTCCCATGTTGATCACCAGTTGCAGCGCAGCATCGTGTGGCAGCAGCAACTGGGTATGACTGCGCCCCACAATGATCGGCGCGTTGAGTGACGGATTGAGCGCGATGAACTTGGCTAGCGGAAGCCCCGCAAGACGCGCCACAAGGCTGACATCAATGTCACGATGCATTTCAACCACGGTGTGACGAGTCGCATTTTCAATCGGTGGCAGGGTTATCTTGTAGAAAGCCGGATCGGCAATGACCTTTTTCAAGGCAAAAATACGAGGCACATAGTTACGGGTTTCTTCCGGCAACTTTGCGGCAAGATCGTTGAAATTCGGCTTTTTGATGCCGCGAGCCTTGGCACGGTCGACCTCCGCCTGAATGCGTTTTTCACCACAGTTGTAGGCTGCCATGGCCAATGGCCAGCTATCAAACATGCCATGCAGCATGCTGAGGTAATCCAGTGCGGCACGAGTCGAGGTAATCAGCGAACGTCTTTCATCCTGGAAGCGGTCAATGTTCAACTCGTAGGTACGCGCTGTCTTTTCGATGAACTGCCACGCTCCGTGCGCCTCGGCATGTGACTGGGCCTCCAGTGTGTAACCTGACTCAACGAAAGGAACCAGCACAAGCTCCATCGGCAACTTTCGGCGCTCGACCTCATCGACCACATAAAACAAGAGGTTGGCAGCTCGTTGCGAGGTATGGTCAAGAAATTTGTCGGCGGCAAATTTGCGCGCGACACGGATAACCTGAGGGTCTTTCTCCAGATCATCAACCTTGAATCCATGCCTGATGCGATCCCACAAATCATGGTAATGGACAGCGGGCGAAGGTGCGTGCGCGAGTATCTCGTGCAGTGGGCCAGGTTCGACTTCAATGGCCTCAGGCTCCAACTGAACAACTTCGGGCTGGATTTCCTCATAAGGGGCATCAAATACCGACGCACAGCCGCCGAGCGTGAGTATGAGCAGAGCCAGAGCAAGGGGATGGCGAAGGTTCAAACCGTTATCCTGATTGAAACAGATGCCGAAAATTGGTTTCGGCAAAGCGGGGCATTCTCCCCTCAGTCCGGCAGATTTGAAATAAGACATTAGTCATATTCCGAATCTCACGCAGACGTCCGCAGCCAATTTCGAACCTGATGGATGTCTGCCCGCCATTCTGCATGTGCCTGTAGAATGGGGAGCTTGCGACGTTAGCTGTTTTTCCGGATGCTTTTTTCAAAGCGAAATTTTCGATTTCTTGCTGCGCTTGCCCTTGTTGCTGCCACTCTGCCGGTGGTGGCTGGGCTCGTCGATTTTTCGGATAACCTGCTCAACTATGTCGCTCGCCAGTTTTCACCGGAGGCGCCGAAACGGCTGCTCATCTGGAAACGTCTCTTGACCGACATGAAATCCGCCGAAGCAACAGGCGCGCGCCAGAGTGACCCCAGAGCCGAAACGCTGACTCTCCGCAAGACCAATGAATTCATGAACCAGGTGCCTTATATCAACGATAGCGCGCACTGGGGGAAAGAGGACTACTGGGCCACACCGGTTGAAATGCTTAGCTCTTTCGGGGGGGATTGCGAAGATTATTCTATTGCCAAATATTTGTCGCTGAAGGAGCTCGGCATACCCATCGAGCGCCTGCGCATCAGTTATGTCAAGGCAACCAGTGTTGGCGAATCCCATATGGTCCTGGCTTACTACCCTCGCCCGGATGCCGACCCGCTAATTCTCGACAATCTGGTCAAAGAGGTAAAACCAGCCTCACAGCGCCCTGACCTTGAACCTGTTTACAGCTTCAACGATGACGATATATGGCTGCCCTCAGGAGCTACCCGCAAAGGTGGTGCGTCTCAGGTACGCCTATGGCGTGAATTGCTCGAGAAACTCGCCAAGGAACAGCGGCTTTAAGAGAGAAAGACCAAGGGCTATGCGCTGTCTTGCCCTGGTGGTCAGTGCTTGAGCAGCGCAGCTTTGTCAAAGCGCTTGGCAATTGCAAGCAAGTCACCCTTGGAGTGCGGCCGGGCATTATCAATCATGTCGATCAATTTAGCCTGGCGCGCGGTGCCCGCCTCTCGCCAACGAGCAAAACCTATTTCAGCCAACGTGCGTTGTACGCCAGCTTCCCTATTGCCATATTGCCAGGCACGTTCCCATGCCTGCCATAAGGCCTCGTCTTGCCCCCCTTGCAAATGCAGGGCCAGAGACAAGTTAACCCATGCATAAGGTGACATCGGTCGATTCACAACGGCCTGCCTGAAATAACTTACCGAATCGGCCAGCATGGCTTGCTCAAGCTCTGGAATGGCCCGGGAACTTGTCGCACGCAAACCGTAAAGATAACCAAGATATTCATGCAGCTGCGGATCACTCGGCGTCCAGTGCAACGCTGCGACCAGATCATTGCGCGCTGTCCCCCATTCGATCACTTTGGGCAAAGGTGATTTCCCACTTTGCCATTGGGTAATCTGCCAGCGAGACTGCATGGATACAGCATCAGCCAGCGCAGCACGCAGACCAAAATACAGCGAGGCACTGCTGGCAACAAGCAGCAGCCCAATCAGCGCCTGAGCACCGATACCGAGCGAAGCCTCATTCGGCGCATCGTTCATTCCAGACCCAAAATCCGTGCAGGACGATCCCTGACCATTTGCCAGGCCATCTTTTCACCGACCAATTCCGCAACAGCATCTCTGCCCTCGCCCAAAATGGGAGGACGATGATCGATATTGTGCGCATCACTGGCAATAACGTGAGCCCATTCATTCTGAATCAGCGTCACGGCTGTTTTGCGCGAAGTTTCGCCAAAACGCCCGGCAATAGAACCTGCCGTGATCTGCAGCCAGCATCCACTGTCCACAAAAGGATGAATTTTTTCAGGTTGTGCCATGACTGCCTTGTTCCGCTCAGGATGGGCAATCAATGGACGAATCTTGAGTTGCAGCAGTTTGTCGACAAATTGCTGGCTCCCGACCGGAATAATTTGGTGTGGGAACTCAAGAAGCATGATGCGATAACCGTCGACGGTTCCCAGAAAAGGGATCTCGCCATCCAGAATCAATTCCAGTGACTCGACACTCAGACGAACCTCACCACCAAGGCGAATTTCAAGCGGGATGCCGTGTTCTTTCAGCTCTGACTGGAATGCTTCAACCCGGCTCTCAAGCCCGGAACGTACATTACTGTAACGGCCGGGGTGGATGTGTGGCGTCATGACAGCAACCCGGATACCGTCGTCGACAGCCACCCTGGCCAGAGCAAGCGACTCATCCAGCGTGGCAGCACCGTCATCGACGCTGTAGAGCAAATGAGAGTGTAGATCGATCATGCTTTTCCCCTGCTCCTTCAGTTCAGCTACGCTATGCACCACCTGTTGCAACGATCAGGTGTTTGCATCATCGCCATAGACTGTGCCGTAGCCACCTTGATAGCCTTTGGTGCCGTAGCCATATTTACCGTAGCCAGAATATTCGCCGTAATACTTCTCTGCGTGGGCGAAATCCAGTTTATTCAGCACGACACCCAGTATCTGACCATCGGCACGACGCAGGCGCTGTAGCCCCTTGCGAGCAAGCTGATACGGCGTATCGAGTGCCTTGACCACATAAATGACACCGGTAGTCAGGGCGCTGATCACCAACGCGTCGCTGACTAGTTCGACCGGCGGAGAGTCGATGATAATGATGTCAAAGGTTTCCGAGAGTTGCGCCAAGGTATCCTTGAACTTCTGGGAAAGCAGCAGTTCAAGCGGATTTGGCGGAATGGTCCCGGATGGCAGGATCATCAGGTTGGAACCTTCAACAGCCTGCAAGCATTCCTCCAAGGTTGCCGTTCCTGACACCAGATTCGACAAGCCTTTGGAGCCTTTACCCAGATCAAGCCCCTTGGAAACAGCGGGGCGACGCATGTCCGAATCGATCAGCAGGGTCTTTTTGGTATGGGCATGAGCCATTGCCAGATTAATCGAAAATGTGGTCTTGCCCTCACCCGGCAGACTGGAAGTAACAAGCAGAATACGCTTGTCAAGATCGATGGCAGAGAGCAGCACCCCGGTCCGCGCTGTACGGATCGCTTCGGAATAAAGCGATTTTGGCTGATCCAGGAAAAGACGCGCGGTCGACGTCCGTTCAACCTCGGATTTGTCGAGCAGCGGTAAAGTCGTCAGCAACGGGTGCTTGAGCTTGGTTTCAATATCTTCAGTCGTCTTCAAGGTGTTATCGAGACGATCAAGCAACAAGGAAGACAGGACGCCAATAAACAGACCAAGGACAAAAGCAATCAGAATGATTTGAACTTTTTGCGGTTTGACGGGTTTATTCGGCACCACAGCAGGATCAACGACACGTGCAACTGCAGATTGCAAATCGCCCGCTACATTGGTTTCCTTGGCACGCTTCATGAACATGTCATACATCTGGCGATTTGACTCGACTTCGCGGTCAAGCACGCCCAATTCGAATTCCTTGCGGTTGATTGTTTGGACCGAGCCACGCGCCGAGGCCATGATGCCCTCAAGCGCACGCTCCGTACCGCGAGCCGCCTCGTATTCGCGAGTCACACTCGACACGACCATGTCGACCTGCCGCTTGACATTGTCACGAGCAGCCTTTAACTCGCCTTCACCCTGCAGATACTTTGGATGCTCCGTACCGTAACGCTGAGCAATTTCAGAAAGACGGCGCTCTGCTTCACCTTCCTGCTTCTTTGCCTCACCCACAATGGTATTTTTGATTACCGCAGGCAATGAACTTAGATCTGCGCCTTTAGGTGCATTTTTGATCTGGTTGTAAGCATTTTCAGCCTCGGCACGCTTCATCCGTGTTTCGACGAGACGCTGGGTAACTTCTTCAATCTGTTTGCCAGCACCACTTTGCGCAGCATTCTTGACGTCGACAATGCCTTCTTTTTCACGGAAAGTTTGCAGCGCACGTTCAGATTCATCAAGCTTTGTCTTGAGAGATGACAAACGCTCCTGCAGCCAGCTGCTCGCCTGCTTCGTTACCTTGTAGCGGGCATCAAGATCATTCTCGATGTACACATCGGCAACGGCATTCGCTACCAAAGCAGACAACTCTGCATCTTTGGACTCAAAGCTGATTTTGGCAAGTTGGCTCAAACGAATTGGCTCAATCGTCAATCGCTTGGAAAAGCCAGTATAAATCGCCTCTGCCAAGGCAAGCTCAGTCCATTCCTTCTTTTCCAGGTCGTCGGTAAATCCCGTACTGGCCAATATCGAACCTACCCAGGACTTTGACTTCTCACGAGGATCAAACTCCTCACGCTCCCAAAGCTTGGTCTTGATAATTGCTTTAACAGCAACTTCACGCGATTTGATGATTTCGACCTGGGTCTGGAAATACTCACGATTCTGGGATATGCCGGAGTAAACGTCTTCAATCGACAGAACCTTCGATTTATTGGCTTCGATCAAAACCGTTACCGTTGCCCGATAAACAGGAGTCATCACGAAGACCACAACTGCTGCCAACAAAGCTACGGCCAAACCAAAAGCAACAATCGCCACTTTTCGCTTGGTGATACTGCGCCAGTATTCAACGATATCGAGCTTATCGGCGTTATCGGCAGGATCATGCAGAAAAATCTGCTTGTGCTTATTGTGGTCTTGAGTGAGTTCAGTCGACATTCAGTTCAGCCTGATTGCGTGCCCGAAGGCACGCCTGCATTTAAATAACGGGAAAAGAAAAAAGCTTAGAAAAAGCTTTCATCGACAGTGACAATGTCACCGGGCATCACAAAGGTATTCAACTCTGCCTTTTGCGAGCGCTGGGATGCATCACCATCCCGAATGATTGAAATCTTGTTGACCGAAGCACGTTCCTTGAACCCCCCAGCCAGCGATGCTGCCTTGCGAACAGTCAGGCCTGGCTGGTACGGATAGCCACCAGGCTTATCAACCATGCCGTTGATGTAAAACGGACGATACTCTTCAATCTGGACAGAAACCTTCGGATTTACCAGGTAGCGCCCCTTCAGGCCGCTGGTCACAATTCGCTCTAGGTCGCCGGTTGTCAATCCCAGAACCTTGACTTCACCCAGCGCAGGATAGGAAACAGACCCGGCATCAGTGAGCCGGATCTTTTCCTTGCTGAGGTCATCTTCGCCGAGGACACGAATGGTAATTACGTCTCCTGCCGCCAAGCGATAAGTGGACAGCCCCGTCGCAGGAGCTGCACGATCATTACCGGAAAGCGATGGAACATCAGACTGGGCGTAAGCCAAAGATACAGACAACACCCAAACCATCAATAGCCGAAGAAAACCCACAACAAAACCTCGCTTAGACAAAACTTAGAGAACGACTTCAAGGGTTGCCATCATGACGTCGCGCTTGAAGTCATAGGTATCCTGGTTGGAATTCCGGTCCGTGCGATTCCAGTCTAGGCCAACCCGTGCGCGGTAACCCACTTCGTGGAAGAAGCCCAGACCATAGTTACGCGTACTATCTTCACGAGCGTCACCGGAATACTGGCTTTTCAACAGCCCCAGATTGGCACGGGAAGAGATGTAGCTGGCCCACTTGTGATTCCATACCAACGTCGTACCACTATTGATCACGTAGTTGCCGATGCCGGTCGAATCTGCTGGGGCGCGCGAACTTTGCAGATCAAACTGCGAATAAGTCAGTGGCGACCAACGCAAGCCACCTTCCCAGCTACCCATCGTGGCGTCCTTGCGCGAACCATCATCAAAATTCTTGTGCGCCTGACCCACCTTGATCGTACCCGTAGTTTTCGCGGTGGCTTCCCAAGTCAAGCCTGCATACAGGCGAGTATCGGTATTATCCGAAGTAGAAAGCGGGGAAACGTAGTTAGCCCAGGTGTTGCGAGCTTCGAACACCAGAGAGGTCCGGGGCATGAAACGATAGAAGAAGCGACCGGACACCGTGGTCAAGTCAACATCGGACTGGACCGTGGTATTGCGATTATTGTCATAACGCTTGCGCATGAAGGAGGTTTCGCCTTCGATGCGACCGACGGCACCTTGAGCACCATAAATCCCCAAGGCACGAACCACTGGAGCATGCCAGCGATCGGGCTCCTGCGAGCTGGCACGGTCAGTTGAGCCGCGCGGGTCGGTCTTGTCCAGATAGCCTACACCCCAGCCAAGGCGCACTCGGCTGGTGAAATAATTGTCGCCAGCCGCCCAGAATTCATGGTGGTTAAAATCGTCAGAGGCAGCGTTTGCGTAATGAGCATAGTTGCCAAGGTAGCTCAGTGTGTAGCGGTCACCATGGGTTTTAAGCTCAGTAACCAGTTCAGGACGTAGCACCACGAACTCGGAGGACTTCTGGTTGGTATTGGTCCCCAACACATTGTTGTTACGGCCAAAACCAATCATTGCCGCAGGATAAATGAAGACGCCATTATCGAAACGAATCGGACGCCCCTTCGCAGGCGAGGTCATGATTGCATTTTCCTGCGCGGGAGTACGACCGCCCGCCACACCGGAACCACCGAGCTCATACCCTGTCGTCACCGACTGCTGGCCAATGCTGCTACCTGTATCTGCTCCGCCAAAGAAAAGACCGCCGGCAGCGCCACTGCTCCAGGTTGTTGCTCCTTCGCCAGCCTCTACCGTTGATTTTGCCTTTGCGGCATCTGCTGCTTGAGCACCTTCATCAGCGGCATATGCAGAGCTGGACAACAGCCCCAGCGCCAGAATTAGCGTAATGGCGGATCGCGTTTCACGATTAGACAAAATAACTCTCCCGAACAGAATAGGCATTCAACAGTCCACGGCGGAGCGTAGACAAACTTCTTGAATTCTAACACTGACGGCATGCGTTTTGTATAAAGTTGTAAATCGACCACCACTTATTGTGCACTTGCAACAAAAATCAAACGCAAGCAAAGAAACTGACACGAGGGGCTCCAGCACAAAAAGAGCCCCTCATAAAAACAAGGGATTGCTGCGGTCAACAAAACCCCAAGGCTGTTTTAGTGCTTGTGATTCATGTGATCCATAGACGCAGGCGCCACGGTCGGCCTAACAACCTTGGCATCGACCACCTTACTGCTCCCATCGTCAAAACTCAGGGTAATCGGGACCACATCCCCCTCTTTCATTGGCGCTTTGAGATCAATCAACATGATGTGCAAACTTCCCGGCTTGAGCACAGCTTCGGATTTCGACTTGATTTCGATCGCTGACACCGGACGCATTTTCATCACACCCGCCTCGTTGAGATGGGTGTGCAATTCGGTAACCTTGGAAGCCGAGTTATCTGCCTTAAGGACCTTGACGTCCTTTTCGCCATTATTCTTGATCACCATAAAGGCGCCAGTTGCCGGCGCATTGGGCGGCGCCAAACGAACATAGGCATCCTGAACCGATACGGCATCGGCAGCACCGGCAAACACGCCGGCGGAAAACATCAGGCCGGCGGCCAGCAGGGACAGGTGTTTCATGAGCAACTTCTCCTTCAGGGTTTCTGGTTCAAATATTTACGAATTGCCACAACCACCTGGTCGGGGGGCGTGGCATGAGCAATCTTGCCAAGCAGGGCACCATCTGTGCCGACCACATAAGTATCCGATGTGTGATCGACGACATAACCCCCGCCTGCAGTTTCAACTTTCTGGCGCGCATAAAAAACACCATAGCGCTTGGCTATTTCAGCAAGATTTTGCGATGCCCCCGTTACGCCAATGATTTGTGGATGGAAAAATTCTGCATACTCCTTGAGACGTGACGGCGTGTCGCGCTCCGGGTCGACAGACACAAAAAGCATGGCCACTCGCGCCAACTCATCCGGAGCCAGTTGCTTCAATCCTTCTGAAGTGGCACTCAAGGATGTCGGGCAGATATCCGGACAATAGGTGTATCCAAAATAAAGTAGAACCAGCTTGCCACGAAAATCCTGGAGCGACACAGGACCAGAGGCAGAGTCCAGCGTGAAATCCCCCCCCGCCACTGTCGCAGCTTTTGGCAATTGACGGTCAGGCAATTCAGGATGCCAAAACAAGGCGAGTCCAAGCACCAGCGCAGCAAGGAGACCGGCAATCCCCAGAAGAATACGTTCTGACATTACTCATGAGCTCCGGCAGAAAAACGATATGGAATGGCAATCCGTTCAGCACCGGTTTCAACAAGTACGGTCACCTGCCAGTCCATCAAACCAGTAATGCAAACCGGCAAACTGACTTCGGCTGCATATTGCCCCGGAGCGCGCAACCCAAGTTCAGGGCGATTCAGCCCCATATTCATGTCGACACCAGCAAAATCAACTTCCACCTTGCCCGGTGTAAAGCCACTTGTTGCGACCCGGATTTCAAATGGCCTGACCATTGGAATCGGCAAAACACTGCTGGACAATTCAATACGCCCACCTGACGGCAACTCAACGGCGCACGATTCGCGCTGGAGGTTACACGCAGGATCAGGCCGAACAGTTACATCCGCCTTGGGTAAAAGTATTGGTGAGAGTTTGTAGCCGACCACCACAACCAGCGCAATCAGCAAGATGCCGATCGTATCTATCAGTATTTTTTTATTCACGCGATGAGCTCTTGAGCACGCCAAACAGGGGTTTCCCGCATTTTCCCTGAAGAAGTGCCAATGGAATTAACAAACATCAATTTTTTCACACTCTACGAGGAATACAGTGTGCGACAAATTGCCGCAGCGACGATTTGCCGCATGCAGCAATCGGGGAACAGAAGTACAACTTCTTGTATCAATGGGAGATTTTCAAATGAATAAATTTGCAGTCAAATCCTCCGTGCTGCTTCTTGCAGCGGGGATCGGTTTCGGTGCCGCCTCATCCTGGGCCGCCGAGTCGCTGCAGGACGTGATGAAGCGTCGCGGTCTGAGCCAGCAGGATCTGCTGGCTGCGTCCAAGACCTATGTCCCGACCGGCAAGCGCGATGAATTCGTGGTTTTTGCATCTGGCGGCCAGTCTGGCCAGATCATTGTGTATGGCATTCCGTCCATGCGCATCCTGAAATACATCGGTGTTTTCACCCCGGAACCATGGCAGGGCTACGGCTTCGATGAAAACTCGAAGGCAGTGCTGCGTCAGGGCAATATCGACGGCAAGGAAATCAACTGGGGCGATACGCACCACCCGGCCATTTCCGAAACCCAGGGTAAATACGACGGTCAGTTCCTGTTCATCAACGACAAGGCCAATCCGCGCCTCGCCGTGATCGACCTGCGTGACTTCGAAACCAAGCAGATCGTGGTCAACCCGATCTACAAGTCGGAGCACGGTGGCGCTTTCGTCACCCCGAATACCGAATACGTTATCGAAGCAGCCCAGTATGCAACGCCGCTCGAAAACAAGAAGTTCTACCCGCTTGAAGAGTTCAACGAAAAGTATCGTGGTGGCGTGACCTACTGGAAGTTCGACCGTAAGGAAGGCCGCCTCGACCCGAAGCAGTCCTTCTCCCTCGAACTGCCGCCGTACTCCCAGGATTTGTCCGATGCTGGCAAAGGTCCGTCTGATGGCTGGTCCTTCACCAACTCTTTCTGTTCCGAGCGTTACGTTGGCGGCATTGAAAAAGGCCGTCCGCCGTATGAAGCTGGTTGCTCCGCCAAGGACACCGACTATCTGCACGTGATCAACTGGAAGAAGGCTGCTGAACTGGTTGCCGCCGGCAAAGCCAAGAAGATCAACGGCCACAACGTACTGCCGATGGATGTGTCGATCAAAGAAGGCATCCTCTTCCTGGTTCCGGAACCGAAATCTCCGCACGGTGTGGACGTCACCCCGGACGGCAAGTTCCTGACTGTCGCAGGCAAGCTGGACACCCACGTTTCCGTCTATTCCTTCGAGAAGATTCAGGCCGCCATCAAGGCTGGCAAGTTCGAATCCAAGGATCCGTACGGCATTCCGGTCATTGGCATGAAGGACGCCCTGCACGCTCAGGTCCAACTCGGCCTCGGCCCCTTGCACACCCAGTATGACTCCAAGCCGTGTATTGCCTACACCTCGCTCTATGTTGACTCGCAAGTCGTCAAATGGAACCACTGCGAAGGCAAGGTACTGGACAAGATTTCCGTCCATTACAACATTGGCCACCTGATGACCATGGAAGGCGACTCTGCCGATCCGAAGGGTCGTTACCTGGTTGCGCTGAACAAGCTGGCCATCGACCGTTTCGTGCCGGTTGGTCCGCTGCATCCGCAGAACCATCAGCTGATCGACATTTCGAACGACAAGATGCAACTGTTGTACGACATGCCGCTGCCGCTGGGTGAGCCGCACTATGCAGTCGCCATCGATGCAACCAAGCTGAAACCAGGCGTCCGCTACAAGGTCGGCACCGATTCCCGTACCGACAAGCCGCACCCGGGCGCTGTCCGTGCAGGTGAAGAACGTACCGAGAAGAAGGGCAACAAGATCACTGTCTATGGCACGCTGATCCGTTCCCACATCACCCCGGAAACCATCGAAGCTGACGTTGGCGACGAAGTCACCATCCACCTGACCAACCTTGAACGCGCCCAGGACGAAACCCACGGTTTCACCGTGTCGACCATGAACGTTCATGCCTCAGTTGAACCGGGCAAGACAGTGACCGTCAAGTTCAAGGCTGACAAGGAAGGCGTCTATCCGTACTACTGCACGGAATTCTGCTCTGCCCTGCACCTTGAAATGCAAGGTTACCTGCTGGTCAAGCCGAAGGGCTGGAAGCCGACGAAGACCGAGATCGCCAAGGGCAGCTACACCGAAGCCGACTATAAGGCAACGGTCAAGAAGGTTGCTGACACCCAGGCTGTTATCGACTCTGTGGTTGGCTACATCACCAGCGTCAACTTCAAGGACTTCCCGGACGTGGTCAACATGGTCGATGATGCTACCGACCAGCTGAGCAAGATCAAGGAAGCCAAGGCGAAGCACGAAGCTGCTGCTGCCAAGAAGGATTGGGAACAAGCCAATCTGTGGGCTGAGCAAGTTTGGCAATACCAGGTCAAGGCAGCCGACATCGGTCTGCGCGCCAAGACCTACCTTGAGCAGAACGGTGCCAAGAAGGTCAAGTAAGCAATCTTGATCTGACTTAAGGCAATTTTCGGGGAGCGGAGTCAATCTGCTCCCCGTTTTACTTTAGAGAGGGAAAAACCATGAAATTTGTAATGACTCTGATCGCTGCCGCGGTCGTCGCATCTCCTGCTATCGCTGCCCTGGATGGCGCCGCCCTGTATAAGGACAAAACCTGCAACGCCTGCCACGGCCCGAAGGGTGACAAGCCGCTGATGCCAAGCTATCCCAAGGTTGCCGGCCAGAATGCTGCTTACATCGAAGCACAGATGAAGGACATCAAGAGCGGCGCCCGTAACAACGGCCAAACCGCTGCCATGAAGGGCGTCATGCACCTGGTTAATGACGAAGAGATCAAGGCAATCGCCGAGCATCTTTCGAAGCTGAAATGATCTGTTGAAGCCGGGCTTGCCCGGCTTCTGACCGATATCAAAGAATGCTGATATTCCCAGTGGGACAATGCATTCAGCGTTAAATACAATTGCCTTAAAAGGACACAAACATGAAAGCATCACTCCTTTTGATTGGCCTGCTCTCGGCAGGCGTTGCCATGGCCTCCCCGCCCGCCCCCAAACAGGAAGGCATCGAAGGCAAGGACTACAAGTGGAATGCCCAGGCTGGCGAAAAAGTTGAAGCACTGACCAAGAAGGGTGACAAGAAGCGCGGCGAAGAAGGTTATGAAACCTGCGGCGCCTGCCACCTCCCGTCTGGTGCTGGCCGTCCTGACGGCACTTTCCCGCAGTTGGCTGGCCAGCACACCACGGTTCTGATCAAGCAGATGGCTGACATCCGCGCCGGTCTGCGTGACAATCCGACGATGTACCCGTTTGCCGCCACTTTGACCGATGCGCAGGAACTGGCTGACGTTGCTGCCTACATCGAAGGCCTGTGCATCCCGATCGATCACGGCCACTACGACTCCAAACCCGGCGATGCCGGCAAGGACTGGAAGGCTCCGACGGATACGGAAAAGCGCCTGGCCGAAGGCAAGGCACTGTACGAGAAGGAATGTCTGGAATGCCACGGCAAGAACGGTGAAGGCGTCAAAGACAAGTTCTACCCTGTTATCGCTGGTCAGCACTACAAGTACCTGCTGCGCCAGATGACGGAAATCCGTGACGGCCATCGCCGCAACGCAAACCCGGACATGGTCAAGATCATCAAGAAGTACAGCAATGATCAACTGATCTCGATTTCCGCATACCAGTCAAGCCTGGTTATGCCGGGTAACATGTGCAAGCCGAAGGCTGGCGCAGCCAAAAAGAAGTAATTGTTTGACGGGAGGCAGCCTGCCGAACAGGCTGCCTCTTTTACCCAGGCATCAGAGAATGCTGCAATAACCACACACTGAGAACAGAGAGAAGCGTTATGGAAAAGCAGAATAAAATCGTTGGTGGTTTAACCCTGATCGCGCTAGTCGCGCTGATCGCCGCCTACTTTGCCCCCATCTGGTGGGTTTCACTGACAGCACCCAATTATCCGACCGATGCCTTCCCCGATGGCATCCGTATCCACTTCCATTTTGATGGCGTCTACAACGGCTGCAAGGCTGCGGGCAAAGGCACGCGCATGGCCAACGAGATTATCCAGAAGGATCTCTCGCACGAAGATGAACGCTACAACCCGATTACCGACGCCAAGAAAGACCTGAACAAGAATGCCGAAGGTCTTGATTGCGTTCATGAAATGAACACAATCAACCACTATGTCGGCATGTTCCCGATCGCCACCGGCGCGCCGGTCGAGAAGCCGCTGGCCAAGTTCTTCTTCGGTTTCTTTGCCGTCATGATGCTGGCTTTTGCACTGCCCAAGAAAAAACCCCGTCTGGCCGTGTTGACCGCAGGTTTCATTGCTGTCGCTGCATGGATGCTGATCGACCAGTTCGTCATGGGCCATCTGGAAACCCACGTTCAGGCCTACATGCAGGAAGCTGGTACTTTCTTCAAGGACATGGACCTGATCAACACGTGGGGCAGCAACGTCCGCAACATTTCCAAGCTGGTCATTTGCGGGCTGATTGCCGTGATGGTTGTGGTCATTATCGGCGTAAAACTGATCCGTCCTTTCCAGCTTCTTCTGGCACTGGTTCCGGCACTGCTGCCAATGTTCTTCGTGATTACCTATGCTGGCTGGTTGTGGTTCTTCGGACACAACATGCATCCGTGGGGCGCTTTCACCGTCAAGCCGTTCATGCCGACCGTTTTCGGTGAAGGCAAAGTCGCACAGTTCTCGACCTTCTCCTATCCTTACTGGGGTTACGGTCTGCTGGTTATTATCTTCATCAGCCTGATGCTGGCCCTGCTCATCCGTCGCAAGCAATTGCGCGAAGGCACTGCCGAGTAGTACCGGCATGCTGCGCTTCATTCGCGGCCCGCTGCTCACGCTTGGCGTTCTTGCCGGCGTGGGTGCTGCGGGCCTGGCCGCCTCTCAATCCCTGGAAGGCATGGGCAAGCCCAACCTGAGTGCCAACTGGGGTTCCTCATCAGAAAAAGCACTGCGCCCTTCGGCCCCCAATCGGACCGATATCCCCTGGTTTCAGACATTGGTCGACAACGCAGAAGCCGGTTCGGTACTCAAGCCGCCTCCCGGCATTTATGCCGGTCCCGTTCTAGTCGACAAGCCCCTGACCATCGATGGCGGCGATCAAGTCATCATCGATGCTGGCGGCAAAGGAACGGTCTTTGTCATTGATACCAAGGGAGCCACCTTGCGTGGCGTCAAGCTGCAGGGATCGGGCGACTCGCATGATAGCGACGACAGCTGCCTGAATGTGCGTGGCGATCACCATGTCGTGGAAGGGGTCGAAATCCGTGACTGCCTGTTTGGTATCGACCTCAAGCAAGCCAATCATAACGTCTTGCGCAACAACAAGATTTCATCCAAGCCCTTCGAGCTTGGCGTGCGCGGCGACGGCCTTCGCCTGTGGTACAGCAACCACAACCTGATCGAAAGTAATCAGGTGATCGATTCTCGCGACATGGTGGCCTGGTACTCGAACCACAACACCTACCGCAATAACATCGGCAAACGCAGTCGTTATTCGATCCACTTCATGTTTGCCAAGGATAGCGTCGTCGAAGGCAATTCGTTCTACGACAATGCGGTCGGCATCTACCTGATGTACACCGAGCGCATCCATCTGCGTGGCAACACCATTTCCCACGCAACCGGCGCCACAGGCATGGCTTTTGGTTTCAAGGAGTCGAGCGACTCCGACGTAGAAAATAATGAGGTGATCTACTGTGCGGTTGGTGTGGGTTCGGATCTGTCGCCTTTCGAACCGGACACCACCATTCGTTTCAAGAACAACCGGTTTGCCTTCAACGGTGTAGCCATTCGCTTTACCAGTGAACTGGGTGGCAACATCCTGACCGACAACATTTTCGAAGGCAATCTGACCGACGTTGTCCAGATGGGGCGCGGCGTGGCCGACAAGAACCAGTGGCGCGGCAACTATTTTGCCGACTATCAAGGCTTCGACCGCAACGGTGATGGCGTGGGTGACACCCCCCACGAACTGTACTCCTACGCCGACCAGATCTGGATCGAAACACCCGCTGCACAATTCTTCAAGACGTCACCGGTACTCGAACTGCTCGATTTTCTTGAGCGTCTGGCACCGTTCTCCTCGCCTGAACTGCAACTCAAGGACGATGCACCGCGCTTCGTCAAACCTGCAAGATCGGCAAAATCATGAGCGAAAACAAACCTGCACCGGCCAAAAAACCGGCCATGTCGATTGAAAAAGCACAGAAAGCCCGGCGTAAATTCCTGCATTCGGCCGGGTTGACCGGGGCAGTCATTGGCCTGTCACTGCTGGGCTACATACCGGTCACCAGTGCCAAGACGCCTCGTCTGCGTCCACCTGGCGCACTCAATGAATCGGACTTCCTCTCTTCCTGCATCAAATGCGGGCAATGCGTCCAAGTCTGCCCGGTACAAGCCATCAAGCTGGGCGATCTGAAAGACGGGTTTGGGGTCGGTGTGCCGCATATCGATGCCCGTGAGCAAGCCTGCGACTTTTCCTGTGATGCCGTCCAATGCATCCTGGCCTGCCCAACCGGATCGCTGACCTACAAGAAACCCGGCTTCCTGAACATTCGTGAAGGCGCCCTGCTCGCTGCTGCACCTATCCTGAAAGCCAAGGAAAAGGATGCCGAGCCGACGCTCAATCTCAAAGAACGGATCGGTGTTGCCCGCCTGGCCCGTCCGGAGTCCTGCCTTGCCGTCCAGGGTAAGGGTTTCAAGGGAGAAGCGCGCAGCGGATCGTTCAAGGGAAAAATGCGCTACATGGATGTCGACCGCTGGAAACCGATTCCAGTCCGCGAGCATCCTTACGATGTACCGCTGTGCGATCTCTGCGTACGCGAATGCCCGGTCAAGGACGCCATCGCGCTCAAACCGGTCAAAGGCGCTGATGGCGTCGAGCGCATGACACCGGTGGTCCTCGAACCTTGTGTTGGCTGCGGCGTCTGCGAAATGATCTGCCCTGCCGAACCTGCCGCCATCGTGATCGATGCCCAGGCCACCTGGAAGGAGGCCTGAGATGAGCCGCTTTACCGATCTCTTCATGGGCATGCTGGGTGCAGCCCCGAAAAAGCCGAAGAAAATTTCCGAGCGTGTCCAGAAAATCATGTTCCTCAAATACGAGGACAAGGACCGCTACATCAAGGAAAAACTCCACGCCCGGGCGCACCACGATGTCAGCCACAAATGGCGCAATCGCCGCTGGGCGGTGCTGATCGCCACTAACCTGCTGTTCGTGCTGTCGTTCTGGCTCGACATCCAGTTGCTCGAAGGTTCACTGACTGCTTCGCGCTTTGCCGGTTTTCACCTGATCGACCTGAACTCTGCCTTGCAGATCATGCTGGCGCACAAGCACATCATCGTGAATTTGTTCATCGGCACATTTACGGTCTTTTTGCTCTGGGTATTGCTCGGCGGCCGCACTTTCTGTTCCTGGGTCTGCCCTTACCACCTGGTTTCAGAACTGACCGAAAAACTGCATCTGATGCTGGTAGACCGCAAGATTGTCACCGACCACGAGTTTCATCGTGGCACGCGCACCGTCTTCTGGGCACTTTTTGCGCTGCTCGCCATCGTGACCGGCTACACCGTTTTCGAGACCCTATCGCCGACCGGTATCCTGTCCCGCGCACTGATTTACGGTCCTGGCCTGGCCTTGGGCTGGGTTGGCCTGCTGCTGCTGTTCGAAGTGTTCTACTCGCGTCGCGCCTGGTGCCGCTACATCTGCCCGATTGGCCTGACCTACGGTGCTGTGGGCAGCATTTCCCCGCTGCAGATCACCTACCACGTCGAACATTGTTTCCACGAGGGCGACTGCCGCAAGGTCTGCCTGGTGCCACATGTGCTCGAAGTCACCGTCAAGGGACGGGCGAGCGACGAAACCATGGGCCTGGGTCCCGATTGCACGCGCTGCGGTCTGTGCGTCGACGTCTGCCCGACCGGCGCCCTGCGCTTCGAAGTCAAGGGCCTGTCGAAATTGCTGTAATCCCCTGCCCCGCCCCAGCCATGCTGGGTCGGGGCAGCCGATATCCGACCTGAAAACGCCGTAGACCGCGAAATTATTCAGGGATAAACCATATAAGGCACGTGCACAGGCCATCGCGGAAACCGCCTCGGTTTCATCGCACCGGTACGCTCGACGGATGGCTTGCCGCAAAATCTCGCGCATTGCCGGCTCCTAGGCTTTCTGGACAAGGTGAGCCAGCGTCAGAGCCGACGAATCCTTGACCTCTTCCATGACCGGGTAGGTATGCGTCTCACGAATTCCAGGCACGCCGGAAAGCACAGCACCGAGAAAATGACGGTAAGCGGCCATGTCCGGCACACGAACTTTCAGGAGATAGTCGTATCCGCCGGCCACCATGTGGCACTCCTGGATTTCATCGATCGCCTGAACGGCATTGCGAAAGGCATCGAAAACCGACTGCGAAGTCCGCTCCAGACCGATCTGGACAAAAACGGTCAGCCCCAACCCCAGGGCAGGTGCAGACAACTGCGCGGCATAGCCCTTGATCAGGCCATTGGCTTCAAGTGATTTGACGCGTTCGAGACAAGGGGTCGGACTCAAGCCAACCAGTTTGGCCAGGGCGACATTGGTCGTCCGGCCATCGGCCTGCAATGCGGCCAGAATATCGAGATCAATTTGATCGAGTTTGTACATGTTGTTCTCCTTGAGCATCCACCCCGCTCACCTGATCCGGACAGTGCTGCCGCCCGGCAAGCGCCAGGATTTGCGCCGCCTGATAAGCCTCGGCGTAACCCGCCGCCAATGCGGCGCCCATGTTGCCGCAGCCGAGCACTAGTAAATTTAGATTGTTCTGCAAAACAAAACTCCTTTAGTCAGATCAACGCCACAAAGCTTGTTTTTCAGAATCCTAAACCATGATTTAAAACAAAACAAGGCATTAAAACCACAGAACATCAAAAACACAGCAGACTTGATTAAAAGAAGAGTCACAGCAGAACAAATCACTGTAAAAAAAAGAAAATGCAGAATATTCAACCAATCCATCCAAATGTTTTTTTTGATGCAGGTTCTAGGTCTGGCCCCATTCGACTTTTATAATCAGGCCCCATGATCCAGTTCAACAACGTCGCAAAAACATTCCGTCGCGCCCAGGTGCTCGATGGAATCAATCTGAATATCGCCATCGGTGAGCGCATTGCGCTGATCGGTTCGAACGGCGCCGGCAAAACCACGTTGATCCGCTGTCTGCTGGGTGAATACACACACGAAGGCAGCATCAGCATCGACGGGCTGGACCCGCGCAGCAACCGGACGGCCGTGCTTGGCAATATCGGTTTCGTACCGCAGCTGCCACCACCGCTGAAAATGCCGGTCGGTCAGTTGATTGATTTTTCCGCCTCGCTGTGCGGCACCGATCCGCAACGCATCCATGCCATTGCCAAACGCCTGGGCCTGGATATCGACGCCATCCTGACACGCCAGTTTGTCCGCCTCTCCGGCGGCATGAAGCAAAAACTGCTGATTGCCATCGCACTCGGGCGCGATGCCAAGGTGCTGATCATGGATGAGCCTGCCGCCAACCTCGACCCTGAGGCGCGCAAGATATTCTTCGATCTGCTGGCCGAGCGGCTGGACAATGCCACGATGATCATCTCCAGCCATCGCCTCGACGAAGTCTCGGCGCTGGTCAATCGCGTCATCGAAATGGATACCGGCAAGGTCGTGCTTGACGACAAGGTGGCCGACGATGTCTCGCTCTCCGGCGTGCTGGCCTGTCGCATTGTCATCAAGCGTTTCGAACCGGCGTTTGCCAAGGCGCTCGATGGCTGGAAATTCACCAGCCGCGATGAAAACCTGGTCTGGGAAGGACAAATTGCCGGCCCGGATCGCCTGCGCTTTTTGGGCATGATTTCGCGGTACACCGCGCTAGTCAGCGATCTGTCGCTGGCCGAGCCGGAATCCTGAGCCGTGTGTTCCCACCCTCGCCGCCGCTTCCTGACCGGACTGGCCAGCAGTGGCTTGCTGCTCACACCGCTGGCCGCCTTGCTTGCCGGCTGCGGCAAATCCGGCTGGCCGGATGGCATGACTGAAATCAAGTGGGACCGCGATACTTGCACCCGTTGCCGGATGGCGATTTCCGACCGGCGCTTTGCAGCCGAAGTCCGCGGCGGACCGAAAGACCAGGTATTCAAGTTCGACGATATCGGTTGCGTCATTTTCTGGCTGAAGGAACAAGCCTGGGGGGACGATGCTGCGGTTCGGCTGTGGGTAGCCGATGCATCGAGCAAACCGGACCAGCTGCTGTGGATCGATCCACGCCAGGCTCATTACGTCGGCGGTAAAACCTCGCCGATGGGTTATAACTTTGCGGCTTATCCGCAGCCCCAGGCCAACAGCCTGGGCTTTGAAGAAATGCGACAGCAACTGCTGCGCCGAGGCAAGTAATGAAACAACTCTGGCTGACTGCAAAACTCGACATCGTGGAATCCATGCGCGCCCGCTGGTTCCAGATATACACGCTGGTCTTCGGCGGCATCGTCGCCCTGCTCTTCCTCTTCGGCCTGACCGAATCGCGCGTCCTCGGCTTTATCGGCCTGTCGCGCCTGCTCGTCACCTACATCCAGCTGACCATGGCCATCCTGCCGATCTTCGTGCTGATCACCACCGTCCGTTCGGTGGCCGGCGACCGCGAGGCCGGCGTCTTCGAATACCTGCTCTCGCTGCCTGTCTCGCTCTCGGCCTGGTTCTGGGGCAAGATTGTCGGTCGCTACATCGTCGTCTTCACACCGGTCTTCCTGGCCATGCTGGCTGCCGTCATCTGGGCCACCATCACCGGCATCGAAGTACCCTGGAGCATGTTCGGCTATTACACTGGCCTGCTCGCCGTCATGGCGGCCTGCTTCCTCGGTATCGGCATGCTCATCTCGGCCGTTGCACGGACTACCGACATGGCGCAGGGTGCTGCCTTCATGGTCTGGCTGGCGCTGCTGCTCTTCCTCGACCTGATCCTGCTCGGCGTGATGATCCAGGGCAAGGTTGCGCCGGAAGTCGCCGTTGGCCTCGCCCTGATCAATCCGCTCCAGGTCTTCCGCACGGCAGCCCTGGCTCTGTTCGATCCGCAACTGATCGTGCTTGGCCCCTCGGCCTATGTCATTCTCGATAACTTTGGCGTACTCGGTTATCAAATCTTCGCCCTGGTTTATCCGGCCTTGCTTGGTCTGATCAGCGCGACGGCCGGCTACTTCATCTTCCGCCGTGGCGACCTGCCGTGAAAAAACTCCTTGCCCCCCTGGTTTTTGCCCTTTTCTCGACGTTGACCGTGGCAGAGGAAATGCCCTCTTCCGCGCCCTTGTTCGACGCCACACTGAACAATCTGGATGACAAGCCTGTCGCGCTGGAGCGTTACAAGGGCAAGCCGCTGGTAGTCAATTTCTGGGCCCGCTGGTGCGGTCCATGCCGGGCCGAAATCCCCGAACTGATCAAGTTCCGCAATGCCCACAAAGGCAAGATCGAGATTCTTGGTATCGGCATTGAAGACAAGGCTGAACCAGCGAAGGAATTTGCCAAGGCCTACGAGATGGATTACCCGCTGTTCGTTGCCAAGGAAAAGGGCATTCCGTTGATGCAGGCACTCGGCAACAGCAAGGGCGGCCTGCCCTACACCTTGTTCATCGACCGTAACGGTCAGGTCGTCCAGAAAAAAATGGGGCTGATCAAGAAGGCTGACCTCGATACCGCAGGCGAACTGCTACTCAAGAAATAAGAGCACCTGTACGCCGAATGACGGCTGCCCCTGCACCGCACTCAGTGACCAGGGTCACAGACAGCCTGAAACACCCTCGCTAGACTCCTGAAACCCCCGCCACCCACTTGGTGTCGGGCGATCAATGACAAGATTTCAGGAGAGACCATGAGAATCCAGCGTTTCGCTTCCGCCCTGCTGCTCGGCAGCCTGGCATTTGCCGCCACCGCCAGTCACGCCGAAGGGCTGCGTTTTTTCCCGGGGCTGGATAGCGGCTTCAAGTTCGAACCAACATTGGCCCTGAGCGCCGGTGTGATGCATGCCAAGGCGGCCGACGATAACAGCCAGCTGGTCTATGGCCTGGATTTCAGCATGAATTGCGGCCTGATCCAGACCCCGGACAATCGCATTCGCACCCACATCCAGATCAACCACGTCAATGAATCGAACGCCAAGGCAACCTCGTTCGAACTCTCTCCGCGCTACACCGTACCGCTGGGCGGCGGTTTCTCGGTCGGTGTCGGGCCGGCACTGGCACTGGTCAAGGCAGACAACGGCCACAACGAGCGCAATCTCTTTGGCTACGGCGTTGCGGCCGGGGCCAATTTCCGCAAGGGTGCTTACTACTCGGGCATCGACCTGCGCTACCTGAACACCAATGAACGCAATAACGTTGAATTTGAAAACTGGGCCTTGATGGCCAAGGTTGGCATCAACTTCTAAATCCAGGCACGCAATGGCCTCGCTGGTCGGGGCTGTTGCCATTCCCGGACCAGAAAAAATTTGTGCGAAAAATCGCACACAGTCGGGCCGGAATTCCGGAAATCCGCAACAATTCCGCTTTACCGAATTACCCAAAAAGACAATTTCAATTTGAAATCAACAAGTTGAAATCCAGCAAAAAGCTGGCACATCTCCTGCAAACGTAGCCAGGCAATCCGCCTTGCGGCCTACGTAAAAAATCAGAGGAGATTTCCATGCACACATCGATTCGTCTTGCCCTGCTCACCGCCTTCGGGATTGGCGCCGCTCAAGCCCAAACACCCGACATCGTCCGGCTCGGCAACCTGAAGTTCGCTCACTACGGCGCCGTTTCCTACATGAAGGAAGCCTGTGGCAAGTACAACCTGAAGGTCGAGGAACGCATGTTCCCGAAAGGCCCGGACATCATGCCGGCCATTGTTGCCGGTGAAATCGATATCGCTGCGCTAGCCTCCGATGGCGCCATCTCGGGGCGCGCCAATGGTGTGCCGATCGTCACCGTGGCCGGCTTCGCCAAGGGCGGGGCGCGTATCGTCGCCGGTGTCGATTCCGGCATCAAGTCGCTGGCCGACATGAAGGGCAAGAAAGTGGGCGTCACGCGTGGCGGCGCACATGAGTTGCTGCTCTACGCAGAGCTGGAGAAAGCCGGCTTGAGCTGGTCCGACAAGCCGGGCAAGGACGTGCAGATCGTCTTCCTGGCTTTCGCCGATCTGAACCAGGCGCTCGCCGCCAAGCAGATCGACGCGATGAACCAGTCCGAACCGCAGTCCTCGCAGGCAATCAACAAGAAATTCGGCGTCGAGATCATGAAGCCCTATACCACCAAGATGGGCGAGCCGGTGCGCCTGCTGGTGATGACCGAGAAGATGTACAACGAGAAGAAGGATGTCGCACAGCGCCTGATGAAGTGCTTCGTCGAAACCACCGCGCTGTTCAACAAAGACAGCGCCTTGGCTGAAAAATACGTGCGCGAGGCTATGTTCAAGGGCCAGATCAGTTCGCAGGACTTCAAGGATGCGATGGATAACGCCGACTACACCTACGACGTCAGCCTCGAACACATCGATATCACCACCGACTTCATGCAGAAATACGGCGTCGGCCGCATGCAGAAGCCGCCCAAGGCGGCCGAGTGGGTCAAGCTCGACCTGCTGCAGAAAGCCAAGACCGAACTCAAGGTAAAGTGAGCGGTCGACCATGAAAAACCTCAAGAATTTCCTGCACGGCGCACTCGTGCCGATCATTTTGCTGATTCTCTGGGAAGCCGGTTCGCGCTTCGGTCTGTTCTCCGAAGTCCTGCTGCCGTCGCCGACCGCCGTCGCCATCAAGTGGTGGGCCTACCTGCTACCGCTGCAGCCACAGGAAGCCGGGCAGAGCTACCTCGCCTGGCTGGTCTCCGGCGAAATGCTGCATGACGCCTACTCCAGCCTGTTCCGCGTCGTTGCCGGCTTCGTCATCGGCGCCGCGCTGGCCCTGCCGCTCGGCCTGCTGATGGGCGCCAGCCCGCGTATCTACGAGCTGTTCAACCCGCTGATGCAGATCCTGCGGCCGATCCCGCCGATCGCCTACATTCCGCTGGCGATCCTCTGGTTCGGTCTGGGCAATCCGCCGTCCTTCTTCCTGATCGCGATCGGCGCCTTCTTCCCGGTGCTGATGAACACCATCGCCGGTGTGCGCCAGGTGGACGGCATCTATCTGCGCGCGGCGCGCAACCTCGGCGTCAATCAATGGACGATGTTCACGCGCGTCATCCTGCCCGCCGCGACGCCCTACATCCTGGCCGGCGTGCGCATCGGCATCGGCACTGCCTTCATCGTGGTGATCGTCTCCGAGATGATCGCGGTCAATGACGGACTGGGCTTCCGCATCCTCGAAGCACGGGAATTCATGTGGTCGGACAAGATCATCGCCGGCATGATCACCATCGGCCTGCTCGGCCTCTTCATCGACAACGCGGTCAGCCGCCTGAACAACCATTTGCTGCGCTGGCACCGCGGCCTGGAGCACTAAGCATGAGCCAGATCCTGATCAACAACGTCCAGAAAGTCTTCAAGACGCCGGGCAAGGATGTCATTGCACTGAAAGACATCAACCTGACCATACAGCCCGGCGAATTCGTCTGCCTGCTCGGTCCTTCGGGCTGCGGCAAGTCGACACTGCTCAATGCTGTCGCAGGCTTTCAGCCGCCTTCTGCCGGTGAAATCATCATCAACCGAAAAACGATCGTTGCCCCCGGCCCGGATCGCGGCATGGTCTTCCAGGAATACGCGCTGTTCCCGTGGATGACCGTGGCGCAGAACATCGCCTTCGGCCTTGAAGTCCAGAAGAAGGAAAAAGCCGAGATCGACCTGACCGTAAACCAACTGCTCGACCTGCTGCATCTCAACGACTTCCGCGACCGTTTCCCGAAGGACTTGTCGGGCGGCATGCGCCAGCGCGTCGCCATCGCCCGCGTCCTCGCCCTCGATTCGCCGATCATGCTGATGGACGAGCCGTTCGGCGCGCTCGACGCGCTGACCCGGCGCAATCTGCAGGATGAACTGCTGCGCCTTTGGGAAAAGCTGGGCAAGACCATCCTCTTCGTGACGCACTCGATCGAGGAATCGATCTACCTGGCCGACCGCATCGTGGTCATGACCTACCGTCCCGGCACAGTCAAGCGCGACCAGTATGTCGACATGCCACGCCCGCGTGACCCGGCCTCGGCTCAATTCAACGAACTGAAGCGAGAACTGGGGCGTCTGGTCATGGAAGAGCAGCAGCGCCATGCAGCCGATGAAATGAAACTTGCTGCGGTCGACTGAGAAAAATGCACAAAATCGGTAGGATGGCGGGGTGAATAGCCCTCGCCATCCAATCACCGGCAAACTCTCCAGCCGCACCCTGCTCACGCTGGGTGCGGCAATTTCGTTCTGCCTGCTGCTTGGCTGGCTGGCCTACCGGATATTTGGCGGCATATATCTCAACAGCGAACGCCAACTGGCCCGGCAGCGTCTCGACGCACTCGCCCTGTCGCTTGAAGCCACCTTGAGCCGCAACGAGTCACTCCCCGGCCTGCTTGCGCTCGATCCATCGCTCTCGGCCCTGCTGCACCAACCGGATAGCGAACAACGGATCGTCGCAGCCAATGCGTATCTTGAAGCGGCACAGCAAGGCGCTGCCGTATCTGCTGCCTTCCTGATCGATGCTCACGGCAAGACGCTGGCCGCCAGCAACTGGCGCCAGGCACGCAGCTTTGTCGGTCACAATTACGGCTTCCGGCCCTACTTCGTCGATGCCATCAACAACGGCCTGGGCCGCTTTTACGGAGTCGGCGTCACCACCGGCGAGCCCGGTTATTTCCTGGCAGCCCCGGTGCGCGACGGTCAACAAGCCCTGGGCGTGATTGCCCTGAAAGTTGGCCTGGAAGCCATCGAACAAGCGCTGGCCGGTGCCGGGGAAACGCTGTTCCTGGTTGATGCTGACGGCGTCATCTTTCTTTCCCCCGACCGTCGCCTGCGCTACCACACGCTGACCCCGCTCAGTGACGCAGCAGCAGCCCGGCTGGGCGATACCCGTCAATATGGTCGCCAGGCCATCACACCGCTCAGTACGCTACCGCTCGCCCTCGACCGGATCGAGCCGGTCCGCCTCGCCTTACCGGGAGAGGCACCGCGTGACGTCTTGCTGACAACCCGGCCTGTCGGTTCGCTCGGCTGGCAGCTCGTCCAACTGGGCGACCCAGGGGAAGCTCATTCAATCGCCCTGGGCAGTGCGTTGGCAACCAGCTTTGCCTGCGCCTTTCTGCTCGGACTTGCCGCCCATGTTCGCCACCGCCAACGTCGACGCGAAGAACTGCGCCGGATTTATGGCCAGCTTGAACAACGCATTGCCGAACGGACAGTCGATCTGACTGAAAAAATCGCTGCGCTGGAACGGACCGAAGCGATTCTGCGCGAAACCCGGAACAGCGCCGTACAGGCCGGCAAACTGGCAGTGCTGGGCCAGATGTCGGCCGGTATCACGCATGAACTGAATCAGCCGCTCGCCGCACTGCAAACTTTCGCCGATAACGCCAGCGCCTTGCTTGAGCGCGGTCGACATGCCGAAGTGGCCGAAAACCTGACGATGATCAGCGACCTGATCGAGCGCACCGGACGCATCGTGCGCCAACTGAAGACATTTTCACGCAAGGAATCATCCGTTCCGCAAGCCGTCACGGTGAAAACAGCGATCGAACACGCCTTGATGATCATCGAACCCCGGCGTCGCGAGTTGATGGCCACCATCAGCATTCTGCCCATCGCAGACGACTTTCAGGCGCTGGCCGAACCCGGCCGCCTGGAACAAATACTGGTCAACCTGATGCGCAACGGGCTCGATGCCATGTCCGACCAGCCCGCCCCGCATCTTGAAATCAATGCCACCGGGCAAGGCGGTCGAATCACGATCGAGGTTCGCGATCACGGCCAGGGAATTTCCGATGAGGTTCAGGCGCACCTGTTCGAACCTTTCTACACCACCAAGACAGCCAGCGACGGGCTCGGACTCGGTCTGGCCATTTCACTGACCATTGCCGAAAGCTACGGCGGCACACTGGCCACCCACAACGCCCCCGATGGCGGAGCCATCTTCACCTTGACCCTGAACGCAGCGCCTTCCATCCACCCAAATCAGCACACGGCACATGACGCTTGAGTCCCCCACCAACATGCCCCCGGTCTTTTTCGTCGAAGACGATACTGCCGTTCGCAAAGGCTGCGAACAGGCGCTGTCGCTGGCCGACATCCCGGTGCGCGGCTTTGCCGATGCCGAAGCAATGCTTGCAGCACTGGCCACCACCACACCGGCGCTGGTCGTCACCGATGTCCGCCTGCCCGGCCGCGATGGGCTGGCCTTGCTGCGTGACTTGCGCCAGCACGACCGCGAACTGCCGGTCCTGCTGATCACCGGTCACGGCGATGTTGCCATGGCGGTCGAAGCGATGCGCGAAGGGGCTCACGATTTCATCGAAAAACCATTTCAATCCGAGCGCCTGGTTGCCGCTGTACGCAGTGCGCTTGAAAAGCGCGCGCTGGTTCTTGAAAACCGTCAGCTGAAATCACAACTCGGCCAGCTCGGCACCGCCGGAATCATCGGCCAGTCACCGGCCATGCAACAAATCAGGCAGCTGGTCGCAACCCTCGCCCCCACCGGGGTCGATATTCTGGTCAACGGGGAAACCGGCAGCGGCAAGGAAGTCATTGCCCGCGCGATTCATGAAGCCAGCCACCGACGCGGGCCGTTTGTCGCGGTCAACTGCGGCGCATTGCCGGAAACGGTTTTCGAAAGCGAGCTGTTCGGTCACGAAGCCGGAGCCTTCACCGGCGCCGGCAAACGCCGTATCGGACGTGTTGAGCACGCCAACGGCGGCACGCTGTTTCTCGATGAAATCGAGTCAATGCCACTCAATCTTCAAGTCAAGCTGTTGCGTGTTCTGCAAGAGCGATCGATTGAACGGCTGGGCAGCAATCATGCCATTCCGGTCGATTGCCGACTGGTTGCCGCCAGCAAGACTGACTTGAAGATGGCCGCCGACCGCGGGCAATTCCGGGCTGATCTCTACTATCGCCTTAATGTCGTCAGCATCGACCTTCCGCCCCTGCGCCAACGACGCGACGACATTCCATTGCTGATGGCCAGCTTTCTCCAGGAAGCGGCCAAGCGCTATCAACGTCCGCCAGCCAGTTGGACCCCGGCCGACCTGCTGCGCTGGAATGCCCACGACTGGCCCGGCAATGTACGTGAATTGAAAAACGTCGCCGACCGCTGGGCGCTCGGCCTGCCCGATGCTTTGACCCCGGTGGCGACCCCGGTGGCGGACAATCTGTCGTTGGCCGAACAGGTTGATCAGGCTGAAAAACGAGGCATCGAAAATGCACTCAGGCAGGTGTCGGGTAATGTTTCCCAAGCGGCCGAGTTGCTTCAACTGCCCAAGAAAACCCTGTACGACAAACTGACCCGGCACAGTATTGCTGCCGAGCAATTCCGCAATTCGCTTGGCAAGCCCGCCCAAGGCGGCGAATAAGGAGGAACGCGCCCCTGAGCGCCTGCGCCGCCAGGCGTTAAGCACGTTAATGCAATCGCCATCCAGGCGACCAAACGAGGACACGGCCTTACAGCCTGTGTCCTCGCTGCAGTCAATCATCCCTTAGTCGACTCTTCCTTGCCTTCCGCATTCATCGAAGACCAGGAAATCCACTCCGGACGATTTTCCGCCACATGGAACAACGCAGCCACGACGTGGCGATCGTAACGTTTGCCAGCATCGCTCAACAATTTATCGAGCGTTTCATTGATCGGAACACCCACACGGTAAGCCCGTGCGCTGACCATGGCGACAAAGGCGTTGGCAACTGCCAGAACACGGCTTTCCGGCAAGAGGTCAGATTCCTTCAGGCCCCCTGGATAGCCGCTGCCATCAAGATGTTCGCTCTTCTGGGCGATGATATCGAGAACCGGACCTTCGAAGTCAATGCCTTCAAGCAAGGCTAGCGTGTGCTCGACGTGCGACTGAACCAGCTTGTGCTCCTCGGCATCGAGCGGCACAGTCTTGGTCAGCAACTCGCGGGGCAGGAAAATCTTGCCTACATTGGCCAGGCGTGCCGACATTTCAAGTGCTTCCTGGGTTTTCTCATCCATACCGAGTTCGCGAGCAATCGCGCTGGCAACCAGCGCCGTACGCATCGAATGGCCGGCACTGAACGGATCATGCAGATCAACAATCGAACTAAGCACACCGACCAGGTTTTTCATCAATGCCTGACGCTTGGATGCTTCTGCCCGCTGCGCGGACATGTCGCGCCCCAGGCACAGAACCAGTCCGGACTCCTTCGAAATATTGATCGGCACAGCGGTCAGGTACAGGCTGCCCGATAAACCCCCTTGCCCATCCTCGATCATTCGTGACACCGACTTGCCATCGGCCAGCGTATCGCTGACCAGTGTCTCGATCACTTTCGCCGCGGCCGGCCCCATCACGCTGGAAAGTGTCTTGCCACGCAGATTGGCGGGCGCTTCATCAACCAAGGTACCAAACGCCTTGTTGCTGTACCAGAGATTATCGCCTTCAACGATGAACATCAGGTCCGGGCTGCCATCCATGACGCCCTGCAGCAAAGCCGACTGACTTTCCAGTTGATCCGCCTTTTCGCGCAAGACCTCTGCCGTATTCCGTTCCTGGACGCTCGAACCATGCCACCAGGCGGCACCGATACTGGCCGCAATGACCAAAGCGGCCAGCGTCAGTGAGGTAATCAGGAAACGCTGATGACTGTCAGACTCTTTCAGAGCCTCGGCCGCATCAATTTTTTCGATCACGATCCAGGGGGCCTGGCGAAGCCCGCGACTAACTGCCAGCACATCACGCCCCCCCTGATCCGCCGCACTCATGAAACTCCCCGGACTGAGCACCGCACGAACCTCAGCCAACGTCGAATTTGCAAGAGGAATCCGCTTGCGCAGGGGACCAGTACCGTCGGCCATGGGCGAAACCACATCGACGAACTCGCCCTCCTGACGCAGCAAAACCGTCTCACCGGATGCCGTTACCGTGCTTTTACGGGTCAGCAGCGGGAAAATTTCATCACGCGCCCGTTTGACGCCACCGATTGCACCAATCACCTGTTGCCTGCCATCCAGCAGGTTGACCGGGAAAATCGGCATCGCATAGCCGACGACCACTTCGCCGCGCCCATTCACAAAGAAATCCTGAACAGCCGGTTTGCCGGTCTTGATAACTTCTTTCAAGGTTGCCTTCAGCCGGTCATCGCTACGAAAACCCGCCGTTTCGACCACGCTGTTGCCGGCTGCGTCAAGAATCACAATCCCCGAGTCGGAAACCACATCGATATTGGCCGGCACCTTGGCCTGGCCGGAAGCTACGGAAAAACCGGTACGCCCTGCGGTCGACTCAAGCAAATTGCGCAAATACGTTACCTGGGCCGCCTCAGCCCCGGCACCCGCAGCATCGCCTCCGGCAGCCAACTGCGACATATAAAAACGCAGCGAAGCATTTTCAGCCAGTTCCTTGAAGACCTGCGACTGGGTATCGACCCATTGCCCGACTCCCTGAACCCGCCCATCCGCCACAATGCCCAGCAAGGTTTCCCACGCACGAAGATCGCGTGCCTTTTCCTTATCTACATAAGCAACGATCGACCCGATGCCGATTACTGCCAGCACGATGAGGCCAATGACGGCGCTAAGCCAACTGGAACGCCAAGCTATCGTTTTCATGATTGATCAACCTTTGCAAAAGCACATTGATTGCAGCACCGGTCAGTTGGCAACACACAATCTACAGCCCGATGAATACCGACGAAATCATAGGATCTGCCGACCGAATTAACAATTGAAGAAAACTGTGACTGACTCATGGCAAATGCATCCACCAATTACGTTCATTGAGAGAGAAAACCGGTACATAGTGCGAAATCTTGGAATGTGGAACGATGTTCTGGATCTGGTTATCCAGAATCATGATCCCTTCAGGCACATACAAGGCAAGAATGGCGTGCGGAATACGCAAGTTGGAATCCTGGACAACAACGATACGCAGTTGCTCGGCAGGCACACCGAGTTGGCGTAACGAAAAATACTTGATGATGGCGTAATCTTCACAATCGCCCCCCAAAGTCAGGAACTCGCGGGGAATCGCCCAGTAGTCGCTCTTACCGTAATTATCCTGATCAAGAACATAGCGAAAACGATTGGCGAATTCGTTGACCGCAATCGCCTGATCGCGCAGGCTCCGATTCCGCAAAGAAGCCAGCAATTGCTGCCATTCCGGTGCTTTACAAAGATTTGCCGGGCAATTTTCCGGGGTCGCCACATCCCCCTGATGCCGGCGCATTACCGAAACCCATTGGGGGAAAATGGTAAAACCTTCCTTGCGCTCTTCCTTGTAATTGAAGAGTCGAGGCTCGGTCGGCCCCTGCGCCCGTCCTGCAACAGGCAGGCAAACCAGTCCCATCACCAGAAGATACATCGCAACTCTAGCGAAAAGACTCAGTGCCACACATTTGACTCAGGAGTGAGATTTAGCGAAGGGCGACATCGAATGTACTCCGGATGTCTGCGACAGAAACTTCACAAAACGACAGAATTGCAAAGATACAACACAGCGTCATTGATCGCGACTGAAAAACGATTCCTTTCAGGATATTGCCGTCAAGAATCGTTACAATCGGGCGGATATTTTTTTAGCTCAAATAAAGTACGCTCAAGAGGAAAGATACATGAATGACCGCAAACTAGGAACAATCGGCTTTTTGACGCACACTTCTGTCGCAGTTCTGATGACTATTGCCGGCCTGTCTTCTGTTTCCGCTCAAGAATCTGCTGATGCCGAAAAACTGTTCAAGGAAGGTATTTTCCTGCGCGAACAAGGCCAGATTTTCAATTCGATCAACGCACTTGAAACAGTACTGACCAACGACCCAACCCTCCAGCGCGCCCGCCTGGAACTGGCTGTCGCCTATTTCCGCGCACTGAACTACGAACAAGCCAGCAAGCAAGCCCAGCGCGTTCTCGACGATCCGAAAACACCGGAAACCGTCCGCCTCGCAGTGCTGACCTTCCTTGCCCAGATCAAGCGTGACGAAGCTGCACTGGCTGCCAATCCGCACAATTTCGAGCCATCGATTTCTCTCGGCGCAATGTATGACAACAACGTCAACGTTGGCCCGAGCGGCACCACCCTGCCCGGCGGCCTTGTCCTGACACCGGGCTCAAGCCCGAAAAGCGACTGGGCAAGCGTTCTGCAGGCCGGTGTGACCCACACCTACAATTCCCCGCTGGTCATTCCCTTCGGTCAGACGCCAACCCGCCTGATCTGGCAAAGTAGCGCAGGCTACTACCACAAGGGTTATGTCAACATGACCGACTTCAACCTGACGGCCCTGACCTTCGCTACCGGCCCGGGCTTTATTGCTCCGAACAGCTGGCGTGCCAAGCTCAACTTCCAGGTTGACAACCTCCGCCTCGGTAGCGAGCAACTGGGTTTGTACAGCTCTGTCGCTCCGACCGCCACATGGCAGCTCAAGAACGGCGAACTGACGGTTGATGGCCTGGCACTGCACAAGCGCTTTGACCGCAAGATCGACGATGGTCGTGACAGCAACTACTTCTCCGCCGGCCTCTCTTACGGCCACCTGTTCTTTACCGGCAAGCTGGCTGCTCAGGTTGGCGTCAAAGGCTTCAACGAAAAGGCTGACCTCGAGCGCTTCACCAACCGAGGCTGGGAAGGCTTCATCGGCGCCAACGTTGCAGCCTGGACGAATGGCTCGGTCTATGGTCGCTACAGCTACCGTACTGCCAGGTACGACGGTGTCGAACCGATCTTTGCTGTTGCCCGCGAAGAATTCGAAGACCGTTACGAAGTCGGTGCCGGCCACAACTTCAAGGAAGGCCTGATGAAGGACTGGAAACTGTCCGGCAACTGGGTCCGCAGCGAAGCTCACGCCAATGTCAGCATCTACACCTACCAGCGTGAAGTGCTGAGCGTCAATCTGGCCCGCTCGTTCTAAGCCTAAAAAGCAACTCGGTATTACCCTGATCGCCCCTTTTGGGGCGATCAGCTTTTTGACAGTACCTTCTGCTGTCACGACGACCTTATGGTCAGATCAAATAACACCTTAATAGCTCACACAAATGTTGACACATTGTACGAAGGTACAATTGTCACTTAACCAGCATGCTCCTAGAATGTGGACACGATGCAGTCATTCAAAAATCATCTTGAAACACTCAACAAGTAAACCGAATAGTTTATTTGCACTTGCAATCGCATATCCATCCACTACAGTGAAATCAAGACACACTGCTTCATAGTTGAGCCACTTTCGAAGGAGCAACATCATGTCAAACCGTAAAACAATCATTGCCGCATCCATCATTGCCATTCTTGCCAGCGGAAGTGTAATTGCCAAAGGCAATGACCTGAATGAAGACAAATGGGGTCAAACCCGCTCATATGGTCAGGTGTTCGTCTCCGATGATTCAGTGGACTCCTGGGGGCCGTGGGGTGATTTCGTTGAGCCTGCCGCAGGCGGGCCAATCATCAATGCAATTTCAATGCTCGGTGCCGGCAGCAGCGATTCTTACCGTAATATCCCAGCCTTGTTGAATCCTGTTGTGGCCAACACGGGTTGTGCAGCCGGCACATGGTGCGGTTATGCCATTTCAAAAACCACTACAAATAATGGTTATCCATCGGTCTTTTTCTTTAACGATGAGCCTCAACCCAAGCACAAGAATTTATATGATGCAGCCCTGTTTGAGTTAACGCCAAATCGCGATGGCAACAGCGGCGAAGGTACTATTGCTTGGCGCCTGACTTCCTTGAGTGGTACTGAGTCAGCTAATTCGGGTGGTCCCTTGAATGCCACGTTTGGCGGCGGCACCAAGAGTCCGGAAGAGGGCAAGACCGTTAAGGTTTGGGTTCAAACAGGGAAATGGCCATGGATGGGTCACTTCGAGTATAAATATGTCGTCACCTCCCCCGAGGGCGCCAAGTGGGACAATACGGATGAAAGCACTCACCACTTCACGGCCTCCAGTGAATCAAAGGGTAGCCAGGCTTCCGCCACAGGTTTCTCGCAAAACTCGAAAGCAACCGAAGCCTCGGATGCAGTTAGCGCAACAAAAATGTGGACTTGGTTTGGCTTGATTCCGACGTACGGTCCTCGCACACCATTTACCGATGCCGTTTTGAGCGCTGACGAACAAGTTGCTGTCGGCGAGTTTTTCCGCGAAGTGCTGGCTTATACCAGCAACGGTCAGGATGAAATGCTCCGTCGCCCGAATTACAGTTCAACGGTCACCGAAGGCTACTATGTCGCCGGTGTCGCAACGCCCCAGGCCTATCTCGACAGCCAGCGTGCGGGCAATGTCAGCGCAACCTATCGCGGCGGCAGCTTTGATGGTTCGCGCCAAGGTTACGTGACGGTTAACGTCGACTTTGGGCAAGCCAAGTGGAATGGCTCTTGGTACGGTGGCACGGATAGTCAAGCGATGAACTTCAACGCATCCGGCAATATCAACGGTGCAAACCTTGCCTCCACCAGTGTCAGCGCAACGCCTATGCTCAACAACAACAACGTTTCCTACTCCGGGTCAGTCAATGGCACGTTCTACGGTCAGCAAGCTGGCTCAATCGGTGGTGTTTCAAACGTCAGCAAGGCAGTCAACAACCAGATTGTGCAAACACAGAACGCAGTCTTTCTGGTTAACAAGGTTGTGCAACCAAAGTAACGCCTTCAACTAGTAGCTATCAGTAATGACAAAGGCGCCTCTCGGCGCCTTTGTCATTGTTGGAGGAATGAGTTCTCCCCCCCGTCAGCGATAGACGGTTCAGAACAGCTCGTCACCCATCCCAGCCAGTGCGGCATCGCCAGCCTTGACGGTTTCACCGTAGGACGTGGCGAGCGGCAGCATCTGGTCGGCGTAGAAGCGGGCTGTTGCAACCTTGGCGCGGTAGAACGCCTGATCGCCCTCGCCTTTTTCCAGACAGGCAGTCGCAGCCAGTGCGGCCTTGCCCATGAACCAGCCGCCGCAAACGGTCACGGCCAGGTGCAGATAAGGGACTGCTGCGGTCAACACACCGGAAAGGCCGGTTTTGGCATTGGCTGCCAGCCATTCGGTGGCATCGGTCCAGGCCTTGAGTGCGACACCGAGACGCTGGGCGATGGCTTGCAGTTCCGGCTTGCCGGAGGCGGCGAGTGCTTTGGCCGTGGCGTGCACTTCGCCAAAAATGACCTTGGCAGTCGCGCCCTGATCGCGCATCAGCTTGCGGAACAGCAGATCGTTCGCCTGAATGCCCGTCGTGCCTTCGTAGATCGTGGTGATGCGCGAATCGCGCCAGTGCTGGGCAGCGCCGGTTTCCTCGATAAAGCCCATGCCGCCGTAAATCTGGATACCGAGCGAGGTGACTTCGATGCCCATTTCAGTCCCGCCACCCTTGACGATGGGAATCATGAATTCGGCGAGGAAGAGATTGCGCTTCTTCTCGTCGGCATCGGTCGCGGCGTGGGCGCGATCAAGCAGGCAGGAGGTGTAGTAAGCCATGGCACGGCAGGCTTCGACGCGTGATTTCATCAACATCAGCATGCGACGGATGTCCGGATGCTTGTCGATCGTGACCAGCGCTTCGCCGGTCACCGCATCGCGGCCCTGCTTGCGTTCGCGGGAGAAGCTCAGCGCCTGCTGGTAAGCACGCTCGCCGATGGCGATACCTTGCAAGCCGACGCCGAGGCGGGCTTCGTTCATCATGATGAACATGTATTCGAGGCCGCGATTGGCTTCGCCGAGCAGGTAGCCGACTGCACCGCCATTGTCGCCATAGGCCATGACGCAGGTCGGGCTGGCGTGGATGCCGAGCTTGTGCTCCAGGGAAACGCAGTAAGCATCATTGCGCGCGCCGAGTGAGCCATCGGCATTGACCATGAACTTGGGCACCAGGAACATCGAAATGCCCTTCACCCCGGCCGGTGCATCCGGCAGACGGGCGAGTACGAGATGGACGATGTTGTCCGTCATGTCGTGGTCGCCGTAGGTGATGAATATCTTCTGGCCGAAAACCTTGTAGCTGCCATCGGCCTGCGGTTCGGCACGCGAACGGATCAGCGCCAGATCGGAGCCGGCTTGCGGCTCGGTCAGGTTCATTGTCCCGGTCCACTCGCCGGAAATCATCTTTTCCAGATAGGTTGCCTTGAGTTCGTCGCTGGCGCAGGTCAGCAGTGCTTCGACGGCGCCGGTGGTGAGCAAGGGGCCAAGGCTGAAAGCCATATTGGCCGAGCAGAGCATTTCCTTGACGACGATGCCCAGGGTGTCGGGCAAGCCCTGACCACCGAATTCGGCCGGCGAGGTAATGCCGTTCCAGCCGGCTTCGCGGTACTGGGTATAAGCATCCTTCCAGCCATTCGGCGTGGTCACGCCATTCGGCGTCAGCTTGCAGCCTTCCTTGTCGCCGGTATGGTTGAGCGGGGCCAGCACTTCGCCAGCAAATTTGGCGGCTTCGTCGAGAATGGCATCGGCCAGATCCGGCGTCGCTTCCTCGAAACCGGCGATCTGGCTCAACTCCCTGAAACCAGCCAGTTCATCCATGACAAAACGCATGTCTTTTACAGGTGCGCGGTAATCACTCATCTTGCTGTCTCCTTTTAGGTATTTTCAGAATGGATTGCTGCTCAGTGCCACCTTGGCACTGCGATATTCATGTTGCAAACGATTGACCAGTTCAGCCGTCGGCATCACGTCATCAATCGTGCCGACGCCCTGCCCGGCACCCCAGATGTCCTTCCAGGCCTTGGCGTCACGGCTGCTGCCGAAGCTCATCGAACTCTTGTCCTTTTCCGGCAGATTGGCCGGATCGAGACCGGAAGCGACGATGCTCTTGCTCAGGTAATTGCCATGCACGCCGGTGAAATACGGCGTATAGACCACGTCCTTGGCGGCCGAATCGATAATTGCCTGTTTATAGGCGTCGACCGCGTTGGCCTCCTTGGTCGCGATGAAACGCGTCCCGATGTAGGCAAAATCGGCGCCCATGGCTTGCGCCGAGAGAATGGCGTTGCCGTTGGTGATCGAACCGGACAAGGCAATCGGGCCATCGTAGAACTTGCGGATTTCACCAACCAGGGCAAACGGGCTGAGCGTACCGGCATGGCCGCCGGCGCCGGCGCAGACCAGGATCAGGCCGTCGACCCCGGCTTCCAGTGCCTTTTCGGCATGGCGCACGCTGATCACGTCATGGAAGACCTTGCCGCCATAGGAATGCACATGCGGCACGATGGCGGTCGGCGCCGACAAGCTGGTGATGATCAACGGCACTTCATGCTTGACGCACAACGCCATGTCATGTTCCAGCCGCTCGTTGGAGGGATGGATGATCTGATTGACGGCAAACGGTGCGGCATTCGGATCTTCGGCCAACTCGGTCTTGATGCGGATCAGCCAGTCATCGAGCAATTCCTTCGGCCGGGCGTTAAGCGCCGGAAAGGAGCCGATGATGCCGCTTTTGCATTGTGCGATGACCAGATCCGGGTTGGAAATGATGAACATCGGCGCACAGATGACCGGCAGACGAAGGTTCTTGTTGAGTGATGCTGGAATGGCCATTACGCCCCCTCTTTCAGTGCGCGACGCAGGATCTTGCCGACGTTGGTGCGTGGCAGGTCGTCGCGGAATTCGACATGTTTGGGTATTTTGTAGCCGGTCAGTTGCGTCCGGCAGTGCTCGATAACCATGCGCTCATTGATCGCCGGGTCCTTGCGCACGATGAAAACCTTGACCGCTTCACCGGAATGTTCGTCCTGCACCCCGATCGCGGCGACATCCAGGATGCCGGGCATCATCGCGATGGCCTCTTCGACTTCATTCGGATAGACGTTGAAGCCGGACACCAGAATCATGTCCTTCTTGCGGTCGACCAGGAAAATGAAGCCATTCTTGTCGACATAGCCGACATCGCCGGTGCGCAGGAAACCATCCTGCGTCATCACATTCGCGGTTTCCTCGGGACGCTGCCAGTAGCCGGCCATGACTTGCGGACCACGAATGCAGATTTCGCCGACTTGAGTCACCGGCACCTCGCTGCCGACGTCATCGCGAATCGACACTTCGGTCGACGAAATCGGCAAGCCGATCGAGCCGTTGAATTCGTGCATGTCGAGCGGATTGATCGTTGCAGCCGGTGAAGTCTCGGTCAAACCGTAGGCCTGGAGCAGCGGCGTCCCGGTAATCTTCAGCCAACGGTCGGCCACCGGTCCTTGCACCGCCATGCCGCCGCCCAGCGTCACATTCATCGTCGAAAAATCGAGGCTGGCGAAATCCGGGTGATTGAGCAGCGCATTGAACAAGGTGTTCACACCGGTCACGACCGTGATCGGATACTTGCGCCATTCCTTGATGAACCCGGGAATATCGCGAGGATTGGCAATCAGCAGATTGCGCGCACCGATCATCAGGAAGGTCAGGCAATTCGCGGTCAATGCAAAGATGTGGTACAGCGGCAAGGCAGTAATGATGAATTCCTGCCCCTCATGCACCACCGGCTTGATCCAGCTGTAAGCCTGCATCACGTTGGCGCTGATATTCGCATGGGTCAGCATCGCCCCCTTTGAAACACCGGTCGTTCCCCCGGTGTACTGCAGGAAAGCGATATCGTCGTGACGCAACGTCACCCCTTTGGCACCCTGCTTGCGCCCAACGGAAAGTGCCGTACTGAAGCCGATCGCACCGGGCAGATTCCAGGCCGGCACCATCTTCTTGACATGGCGCACCACCATATTGACCAGCAAGCCCTTGAGCGCGCCCAGCATTTCGCCCATCGGCGTCACCACGACGTGCTTGATCGCCGTCTGGCCAATCACCTGTTCCAGCGTATGGGCAAAATTCTCGACGATGACAATCGTTTCAGCCCCTGAATCCTTCAACTGGTGCGCCAGCTCACGCGGCGTATACAGCGGATTGCAATTGACCACGACGCCACCGGCCCGCAGGGTGCCGAACAAGGCCACCGGATATTGCAGCAGGTTGGGCATCATCAATGCAACCCGGTCACCCTTCTTCAGGCCACGGGATTGCAGCCAGCCGGCAAAGGCACGGGTTTCCTCATCCAGTTCGGCATAGGTCATTTCCTTGCCCATGCTGACGTAGGCCACCTGCTTTGCGTACTTGCTGCAGGCATCCTCGAACAGCGCAACGAGCGAAAGAATGTGGTCGATACTGATATCGGCCGGCACACCGGGGGGATAGCTCTTGAGCCAGATCCTGTCCATTTTGTCTCCTCCTTATTGTTTTGTTCAGCTACCGAGCAATGCTTTCTTCAGCGAGGCATCGACCGGATGATCGCCCAGCCAGACCTTGAGCAAGGCACGGGCAAACGGCACATTGGCCACCTTGCCGCGCACTTCGCCATTAAAGCTGACCGCCACACCCTCAGCCGTGAAATCGATGGCGACCGTATCGCCACTACGCGCATTGCCGATTTTCTTCATGATTTCGGCAAACTGATCGATGGCACTTTTGAGCGCCACCAAATCGGTCTCGCTGTTATTGTCCTTCAGACCGTCGCGCAATGCACCGTAGAGCGTATCCGAATCGATATCGCGCAACAGGCGCAGGCTCATCCGTCGAGCTCCCGGCGCATCAAGCAATCCAGCCGGCGAACCTGATTTCTGGGTGACATACAAGGCCCCGACATAAACCTTGATGAACACCTTGCTGCGCAAGCCAGCGCCATTCAGCACCAACTCGCTGTTACCGACCTTGATTTTTTCGTCGATCGTCACACCAGCCACCTCGGCCGCATGCAGGCCGGGAATGGCGAGCAAGGCGGCAGCAAGGGTTGCGACCCGTACGGAATGCGAAATCATGATTTGTCTCCTTCGGTGTTTTTCTGCCGGTAATAATTTTTGTCGGCGATGTAAACAGTTCGTTCAACCACGGTATGTACCGTGCCGTGCTCATCCTTGAGTTCGACGCGGTAAGTCCGGTCGAGTTCGGGATGCTGCTTGAGCAGGCGATGAATCTCGGCAATCTCCTCGGCCGGCATCGAAAAATCGGCATACAAGGTGGTGTAACCCGGCTTCCGGTAGGAAATACTGGCGGCCTTGTCCCAGACGATGTAACCATCGCCGAGCGCCGCCATCAGCATCATCGGATGCGCCCCGTCGGTAATTGCGAAGAGCGAACCACCGTAGAGCGAACCGACAATGTTGCGGGTTTTCCAGTTGAGCGACAGGCTGATCCGGATATGGCGAAGATCCTTCGCCACATGCACGACCCGCCCGCCGGTACCACGAAACGCCGGATGAAAATTGAAGCCGAGGCGCACCATGCGCGCCCGCCAGGAGGGCGAAAGTTTGGCCAGCCAGGCGGGTTTCATCGTTTTTCCTGTTGTTGCACGGTCGACCCTGGGGCCAGACTTTGTTTCATTGGTCGTCAGAGACGTTCGATAATGCCGGCCGCACCCATGCCGGTGCCGATGCACATGGTCACCATGCCGTACTTGCCACCGGTGCGACGCAAACCGTGCGTTGCCGTGGCGATACGAATGGCACCCGTCGCACCGAGCGGATGGCCGAGGGCGATGGCGCCACCGAGCGGATTCACCTTGTCCGGATTGATCCCCAGTTCGCGCATCACGGCAATCGACTGTGCCGCAAAGGCTTCGTTGAGTTCGATCCAGTCGAGGTCATCCTGCTTGATACCGACCTGGGCCAGCACCTTCGGAATCGCGGCAATCGGGCCGACCCCCATGATTTCCGGCGCCACGCCACCGACCGCATAACCGGCGAAGCGGGCGAGCGGCGTCAGGTTGTGTTCGCGCAGGATTTTCTCGGAAACCAGCATCACAGCACCGGCACCATCGGACATCTGCGAAGAATTACCCGCCGTCACCGAACCACGTGCATGGAAGACCGGTTTCAGCTTGCCGAGACGCTCCAGCGAAGCATCGGCACGCGGGCCTTCGTCGGTATCGACGACGCGTTCGCGCAGCTTGATGTTGCCGGACTTGAGGTCGGGCAGGCTTTCGCGAATCGTGTAAGGCGTGGTTTCAGCCTTGAAGTGGCCGGCGGCAATGGCGGCGCAGGCTTTCTGGTTCGACGCCAGGGCGAAAGCATCCTGCTCGTCGCGGCTGATTTTCCACTGCTGGGCGACCTTTTCCGCGGTCAACCCCATGCCGTAGGCGATTCCCAGGTTCTCTTCCTTGCTGAAGATGGCCGGGTTCATCGACATTTTGTTGCCCATGATCTGCGGCATCACCGACATCGACTCAGTACCGGCAGCGATCATCACATCGGCCAGGCCGAGGCGGATCTGGTTGGCGGCATCGGCCACCGCCTGCACCCCGGAGGAGCAGAAACGATTGATCGTGATCCCCGGCACGGTAATCGGCAGACCGGCCAGCAGCAGACCGATACGGGCGACGTTCATGCCCTGCTCGGCTTCCGGCATGGCGCAACCGACGATCACGTCGCCAATCAGCGCTGGATCAACACCCGGCACCTGGGCAACCACGGCGCGAATCACTTCAGCCAGCATGTCGTCCGGCCGTACGTTTTTGAACATGCCGTTACGCTTGGCGACCGGCAGACGGGTCGCAGCAACGATGTAGGCGTCTTGAATCTGTTTGCTCATGATATTTTTCCTTGGCCCGATTAGTTGCGCAGCGGCTTGCCGGTTTCCAGCATGTGCTTGATGCGTGCCTGGGTTTCCGGGGTTTTCAGAAGATCGACGAAAAGACGACGTTCGACAGTCAGCAGCCATTCCTCATCGACCAGGCTACCGGTTTCGACTTCGCCACCACACAGGGCAACAGCAGCCGAACGGGCGACCTTGTAGTCGTGGGCGGAAATCATGCCGCCTTCCTTCATGTTGACCAGCATCATCTCGAACGTGGCGATGCCGTTCTTGCCGGCAACCGGAACGGCGCGGGCCATCGGCGGCGGCGCATAACCGGCATCAGCCATGGCACGCGCTTCCTTGATCGCAACGCAAAGCAGTTCGTTGGCATTGAACAAAATGGTGTCTGAAGGTTTGGCAAAGCCGAAATCGACCACTTCAACCGCACTCTTGGCGACCTTGGCCATGGCAATGGTCATGAACACCGGCTGCAGGAAGTTGAAGACCTCACCCGGCGTACCCGACTGGGCAGCCCAGTCAGCAGCGCGGGCAGCGAATTCCTTGCAACCGCCACCGGCCGGAATCAGGCCGACACCGGCTTCGACCAGACCGACATAGCTTTCCAGCGCCATGACGCGCTTGGCGGCATGCATGACGAATTCACAGCCACCACCCAGCGCCAGCCCCTGAACCGCAGCGACGGTCGGCACTTGCGCATACTTCAGCGTCTGCGAAGCACGCTGGAATTTCTCGACGGTCTGCTCAAGCAGATCGAACTGGCCGGCGGCACAAGCTTCGCCAACTTGCTGCAGATTGGCCCCGACAGCAAACGGCGCTTCGTGCCAGACAACGACGCCATCCAGCGTCTGCTCAGCCTGACGCACGGCGGCAATCACACCATCGAGCACTTCATTGCCGATGGTGTGCATCTTGGACTTGATCGAAATGATGCCAATCTTGCGGTCGACCGCAGGCAGGCACCACAAACGCACGCCGTCGTTTTCGTACAGCGTTTCGCCAGACTTTTCCGGCGTTGCCGCATTTTCGCCAAGAACACGTTCCGGGAAATACTGGCGCTGATAGACCTGCAGCGACGAGCGCGGCACGTAAGCATTCTTGCGTGCTGAATAGGAACCTTCCGGTGCATGCACGCCGGTCCGGCCGCTTTCCAGCGCCCAAGCTGGCAACGCGACATTGCTCATGGCCTTGCCAGCCGCAACATCGGCGGCAACGGCCTGGGCAATATCCGCCCAACCCGCCGCCTGCCAGGTTTCGAACGGGCCTTGCGACCAACCGAAGCCCCAGCGCATGGCGAGATCGAGGTCACGCGCATTGTCGGCGACGTTTTCCAGCTGCACGGCGGCATAATGGAAGATGTCGCGGAAAATCGCCCAGAGGAATTGGGCTTGCGGATGCGCCGAAGCACGCAAGGCAGCAAATTTCTCGGCTGGATTGCGGATTTTGAGGATGGCACCGACTTCCTCAGCGATTTCGCCGGCCGACTTGCGGTAATCCTGCGCCGCCAGGTCGAGCACCTGGATTTCCTTGCCCTGCTTGCGGAAAATGCCGCAGCGGGTTTTCTGGCCGAGCGCGCCCTGCCCGATCAGCGCGGTCAACCACGCCGGAGAGGTGAAATAGGCGTGCCACGGATCGTTCGGCAGCGTGTCCTGCATGGTCTTGACGACGTGGGCCAGCGTATCCAGGCCAACCACGTCGGCGGTGCGATAGGTGGCGCTCTTCGGGCGGCCGATCTTCGGACCGGTCAGTGCATCGACTTCGTCGAAACCGAGGCCGAAAGCCTGGGTGTGGTGCATCACGGCGAGAATGGAGAAGACGCCGATGCGGTTGGCGACGAAGTTCGGCGTATCAAGCGCACGGATGACGCCCTTGCCGAGACGCGAGGTCAGCCAGGTTTCCAGCGCATCCAGCGTGCTGCCATCGGTGCTTTCGGTGCCGATGATTTCAACCAGATGCATGTAGCGCGGCGGATTGAAGAAATGGATGCCGCAGAAGCGCGGACGAACTGCTTCCGGCAGGCCCTGGGCCAGCGCATTCATCGACAGACCGGAGGTATTCGAAGCGATGATCGTATTAGCGCCGAGGTGCGGTGCAATCTTGGCGTAGAGATCGTTCTTCCAGTCCATGCGTTCGGCAATGGCTTCGATCACCAGATCGCACTCGGCGAGCAGCGGCAGATGTTCGTCGTAATTGGCGGCGTCGATGAACTTGAGCTTGCCCTTGCTCGCCAGCGGCGCCGGGTCCAGCTTCTTGAGGCCATCCAGGGCCTTCTTGACGATACCGTTCTTGTCTCCTTCTTTCGCCGGCAGGTCAAACAGCACGACGGGCACATTGGCGTTGGCAAGGTGCGCAGCGATCTGCGCCCCCATCACGCCCGCGCCCAGCACGGCGGCTTTCTTTACGATCAGCTTGTTCAAGCGATTCTCCTTTAGGTGTCTTTTATACGACTTCGTTTAAATAAAACGAACGTTTGAATTATAGATAACAGACTTCTGCGGTCAACTGGTTTTTCAGGTTTTTTCCAAAAAAAACCCCGGACCAGCCGGGGTATGAAGAGAGTGCAAAAGAAACTGTTTTAGAAAGCCATGGAGAACTGGGCACCCAGCAGAATGGCGCTGTCGGCATACGTTCCCTTGACCAGCCCGCGACCGTCCGTGCTCTGGTTATTATTGATTTCAGCATCCTTGAGGTAGAGGTAGGCACCACCCACATCGACGGCGGTCGTCTTGCTCGGCTTCCACTGAACACCGGCACTGAACCAGGTACGGTTGTTATCCGGCATGGAAACAAGGCGATGTTCGGCGCTCTTGACCGGGGTCTGGTCGTAGGCAATACCCATTTTCAGCTTCCAGGCATCATTCACCTTGTAGTTGGCACCAACGGCAAAGCGCCAGGTATCGCGGAAATTGGTATCCAGCGTCTGAGCGGTCTGGCCGTTCAACAGACCCGAGGTGCGAATGATGTCAACCTTGGGAATCGAGCTCCAGCCGGTCCAGGAAACATCGCCCAGCAGTTCCCACTGGTCGCTGGCCTTGTGGGTCAAGCTGAGAATGAAGGTATCCGGCAACTTGATCGATGCCTTGGTATCACTGGCGCGGCCGGCAGCAATCAAGCCGTTCGTGGTCGCGGTGGCAGCAGCAGTACCGTTGCTCGAAATCGAGACATCGCCCTTGGTTTCGTACTTGATCGCCGAGCGATAGGAAACACCCAGCTTGGTAGAAGGTGCCAGCGTAAACAAAGCACCGGCATTCCAGCCCCAGGCATCGTCGCTCAGGTTGAGCTTGACGGTCGAGCCGGCAGCACCGGCAGCACCGGCACCCAGATTGACAACCGCTGCAGCGCGAATGTATTCGGCTTCAATTTTTTGCCAGTTAAGACCGAAGCCCAGAGAAACTCGGTCGTTGGCGCGCCAGGCGATCGAAGGATTGATATTGAGTGTCTTGATATCGAAGCTCACCGACTGAGCCGCGCCAATCCACGGATTGTCATACTCGGTGCGAAGACCGAACGGTGCACCGATACCGAGACCGAGATAAATATCTTTGGTCAGCGCCCAGGAGCCGTACATGTTCGGCACAAAACCAAGGCCACCACCATTGCCACCGTCACCCGTACCATTCAACACACCGACGCTGGAGCCGCCATCGCTAAAATTGAAATTGGTCTTGACGAAAGTGCCACCGACCGAAATTTCACGATCCTGCAATTGCGTCATGCCTGCCGGGTTGTAGAAAACCGTGCTGGCATTTTCAGCAACGGCAGCCGAGCCGGCACCGGCATTACCGATACCACTGGCGCCTTGCTCGCCAAGCAACTGGAAACCGGCTGCACTTGCAGAACCGGCAAAAGCGAGAGCCATGAGCGCTGGAATCAGGCGAGGGGCGAATTTGTTGTGCATTGATTTGTCTCCTGTTTTGTTTATGTTTGGGAATGCATCCCGGAACTACTGTGGTGATTAAATCTCAAACAAGCGTTTGAAATGCTGTTTTATCTACATTTATTTCAAACGTATGTTGGGTAAAAACAACAAATTTTTACCTGGCTTGACGGAAATTGAGCGGACCACCGGTAAATGGTGCAAAGCCTGTGCCAAAAATTACCCCGGCATCCGCCAGTTCAGCATCGGCAACCACGCCATCGGCAACCAATTGCTCGGTTCGATCGATCAGCGGCTTGGCCAGGCGGGCCGCCAGACCGGGTGGCAGGCTTCCGGGCGCTGCCTTCTGCGCCTTGCCTTCCGTCCAACGATAGAAACCTTGCCCCGTTTTCTTGCCAAGCTGTCCCTGCTGAACACGCTCCAGCAAGCAACGCGGTGCCTCGGCCCCGCCCGCCAATTGCTGCCCGGCGGCCATGGCGATATCCAGCCCGACCGTATCAATCAGTTCAATCGGCCCCATCGGCATACCGAAAGCCAGCATGGCCTCATCAACCGTTTCGGGCGAAATTCCTTCGTCGACCGCGCGCATGGCTTCCAGCATGTAGGGGGCCAGCACCGCATTGACCAGGAAGCCAGGTTCACTGCGTACCGGCAAAGGCAACTTGTCGATCTGGCGAACAAAGGCACAAGCAGCCTGGACAACCGAATCATCAGCCCCTTGCGCAACAACAACCTCGACCAGCGGCATCATTGCCACCGGATTGAAGAAGTGGATACCGACCAGCCTTTCCGGCCGCTTCAGAGCAATGCGCAAGTCTTCCAGCTTGAGACTGGACGTATTGCTGGCCAGAATGGCACCGGGCTTCATGCGTGGCTCAATCACCTTGAACAAGGCATGCTTGGCCGCCACATTTTCGAAAATAGCCTCGATCACCACATCGGCATGCGCCACACCGTCACCGTTAACATCGGGAATCAGGCGGTCGAAGGCGGCACGCGCCTTGAGCGGGTCACGCAGACGGCGCGAGAAAAGCTTGTTTGCCCGCTGCAATGCCGGCCCCATGCGCTCCAGGCTCTGATCCTGCAAGGTCACGGTCATTCCGCGCAAGGCGCACCAGGCCGCAATATCACCGCCCATCACGCCGGCGCCGATGACATGGACGCGCTGCGCCTTGAAATCCGATGCCTTGCCGAAGCCCTTCAGCCGTTCCTGCAGGAAGAAAACCCGAACCAGATTACGCGCCGTCGGCGAACTGATGATGCGGTCGATGATGGCCGGCGAGGCCAGCGCATTGCCGTTGTGCTTGGCCCAGATATCGATAATGGCGTAAGGGGCTGGATAGTGTTCCGGACGAGCTTTCTTCGCCACCTGTTTGCGCGCACCGCTGGCCACGACGCCCTTGAGCGGGCCGTTGAGCAAGCGCTGCATGACCGGCAAGGCACGACGCGGCTGACCGGACAGCACCAGTTGGCGGGCGGCAGCATCCATGACACGCGGCGGCACACACTCGTCGGCCAGCCCCATCCGCTTGGCCCGCTTGGCATCAATCGTCTTACCGGTCAGCATCATGTCCATCGCCGCCGTCGGGCCAACACGCTGCGGCAAACGCAGCATACCCCCCCAGCCGGGGAAAATGCCGAGCATGACTTCGGGCAAACCCATCTTGGTTGCCGGTTCATCAACCGCCAGCAGATAGCGGCAAGCCAGCGCCAGTTCCAGGCCACCACCCAGACAATGACCGCGAATAATGGCCAGTGTCGGGTAGTTGACCGCAGCAAGGCGATTGAACAGGGTCCAGCCGCGCTCGACCAGCTCCCTGCCCTTTTCGGCAGTATCGAGCTGCGCGAACTCCTGGATGTCGGCACCGGCGATAAACCCCGCCTCTTTGCCGGAGCGGAAGATCAGCGCCTTGGGTGGCTGCTTCTCGAAGACGTCGAGTATCTTGCCCAGTTCGCCCATCACGGCGACCGACAGGGAATTGGCCGTTTCACCGGCCTTGTCGAGAATGGCGCTGGCGACGCCCTCGGCATCAAGCTCGACACGCCAGTGTTGAAGATTCAGATTCATCATGTGCTTTCTTTAATGCGTGGTGTGCCCGGAGGCAGCAAAGGCCAGCGACAAGGCGCCCGGACCGACATTGACCGCCGCTGTCTTGCTCATCGGCGAAACCAGGATCTCGACCCCGTTTTCAGCCGCACGGGCGGCCAGTGCGGCATAACCCGGCAGACGGCTGACAGCAGCGGGCGAACCGCCATAACTGATACAAATCCACGGCGCATCCAGGCCCGCCTCGATACGCTGTGCGGCCTTGGCAAAAAGCTGAGCAACACCGGTTTCGAAGCCCCGGACCTTGTCGACCGTGGAAGTCAGATCGCGATGGCAGTGCAGCACTGGTTTGACGTCCAGCCAGGAACCCAGCGTATAACTGCCCCAACTCAGGCTGGTATCGCCCTTCTTCGAGGCACGTTTGTAAATATGGAAAAGATCGGCCGGCACCAGATAGGTGTGCGTGTGTTCAACGCAATGCTTCAGGCGCGCCCCGATTTCGCTCGGCGTACCGCCCTGGCGGATCAGCCGGACAGCCTCGGCCACCGGCACGGCCTGCCCGGTGAACAGGTTGCGCGTCGAAATGACGGCCAGCCCGAAACGCTCAGGCACACCGGCTTGACGGCGGATTTCCTTGTATTTGGTCAAGATGGCGCGCGAAGCCTGCATTGCGTGATCAAAGATCGGGCTGCGTGTGCTGGTGATAGTCAGGCAGAAAACGTAATCGAAATCGAGTACCAGCCGTTCGAGAAAGAGCTTTTCGATCTGCTCGACCGAGTAGGGAATCGACTCGGCAAAATCCTCGCTTTTCCGGTCCAGATGGCTGGCGTAGAAAGTCTGGGTTTCCTGAGGATCGCGCCTGTCCTCGATAGTCAGTTCGCCAAAACGCAGCGTGATCGGCATCACGATGATGCCGTTCTCGGTCAGGAAGTCCTTCGGCAAATCACAGGCCGAATCGACAACGATGCCGATGCGCACGATCAGGCGTCCGCTTCGACCAGCATGGCGCCGCCCAGGCCGCCACCGATACAGATGGTTGCAATGCCGCGTTTCGCCTTCTGGCGACGCAGGACATGCAGCAAATGCAACACAATACGCGCGCCGGAGGCACCGACCGGATGGCCGATCGAAACGGCACCGCCATCGACATTCAGCTTGGCATCATCGACCTTGCCCAGCGCCGCCGGCAGATCAAGCTGCTCGCGGCAGTAATCATCGGAGGCCCAGGCGGCCTGACAGCCCAGCACTTGTGCGGCGAAGGCTTCGTTCAGTTCCCAGGCGTCGATATCGTTCAAGCTCAGACCATGACGCTGGAGCAGCGGCGTCGAGGCATGCACCGGGCCGAGGCCCATTTGTTCAGGCTCAAGACCGGACCACTGGCTATCGACAATGCGCCCGAGCGGTTTCAGGTTCCACTTCTTGACCGCCTCTTCCGAAGCCAGGATCAGCCAGGCGGCGCCATCGGTAATCTGCGAGCTGTTGGCTGCCGTGATGTTGCCGTACTTCTTGTCGAAGAAGGGCTTCAGCTTGGCCAGACCGGCCATGCTGGCATCGGCCCGCACGCCGTCATCCTCGGCATAAACCTTGCCGGCCCCATCGACCACCGGCACGATTTCGCCGAGATGACCGGCTTGCCGGCTGGCCATTGCCCGCTGGTGGCTACGCAGCGCAAATTCATCCATTTGCTGACGATTGATGCCGAAGCGCCAGGCGACGTTTTCAGCCGTCTGCCCCATCAGCAAGCCGACAACCGGATCGGTCAGGCCCTTCATCAGGCCGATCACCGGCGAAAGCAGCGCCCCCGGCTTGAGTTTCATGAAATGGCCGATTTTCTGGCCCATCGTGCGCATGCCCATCATGCCGGCAAACCAGCGGACCATCGTATCCGAGTACAGCAGCGGCGCGCGGGAAAGCGCATCGACGCCGCCGGCCAGCACCAGTTCGGCCCGGCCGCACTGAATATTGGCAATGGCGGAATCAATGGCCTGCATGCCGGAAGCGCAGTTGCGCATCACCGTCCAGCCCGGCACTTTCTTGCCGCAGCCGAGACGCAGGGCCACCATCCGGCCGATATTGGTTTCATCCGGCGACGGTGCAGCGCAGCCGAGAATGACTTCGTCAAGATCGCTCGGCAGGAAAGGCTGACGCAGCAACAAGGCACGCCCGGCCTGGGTCGCCAGGTCGGAGGCGGCAAACGCCCCCGGCCCTTTCTGCGCTTTCAAAAACGGCGTCCGGGCGCCGTCGACCACGTAAATAGTATTACCCATGATCAAGCGGCCATCCGGTCTTGAGCCGGTTTGTTGGCGGTTGCCACGTTGTAATCGAAGGGGAAATCATCGACATGAACCACAATGTCGCGCAGGTGGTTGCGACGCCGCATGACCTCAAACTCGGCGGCGCTGATCACGCCATATTCGAAGGCAACGATGGCGATGTCACGCACATTGGCCAGCGGGTTGTTCTCGAAACGGCCATCCTTTTCGGCGGCGCGGATCTTGGCTTCAATCGCTTCAGCTTCGAGCGTCGCATTCAGGGCCAGTTCGATGGCGCCAACCGGCTCGCTTTCAACCATCGGCACGAAACATTCGGCAGTCAGGCGGTCACGGGTGGCAGACGGCGAAATCAGGACCTTGGCGACCTGATGGCCAACTTCGTCGGATGGCACAACGTACGGATGGCCCCACGGGAAGATCGAACGATGCAGGAAAGCGGCAATGAAGCGAATCGGGAAGTTGGCGATGACACCATCGAAGGCCTGTTGCGCCTTGTACATCGCATCCCAGATCGCCCAGTGGGCGAGCGGTGCATCTTCGGCCTTGCGACCTTCTTCCTCGTAGCGCTTGAGGGTGCAGGAAATCAGGTACATCTGCGACAGGATGTCGCCGAGACGGGCCGATAGTTTTTCACGACGCTTGACGCTACCGCCGAGCACCAGCAAGGAGATGTCCGACATGAAGGCAAAGGCCGTCGAGAAACGGGTCATCTGCTGGTAGTAACGCTTCATTTCAGGGGCCGTATCGACGTTGACCGAGACAAAGTGCGAACCGGTCATGCCCAGCCACAGCGCCCGCAGGCCATTGCGAATGGTGAAACCAACGTGCGACCACAGCGCCTTGTCGAAATCGACCAGGCCTTTTTTGACGTCAGGATTCTGCGCCGCCTGCATTTCGGCCAGCAAATACGGATGGCAGCGAATGGCGCCCTGTCCGAAGATGATCAGCGAACGGGTCAGGATGTTGGCGCCTTCGACGGTGATGCCGATCGGCACCTGCTGATAGGCACGGCCGAGGAAATTCGATGGGCCAAGACAGATGCCCTTGCCGCCGACGATATCCATACCATCGTTGACGACCTGACGAGCGCGCTCGGTAACGTGGTACTTGGCAATCGCGGACACCACCGATGGCTTTTCGCCGAGGTCGACCGCACCGGCTGTCATCTTGCGCACCGCATCCATCATGTAGGTGTAGGCACCAATGCGAGTCAAACCTTCCTCGACGCCTTCGAACTTGCCGACCGCCATCTTGAACTGGCTACGCACACGGGCATAGGCACCGACGGCACGCGCCGTCATCTGCGCCATACCGGTATTGGACGACGGCAGCGAAATCGAACGCCCGGCGGCCAGACACTCCATCAGCATGCGCCAGCCCTGCCCGGCCATCTTCGGCCCGCCGATGATGAATTCGAGCGGCATGAAGACTTCCTTGCCACGCGTCGGACCATTCATGAACATGGCGTTGAGCGGGAAGTGACGACGCCCGGTGTCGACGCCCGGATGATCGTAAGGCACCAGCGCACAGGTAATGCCGATATGCTTCTTGTTGCCGAGCAAGCCGTCCGGATCATAGAGATGGAAGGCCAGACCGAAGACCGTACACACCGGTGCCAGCGTGATGTAACGCTTGTCCCAGTTAACCCGCATGCCGAGCACTTCCTTGCCCTGATACATACCCTTGCAAACCACGCCGGCATCCGGAATCGAAGCGGCATCGGAACCAGCCCACGGGCTGGTCAGCGCGAAGGCTGGTACTTCAATGCCCTTGGCCAGACGCGGCAGATAGTGATTCTTTTGTTCTTCGGTACCGTAGTGCAGCAACAGTTCAGCCGGGCCGAGCGAGTTCGGCACCATGACCGAAACCGACAGTGCCGAAGAGCGGGTCGACAGCTTGGTGACGACCTGTGAGTGGGCATAGGCCGAGAATTCGAGGCCGCCGTATTTCTTCGGGATGATCATGCCGAGGAAACCCTTGTCCTTGATATAGCGCCAGGTCTCGTTGGACAGATCGTAGAGTTCGTGCGTCACCTTCCAGTCATCGACCAGGCGGCAGGCTTCTTCAACTTCGTTGTCCATGAAGGACTGTTCTTCGGCCGTCAGCTTGGGCTGCGGATAGGCGTGCAGCTTTTTCCAGTCCGGCTTGCCACGGAACAACTCCCCTTCCCACCAGACCGTACCGGCTTCCAGCGCGTCGCGCTCGGTATCCGACATCTGCGGCAGCACCTTGCGATAGGTGGAAAAAAGGGGCCGGCTGATCAGCGCCCGGCGTAATGGCCGAACGATGATCAGCCCGGCCAAAGCCGCCAGGGCGACTAAACCCAGCAGAGGGATGAGGTTGTTGAACATGTGCTGTCTCCTTTAAGGTCTTTTTGGTTTTGGTCGATTATTTGCTGTCGACCGCAGCATCAGAGAATTGAGGCAAGGCAGCGCGCAAGCCACCAAGCAGGAAGGACATCAGGCGCGGAACAAGACGGTCAAGGCGATCGGTCGAGTCTTCATCCTCGATCTGCCAGTCGGTCACCAGACGCAGCGCATCGGTCCCGGCAATGGCGTAAGAGGTCGCGCCGAGCATGAAGTGAAAGCGCCAGACAATTTCCGCCTTGGGCACATCCGGCAAGGCAATGAACAGGGCTTCCTTGTAACGATCAACCACTTCGGCATACTCGTGCGCCAGAAAGGTCCGTATGAATTCGGAGGGGTCAGTCAGCGTACGGCCCAGCAGGCGCAAAAAAGTAATGCCGCCGCGCTCTTCGTCATCGGCCATGCGCAGCAAGGTGCCAAAAAACCCATCGACAATTTGCGAAGGCTTGAGCGGCTTGCCGGCCGCTTCTTTTTCGAGTGCATTCAGAACACGCATGCGCTCTTCATTCAACCAGTTGAGACGCCGGCGAAACACCTCCTGCATCAACGACTCTTTGGAGCCAAAATGGTAGTTGACCGCAGCAAGGTTAACGCCGGCTCCGCCGGTAATCTGGCGCATCGACGTCCCTTCGTAGCCATGCGCCATGAAAAGATGCTCTGCCGCATCGAGGATGCGTTCGCGGGTATCGACAGTTCGGGCTTCAGCCATGGGGGTCACCTATGATTCATACGTTCGTTTGAATCATAGGAAAAACATCTGGCTAACGCAAGCGATTTTTTAACAATCAGCTATTTCGTTGCTTGATGAAAGCGATCACATCCTCGGCCGGAACCGGCCGGCTGAACAGGAAGCCCTGTACCAAATCGCAATCCTGGCTGCGCAGGTAATCAAACTGGGCTTGCGTTTCGACACCTTCGGCCACGAGCTTCAAGCCAAGGCTGTGCGTCAGCCCTATCGTGGCATTGCAGATTGCCGCCCCATCCCCATCCTGCCCAATTTCCTCGACAAAGGAGCGATCCAGCTTGATATGGTCAATCGGGAACATGCGCAAATAGCTGAGCGAGGAATAGCCCGTCCCGAAGTCATCGATCGCCAGGGAAATACCCATGTCGTGCAGCAAATCGAGGATACGAACCGTTTCTGCCGGATGCTGCATGGCAACGGATTCGGTAATTTCGAAAACCAGGTCGGCCGGATTGATTTCGAGCGCTTCGATGGCTCCCTTGGCCAGAACGGGCAGATTGCCGTTACGCATCTGGATGGCGGAAATATTGACCCCCATTTTGACATTGCGGATACCGGCCTGCGTGAATGCAGCCAGCTGGCGACAAGCTTCCCAGAATACCCATTCACCCAATGGCTGGATCAAACCGGTTTCCTCGGCAATGCCGATGAATTTTCCAGGTGGAGTCAAACCGTGTTCTGGATGTTGCCAGCGAACAAGCGCCTCGACACCGGCAACGCGGCCGCTGCGCACATCGATCAATGGCTGGAAGTGCAGGCAGAATTCATTGCGCGTCAGCGCCAGTCGCAAGCTGTGTTCGGTTTTCAGCCGTTCGACCGCCGCGTCGTTCATCTTCGGATCAAAAAACTGGAAGTTGTTACGTCCCGCAGTTTTGGCGTGATACATCGCTGCATCGGCATTTTTCATCAGCACTTCGCCATCGTCGCCATCCGTCGGGAAGATGGCAATGCCGACACTCGGCGTGGTGTAGAGATCGTGGCCCTCGATCACATAAGGATCGCCGACGCTACGCACCAGTTTCTCGGCTACACCAGCCACGGAGGTCGTATGTTCGATACCGGAAAGCATGATGACGAATTCGTCCCCCCCCAGCCGAGCCACGACATCGCTGTCCCGAACGCCACGGCTCAAGCGGGCCGCAACTTCAATCAGCAACAAATCGCCAACGTGATGCCCCAGGGTATCGTTGATCAGCTTGAACCGATCGAGGTCGATGAACAGCAAGGCCACCCTTCCGCCTTCCCGGCGAGCGGCGGCCAGCGCCTGATCAAGCCGGCCCTTGAGACTGAAGCGGTTGAGCAAACCGGTCAGGACATCGTGATGGGCAATGTGGTGCAGCTTGGCTTCTGCCGCCCGCTCGCTCGATACATCGGTAAAGTGAGCAACGTGGTAGCGCACCTCGCCCGCATCGTCACGTATCAGCGAAAGAGACATCCATTTGGGGTAAATACCGCCATCCTTGCGCCTATCCCAGATCTCGCCCTGCCAGAAACCGGTTGCCAGCACCGTATCCCACATTTCCTGATACTGCGCACTCGTTGTCCGACCAGCCGAGAGAAAACTGGGATTCCGGCCCAGTGCATCCTCGGGCAAATATCCGGTTAACCGCGTAAACGCGGGGTTGACCGTGACAATCCGATTATCACGGTCAGTGATCAGGATTGCCTCGCCACTGAACTGAAAGGCAGTTGCCAGCAGTTGCATCTGCGCTTCCATCTGGTGCTGGCTGGTAATGTCCTGCGAGGTTCCCATGACGCGCAACGGCTTGCCATCGGCGCCATAGATTGCCTCACTGTGTCCCAGAATGTATTTGATCCGCCCATCCGGCATCAGCAGACGATATTTCAGCGCCAGCGGCTCACGGCGAGCAATCGCATCATTTAGCGCCTTATCGACCACGCTCCGCTCTTCAGGATGAACTCTAGCAAGGAAAGCCTCATACCTCGCCCCCGTTGCCGGCGGTTCTATTTCATAAATCTGGAAAAGTTCGTCGGAACAGGTCACCAGACCAGTAGGCAATTCGACTTCCCAACTGCCGACCCGGGCGATTCGTTGCGCCGCACTGAGCTGATCGCGGTTTTGCCGCAAGGCCTCGGCTGCCAGCACCTCACGCGCCTGGGCACGAAACAACCAGACAAGTACAAGCCCCAGGCAGCCGAATAAAATCCCTCCAAGCCCACCCACCAGATAAGCACGCTGCTGCCATGCAGCCATGACATCGCTTTCAGCCAGCCCGGCCAGTACATAAAACGGATATTTATCGAGCGTACGATAAGCGTAAATGCGCTTCACACCATCGGCCTGCGAGTTGAATTCAAGCACGCCTTGGCGCTCGCCATTGACCAAGGCCAGATAAACCGGGTGCTTCTCCCCCAGCGAGCGGTTGATTTCAGCTGGCGCCGGTGGCTGGCGAACAATCAGGCTATGGTCTTCAAGCCGACGTATCGCCAAAGCGCCTGATACGCCAAGATGTACCGAGCGGAATAAACGGCCAAAGAAGTCTAGTTCGACCGCTGCGCTGACAACCCCTAAAAAACGACCGTCCGGCGCGGTGATCGGTCGGGCAGCAATCAGGACATCCCGTCCGGTGATCCTCGACTTGAGCACCTCGGAAAAGACGATGCCGGCTGCCGGGGTATTCCGCAAAGTACGAAAATAAGAACGGTCCTTCAGGTTTGTGTACTCTCCGCCCCCGGTGAGATAGAGAACATTACCATCCGCATCGAGGATACGGAAACCGGCCAGTTCATCGAAGGATTGCTTGTGGCGCGCCATGTCAGCCTCAAGCATCTGCCTGAAACGTGGCGCGGCCTTGATATCGAGCGCCTCTCGTGGAACTTTTGCAATCAGGGAGTCAAGATTGGCATCGACCCGGCGCAAGGTTGCATCAAAACGAGATTCAAATAATTCCGCGTGCCCCAGCGCCATGACTCGGGCCTCGCTCCAGATCTCATGGTATGCCGACCAGAGAACATAACCCAGCAGCACGAAACCGCTCAATGCAAGCGCGGCAAGTGCGAGCCACAACTGGTGTCCAGGCTGGGATTTTTTTTGCGGCACGTCTCGCATCGCCCGATATCTTTATAGTTTTGTTAAGCAGATTCTGATTTAGCCTCTGCCGAATTGCAATCTTGAATCACCGGAATGCGAGGTTTTTGCTGCTCATACTGGAGAAAACGACAAACAACATCGGTATTGCTCTTTCTTTCCCGATAAGTTCGGGCAAGATCGCTGACAAGCACCCAATCTTCAAGTGGAATGCTCTCAGGGAAAAGCATATCGCCATCAAACGGCCGGTCGATACGCGTCAGATAGAAACGCTGGCAGTAAGGCCAGGCCGCAGCGTAAACCGAGGCACCCCCAATCACGAAAACCGGCTTTCCTGTGGCTACCGCGGTCAACAAGCCTTCTTCGACGGAATTGACACGCGTACAACCAGGCCGCAAACGGAGATTGGTTTGTCGTGTCACGATGAACGAGTCTTCCGGGACAACATCCATCGACTCATAGGTCAAACGACCAATAACCAGCGCGGCCCCGGCTACCATCCGCTCGAAAAAAGCAAGCTCCTCCGGAATATCCCAGGGCAGCCACCCATCCAGACCCAGCATGCCGTTGCTGGCCACGGCGGCAATGGCAGAAATCATGGCCGCATCTTCGCCCATTGCTCCCGTGTCATCGAGAGAGAAATGGCCGGCGTCCCCTGACCGTTGTAAACATGCGGTTTGTGCATTGAAATGAAGGCCGACGTAACAATCGCGATCGAGAAAATCGCATCCATTACCTCAAGGATGCTCGACTCAAGGCATTCGCAATGAGCATTTTCTTCAAGCCGGCGAATGGCAAGAAAAATAACCTCATAATCGACAACCTGCTGGATATCGTGCGGATTCGCAACGGCATCAATCGGAGCCCAGGCATCGGCGTGAACGACAACCGCCTGCGGGCCGTGCTTTTCAAGCGGATTGCAGCCCGTCCGCAATTGAATTGTGGCATCGACAGATGCACACCAGTGATTGGCTAACACGTACAAACTCCTTTAATTCGCCCGACCATCGAGAGCCAACCGAAGATACCAGAGGCATCGCTTTCGGTAAAAACAAAATGGCGCACCAGGCGCCATTTCAAATGCAGGGGAAATCTGTCTATGCCGTCACATTGACCAATGTTCCAGTCGTCTGACCCGATGAATTGACGACAGGGGCTGGACTTTGTCCTCCGGCTTCAGCGGTATCCGTCGGCGTAGAAGCAAGCTGGTTGCGCAATGCACTCAAACCACCCTGAACTTCGCCAAGGGATTTCAACGATGCCAATCCCTGCCGTGCATCGCTGGCCTGCCCTTGGGCCTGGTCGGACTCAACCTTGATGTTGCGCGCCTTGTCCTCCGCCAGATCGGCCACAGACTGCGCATCACGGGCCTTATCCTGCAGCGAGCGGGCCTTATGCTCTGCCTGGTCTGCATTGCGCTGGGCCTGCTGTTGCTGAAGCTGGGCCCAGACAACACTGCCAAGCGACTGCATACCGGAAGTAGCCGTAACTGACATGTCCCTAAAGGCTCGAGTTAGCCCCCTCCAAATCAGGCAGTGACGTTAATGACACTACCTGTTTTCTGCCCTTCGGCATTGGTGACCGCCTTGGGTGCTTCTTCCTTGCGCTCGACCCGCTCCTCTTGTCGCGGCTCACGACGCTCAGCCTGTTGTACCTGCTGAGACTGACTGGTGGCACCCGTATAAGCACTGATATTGGAAGTTACCGATTTGATGTCCATAAATCCTCCTGAGCAAACGCTTCTAATCTGACTTTACACCATCCGTTCAGATCTTCCAGCAGAATTTATCCGGGGCAGAAGCAATCAGGCATGCACGGATACAAGCACCGAATCAGCTAGCCCTGCGTCTTCTCAAGCACGGCCAGAAGCTTCAGCGCCCGCTCCCGATTTTTTGCAATCGCGGCAGCCTTTTCTTCAACACCGGCACTTTCAGCCAGCGATGCCTGCACCAGCAGTTGATGCGGAGTCAATCCGCCCATTGCAGCCTCAAGCATGCGGTCGACCTGTGCATCAAGATCTTCTTCAGGCAAAACTGATCCGGTTTCTGTCGGATGATTCATCTATTTAATCTTTTTATTGCTTGCGCCATGAAAAAAGCCCCGCAAGTTTCGCGGGGCCCTGCTATTCGGGGAACCCGAGAATTTCTTACTTGGTTTTCTTGGTCACGGCAGCGATGTTTGCCTGAGCAGCATCGGCAAATTGCTTGGCCATCGAATTCATGTTGCCAAAAGCAGAGTTGGCAGCAGCAATGGCGTTCTGGATGGCAGCAACGGCGCTTTCGGAACCAGCCGGAGCCGACTTGGAAGCCAGCTCAACCATGCCAGCCACGGACTTCTGGAAGTCACCGAACTGAGCTTCAACCATCTTGGCCAGTTCTTGCTGGGTTTGTTGCGTAATTTCATAAACCGAACGCGAATAGGCAACAGCCTTTTCAACAGCCGGTTGAGCCAGCGAAGACTGGACAGCCAGGGCTTCTTTCGGATCCTTGGCGCTGAGAACCGACTTAACGCCGGATGCAGCATCTTCCAGCGTAGCGCGAGCGGCGTTCAGATTCAGGGCAGCAATACGCTCGGCAGAAGCCAGGGCGGTATTGGCAACAGACAGCAGGGAGTCAACGGTAGCCTTGTTGGCAGCAGCGAATTGTTCGGTATTGATCGACATGAATAGTCTCCAGAAAGAGGATTGGTTTAGTTCGGTGATAAGTATAAACCATATTCCGAACAAATTGTGCACTGCAGCAATTAATCTGAAAATACTGGTCTGGTGACGGGACAAACCTCTGATTCAACCCGAGATCAGGAGGATTCGCGCATCCTTGATTGGCTTTATCTCGCATTCTGGTCGGCAACGACTGCACCAGGCAAGGTGCGACAAAAGCTGTACCTATTGCAAACAATCCTCTCTGTATCTGTTCCTTATTTTGCCCAGGGATGAAAATCAGTGGATCAACTGAGGCAAAGCAATATGACAACCATGGCAATGGCAGCAAGTGACGATCTTTCCGGTGCAGAACATAAAGGACGCATTCCCGGCAACAAGGGGATCTGGGTTGGCATTACCTGTGAATTCGTCGAATTCGTCGTCTTGTTTGTCGTCTACTTCGTCGCACGCGCCCACTTTCCTGAATCGTTCGAACAAGGTGCCGAGAAGCTCTCACGGCTTTCAGGGACAGTCATCACGCTACTGATGGTGACCAGCAGTTTCTTCATCGCCTGCTCGGTAGCCAGCATGCGGGCCGGTCATCAACGACGCTCTCTTTATTGGTTAGTCGCTGGGCTCGTCATGGCGCTGGGCTATCCAATCGCAAAATACTTCGAAATTCAATGGAATCTCGCCCATGGCATCAATGGTGAATCCGGCATTTTCTTTACGGTTTATTACTACCTGACGTTCAATCATCTGGTCCACGCCACCTGGGGCATTCTTGGCATCTTGTGGGTACTCGCCCGTCATTTGGCGGGAGGATACTCAACGGACGATTACGCAGGCCTTGAGGCACTCGCCTGCTATTGGCACGCCACCGACATCATTTGGCTTGTCATCTTTCCATTCTTCTACGTACTCGCCTGAAAATGACTACCAAGCAAACCCCTTCTTCGTCCATCACGCCCCTGTTTTATGCCTGGTCCGCCCTGGTTGGGCTGACATTGCTCAGTCCTTTTCTCGGACAATGGCTGCATGGTGCCGCCTGGCTGCAACTTCTGGTCGCTGCCATCATTGGCGTGAAAGGCTGGTTAATTGCACATCACTTCATTGAGACCGAACTGGCTCATCCGTTCATCCGGCGAGTCATGGGAGCATTCATCGCGTTCACGCCTATCGCACTCTTGCTGACGATATTTTGGGGACGCCAGTTCGCAAGCTGGGCAACACTTTGATGCTTGAAATCAGGCAAGACTTGCCCGCCCTTCTCCGACAAAGCTCAGAGTTGAGCTGAAATCAGTCGCCCTAATGTAGCAATTGCAGCCTGCTGCTGCACGGAGTCGGGGTAGCCGTAATTGAGGCGAATGCAGTTGGCGAACTCGCGCTTGGCAGAAAAAATCGGGCCAGGCGCAATGCTGATCCCTTGATCCAGAGCCATCTTGTGCAATTTCAATGCATCGACTTGATCGGGCAACCCAACCCACATGAAATATCCACCGGTTGGCCGGGCCAGTTTGCTTTCGGAAGGGAAATAACGCTCGACTGCATCCATCAGGACTGACTCCTGAACCGCCAATTGCTGCCGCAAGCGACGTAAGTGGTGATCATAGCCACCGTTTTTCAGGAAATCGGCAATTGCGATCTGTACAGGAATCGTCGTCGCCAACGTTGTCGACAGCTTCAAACGAACGATTTTTTCAGCGTAACGCCCTGCCGCCACCCAGCCGATCCGGTAACCGGGTGCCAGGCATTTTGAAAAGGACGAAACATGCATGACATGGTCGGTCCTGGCCTCTGATTTGCTGCATAAAGGCGCTTGTGAGCCAAAGTACAACTCGCCGTAAACATCATCCTCGATGAGCGGCACATCGTACCGGGCGAGCAGATCGATCAGGTATTTCTTTCGCGCATCGGAAACCAGACTGCCGGTTGGATTTGCGAAATTAAGCATCAACAAACAGGCTTTGATCGGGTAGCGACGCAAGGCATCCTCCAAAGCCTCCAGACTGATGCCCTCACGCGGGTGCGAGGGAATTTCGATCACTTTCAGGCCCAGGCGCTCGCTGGCCTGCAAGCCGGCATAAAAAGTAGGTGACTCGATGGCGATCAGGTCGCCCGGCGACGTTGCTGCCTGCAGGCAGAGATTCAGCCCCTCCATGGCACCGGACGTGATAACGATTTCATCCGTTGGCACGACAGCACCACGCGACAAATAACGCAGCACGATCTGACGACGTAATTCCTCATTTCCGGGCGGCAAGTCGGTCACCGTGGAAATCGGATCAAATTTGCGTGCAGCCTGCCCCAGGAAACGGCCTAATTTATCCAGCGGAAACAAATAGGGACTCGGAAAACTGGAGCCAAGCGGAACAACGGAAGGATTCTTCACGCTGTTCAATATCTGGAAAATAAAATCACTCACCTGCAACTCGGTCGAGTTGCTTACCGGGTGACTCATTTCAGGTTCGTGCAGACGCTGCCCAAGACGGGCGCGGACAAAATAGCCGGACTTCGGTCGCGCCTCAATCAGGCCGCGACTTTCCAGCAAATAATAAGCCTGCGTGACAGTGACAGGGCTGACATTGCGCGATTTGCAGACCTGGCGAACCGAAGGCAGGCGATCACCGGCAATCAATACGCCATCGCTGATCAGTTTTTCTGTTTCAAATGCGAGACTTTGATAAAGGCCCATCGGCTCACTCAAGGAAAACAATGTGCAGCGGCTCTCTGCAGGATATGTAGCGAATCAGGCGAGCATAGTGACACACGCCGACATATCTTTCCCTCTGCTGAGGGGAAAAAGAGACCGGAAGGCGGGGGACTGCCAGGAGATAGGCACACCTTCCGGTCGAAGACAGCAAATGATCAATAAACGTCGTGTTGCGTGTTATAGACGTTGAACTTGCCAGTCGGCGTCACCAGTCGTTTATCCTTGATGACCGCCTTGACCTTGCGTGTTTTGTCATCGATCACAACGATGGCCGAGGGTTCAACCTTATTGCCAGTCCAGACCGAATACCAGATTTCATCGCCATTCTGGTTGTACTCGCCCTGAACAACCCGCTGGATACCCTTGGTTTTACCGAGATTCGCAGCAGCGGCCACATCGATGATTTCCGGCTTCGGATCAGGCTGACCCAGTTCAGAAATCTTGTAGACAGTGACCGACCCGGCCAGCTTTGAATCGGGGTTGAGCGGTGAATCCGCCCACAGGTTGTCCGACTTCGGATGCGTTTTGACAAACAACGAATTGGCCCCGTGGTTTTTCAATTCCTGCACGACCTTCCAGGCATGCTGCGGATTCTTCTCGGGGTCGGTGCCGATCAGCGTGATGACATCAGCGCCAAGGTGAGAAGTCGCCCAGACCGGACCAAATTTGGGGTGCACGATATTGGCGCCACGCCCCGGATGAGGAATTTTTGCGGTGTCGACCAACGCAGTAAACTTGCCTTCCTTGACGTCGACCACGGCAATCTTGTTCGAAGCATTGGCCGCCACCATGAAATAGCGCTGCGTCGAATCGTAACCGCCATCGTGTAGGAACTTGGCAGTATTGATCGTCACCTCCTTGAGGTTGGTCAGATCGGAATAGTCGACCATCTTGACCATGCCGGTTTCCTTCACGCTGACCAGGAATTCGGGCTTGGTCGTTGAAGCAACGATGGAAGCAACGCGAGGCTCCTGATGATAATCACCATCGACCGTAACGCCCCGGGTCGAAACATTCTTCAAGGGCTCCAGCGTCAGGCCATCAAGAATGGTGTACTGCGGCGGCCAATAAGATCCGACGATGGCGTACTTGTCCTCGTACCCCTTGGCTTTTGACGTTTCAACCGAGCGCGACTCCAGGCCGGCCTTGATGGTGGCAACCACGGTCGGTTTTTCGTACCACAGGTCAATCATGTCCAGACGGCCATCACGACCGACGACGTGAATGTAGCGACCGGACAGCGACATCCGCGAGATATGTACGGCATAACCGGTCTTGACGATGCCCCAGATTTTCTTGGTGTCGCCGTCGATCAAAGCCACTTCCCCGGCGTCACGCAAGGTCACCGAGAAAATGTTGTTCAGATTGACCTTGTTCATCTTGCGGGTCGGACGCTGGTCAACCGGCACATGCAACTTCCATGAGGCACGCATATCCTTCAGCCCCCACTCCGGCGGGGAATCGGGTGCGGTCTGGATATAAGCGGCCATATTCCTGATTTCATCCTTGCTCAGGATGTCGTCAAAATTCGGCATGCCGCCTTCTGTGCCATAGCCAATGATCTTCTCAAGACGAGATTGACCCAGCTTGATCGTCCCGCCTTCGATCTGGCGGCCGTCCGCCTCTTTCCTGGCCCAGCTGGGCTCAAGATTTTTACCGGTGGCGCCTTTGCGCAACATACCGTGGCAACCCGCGCAACGCTCAAAGTAGATTTTGGCGCTGGCTGCCTTTGCCTCGTCGGACAATCCGGCAACATCGGCGGCAAAAGCCGATGAAACCATGAGTGGGAGACTTAACAGCCCCCAGGTTGATGAAAACAATTTATGCATTTTCAGTCCCTCTGTGATGAAAAACAGGACTGTTGGGAATCAATTCGGCGCCTGCTTCGGACGTTTTTTTGTTGCGGCAATTGGACCATGCAGCGCAACAGCTCAATCAACACAGATCAACCGATTTCCGATAGAAGCAGTTTGGAACGACCCGCCGTGTCGCAAGCGACGCCAAGGATCTGCCCTCCTTCGCCCCGCAACACCTCACCCGGGAATCAAGCGCAACACAGCAATCTCCGAAGGCGCACCAAAACGCTTTGGTGGCCCCCAGTAGCCGGTTCCCCGGCTGGTATAGACCGCCAAGCCACCCAATCGATGCAGGCCCGCCGTAAAAGGCTGCTGCAAGGGTACAAAATAATTCCAGGGCCAGAACTGACCGCCATGGGTATGGCCGGAAAGCTGCAGGTCGAAACCGGCGGCAGCGGCCGCACGTGCCGAACGCGGCTGGTGGGCGAGCAAGATACGCAACAAGCCGGGAGGACTATCGGCAAGCGCAGCCACCGGATCGCTGGCCTGGCTGGCATCAAAAGATGCCGCCGAATAATCGCTGACCCCGGCCAGGATGAAGCGGGCGCCATTACGTTCGATGACCACGTGACGGTTATCCAGGGTGTGCAGTCCGATGCGCTCAAATTCACGCATCCACGCCGTGGCCCCCGCGTAATACTCATGGTTGCCACTCACCACATAAGTACCGTAGTGACTGCGCAGATCGCCAAGCGGTGCTGTATCGGCACGCAGTTCCTCGACACTGCCATCAACCACATCCCCCGTAATTGCAACCAGATCGGCATCGAGCTGATTGACGCGGTCGACGATCGCCTGAACATAATTTCGCTTGATTGTCGGACCGACATGAATATCACTGAGCTGCACAATAGTCATTCCAGCCAGCGCCTCGGGAAGCCCGGCCAACGGGATATCAACCCGTACCACACGGGCGACGCGACGCGCATTGATGTAGCCGAGCAAGGAAAACAAGCCGGCCAGTACAAGCACGCCAAGCGCACTCGGCGCCACAGGCAGATCGACCCATAAAGCAGCGATATCGCGCAGTACGGTCAATACCAGCACCGAGGAAAAAAGTCCCATTGCGAGACCGCCCAAGCCACTCAGCCGATCAGCCAAGGCCTGACGGTCGACGATGAAACGGGCCAGTAAACCCAGGGGGACGAGACAGGTCGAAATCACCAGCCCGGCAATCGCCAATATCAACCCAGGGCGGCCCAACTCAAGCGGTGGCAGCAATCGCCAGCCGATATAGGCGTGCAGCCCCGCGACCAGCGGTAAAAGACGCCAGAGCATCCGTTTCAACCGGACGGTCAGTACGGAATTAGGTTTTTCCGAGCGGGGCAGTGTTTGGCTATGGGGCATGGCGTTTCGCTGTGTATGCATACTTCGGGGGACACCGCCCGGCCCAAGCCAGGCGGCACATGCGATCAGGCGGGGTCTGCCGGCTTGTCTGCAACATTGCCGGAAACATCGGACTTGCCTGCAACGCAGCAACTACTCCAGCGGCCACCGAAGCGGCTCTTCAGTTGCTGACGCTCTTCCGGCGTCATTTTTTCCCAGCGTTCCCGGCGTTCACGCCAATGGCCATGACAGCCACCGCGCAGACCGCCAAACAAAATCCGGCTCAACGCCAGCACGCCAAGCGCTTGCCAGTAGCTGATCGGCGAGACGCCAAGAAAAATATCGGGCAACAGGCAGTTCCACAACTGCATGACGATCCAGGTAACGGCAGCGATCCCGGCAACGGCCATCAGGCCGATTTTGAGACAGCGTGAAACACAGCCGGATTTCTCAGTAGCACATTGCATCATGGTGATTCCTCTTTCAGGGTTGTTCGTCGTAAAGGGGGCGCAGGCGTTCGCGCAAGTGCAGAACGGCCTGTCGCTTCCAGCCCAGCAGGGTATTCACGGAAGTACCGCTTTCTGCTGCCATTTCCTTGAAGCTGCGCCCATCGAGTTCGTGGGCAATGAACACATCGCGCGGCCCGGCCGGCAATTCGTCGAGCGCAGCCGCAATCGCATCCAGCCACAAACCACGCAAATGTGCCGCCTCCGGACCGCCGTCATCGGCCGGCATGGCCTTATCCAGCCAATCAGCGGCATCGTCATCCTCTACGCCGGAAATCGGCAACGGCTCCTCGCGCCGCTTGCGAAAGCGGTCGATGATGCGATTGCGCGCCACCCGGAACAGCCATGCACCGACTTGCTCGATCGGCTCCGGCAAGCGCCAGGCCTCAACCAGTTCGAAAAAGACATCCTGCAGGATGTCCTCCGCCTCACCCGGATCAGGCACCCGCTGACGAATAAAACTGCCCAGCCGCCCGCTTTCGCGGGCAACGGTTTCAGTCAGGCGGCGGTTTTGCTCAGCCATCAGGCGGTTCTTTTCGTAAAGCGGTGACAGGGAAAACGATGTGTCCATGCCTGGGTAGACGAACGAGAAATACAAATATTGCGGGAAACTGGAAAATAATTGGCATGACGACGCATGCCACAGATCGGACGGGCATCCAGCCCCGTCGAATCGAGAACAACAAAAAACCCGCAGAGCCTGAGCCATGCGGGTTTGAAGTTGTTTTTAACTGGTGCGAGCGGAGGGTTTCGAACCCCCGACCCCCGCCGTGTGAAGGCGATGCTCTACCCCTGAGCTACGCTCGCAAAGCGTTAAAAGCGGGTACCTGAAACTCTTCTGCTTGTTGATTCATGGCAAACATGATCAAACAAGCTGATACAGCAATTCAGGAGCCGCGCATTTAAACATAAGTCAGTCAGCGCGTCAAACCACGCTCGGCTAGAATAACGGTCTTTGCATCCGTATAGATTACGCCCCTCATGAAGCCTGTCCGCACCCGTTTCGCCCCCAGCCCCACCGGTTACCTGCACATCGGCGGCGCCCGTACCGCCCTCTTCTCCTGGGCCTTTGCCCGTCGCCACGGCGGCACTTTCGTATTGCGCATCGAGGACACCGACGTTGCACGTTCGACGCCGGAAGCCGTACAAGCGATCATCGACGGGATGAACTGGCTCGGCCTGGCGCATGACGAAGGTCCGTTCTACCAGATGCAACGCATGGAGCGTTACAAGGAAGCCATCCAGCAAATGTTGGCCAACGGCACCGCTTATTACTGCTACACGACGCGCGAAGAACTCGATGCGCTACGTGCCGAACAAGAAGCCAAGAAGGAAAAGCCGCGCTACGACGGACGCTGGCGCCCGGAAGCCGGCAAGACCCTGCCGACCCCGCCGACCGACATCCCGCCGGTGATCCGCTTCAAGAACCCAAAGGATGGCGTCGTTGCCTGGGATGATCAGGTCAAGGGCCGAATCGAAATCGCCAATGGCGAACTGGACGACCTGATCATCGCCCGTGCCGACGGCACACCGACCTATAACTTCTGTGTCTGCGTCGACGACTGGGACATGGGCATCACCCACGTTATCCGCGGCGACGACCATGTCAACAACACGCCGCGCCAGATCAACATACTCGCTGCACTCGGCGCCGAAGTGCCGCAATACGCCCACCTCTCGATGATCCTCGGCGACGACGGCGCCAAGCTGTCCAAGCGCCACGGCGCCGTATCGGTCATGCAATATGACGAAGACGGTTTCCTGACCGAAGCCGTGATCAATTACCTGGCCCGCCTCGGCTGGTCGCACGGCGACGATGAAGTGTTCTCGCGCCAGCAGTTCGTCGAATGGTTCGACCTTGACCACATCACCGCCTCTGCCGCCCAGTTCAATACAGAGAAGCTGTTGTGGCTGAACCAGCATTACATGAAGCAACTACCGGCTGCCGAACTGGCCGCCAAGGTCAAACCTCGCCTGCTCGCACGCGGCATCAATACCGATGCCGGCCCCAGCCTTGAGAATGCGGTTGCTTTGTATGTCGACCGCAGCAATACGCTCAATGTGCTGGCCGATGCGGTCGAAGTCTTCTATACGACAATCACGCCAAACCCTGAGCTGCTCGCACAACACCTGAGCGACGAGGCTCGCCCTGCACTGGTCGATTTCGCAGCCGGCATTGCCAACGTTGCCTGGGAGGCTCCGGCGATCAATGCGCTGATCAAGGAAACTGTCGCCAAACATGGCCTGAAAATGCCAAAGCTGGCGATGCCCTTGCGCGTTTTGCTAACAGGTCAGGCTCAAACGCCTTCGGTTGATGCAGTCATTGTGCTGATCGGGCGCGACAAAGTTATCAGCCTTCTTGGGGGCAATCTCTAAAAAACGCAAAAAGCCCTTTACAAGCTGTAAAACACTCCCTATAATGCGGCCTTCTTTCGCGGCGGGGGTATAGCTCAGCTGGGAGAGCGCTTGCATGGCATGCAAGAGGTCCGCGGTTCGATCCCGCGTACCTCCACCAAAAAGCGCGAAAGAAAGTTAGTCCGGGTCCCCATCGTCTAGAGGCCTAGGACACCGCCCTTTCACGGCGGTAACCGGGGTTCGAATCCCCGTGGGGACGCCAAGAATTTGGCAGTGTGCAGTTTAGTAGTGTGGAGTGGTAGTTCAGTTGGTTAGAATACCGGCCTGTCACGCCGGGGGTCGCGGGTTCGAGTCCCGTCCACTCCGCCAACGCTTTAGAGGTTCTGAGTTAGCTCTCAGGGTCTTGGGTGAAAACCCGAAGTCGTTCGGTTATCTCTCCAAATGGGGGTATAGCTCAGCTGGGAGAGCGCTTGCATGGCATGCAAGAGGTCCGCGGTTCGATCCCGCGTACCTCCACCAGATGCTGAACGAGCAGTTGTTGTAGTTAGTCCGGGTCCCCATCGTCTAGAGGCCTAGGACACCGCCCTTTCACGGCGGTAACCGGGGTTCGAATCCCCGTGGGGACGCCAAGAATTTGGCAGTGTGCAGTTTAGTAGTGTGGAGTGGTAGTTCAGTTGGTTAGAATACCGGCCTGTCACGCCGGGGGTCGCGGGTTCGAGTCCCGTCCACTCCGCCAACAAATAAATAAACCAGCTACGGCTGGTTTTTTTATTTCCCGCCCACGATCAGGGATCGTTCAGCCTTAGCCCGGTATAATTGCCGGTTTGGTTGCCCCGTTGTGCCAGGAGCCTCAGTCTATGCAGCACCGTACTTTTCTGTCGCTTCTCCGCCGCTTGACCGGCGCCTCGCTGGGCTTGGCGATACTTGTTTCAGTACAGCCAGCCCAGGCTGAATCCCCCTTCAGACTCCCCCTGATATCGCTGATCATGCCCGGCCTGAACAGCGAACCGGAAGCCCCCACGCCAGAAGCCGCACTGACCGTTCACGAACTGCCTGCAGCCTATCCATTCCCACAAAACATCGACCTGACCAGCCAACCCAACGATTTGTGGATACGTATCCGCAATGGCTTCGCAATGGCTGACCTGAACGATGATCTCACCCTGCATTACCAGCAGTATTACCAGAACCGCCCTGATGCACTGCGCCGCATGGTTGAGCGTAGCCGGCCGATCATGCACCACATTGTCGAGGAACTGGAAGCGCGCGGCATGCCGACCGAACTGGCGCTGCTGCCGATGGTGGAAAGCTCATTCAATCCGATGGCTTATTCACGCGCCCATGCGGCTGGCCTGTGGCAGTTCATTCCGGCCACCGGCAAGCGGTTCAATCTGGAACAGAACTGGTGGCAGGACCAGCGCCGTGACATCGTCGCCTCTACCAGCGCTGCGCTCGACTACCTGCAGAGCATTTATGAAATGCATGGCGACTGGCACCTTGCACTGGCCTCATACAACTGGGGAGAAGGTGCCGTCAAACGCGCAGTCGAAAAGAACATTGCGCGCGACCTGCCTACCGACTACGCCAGCCTGACCATGCCGAACGAAACACGGCATTACGTCCCCAAACTCCAGGCCCTGAAGAATATCTTCAACAATCCTCGCCTGATGGCCCAGCTGAACATTCCAAGCATCAGCAACCGTCCTTATTTCACCACCGTTGAAACGGCTCGTGCGATGGATGTCAAAACGGCAGCACGCCTGGCCAATATGCCGATGGATGCCTTTGTGGCACTGAACCCCTCGCACAATCGGCCGGTCATCAAGGCATCGACGCCACTGGTCATTCCGGAAGACAAGCTGGCCACCTTCCAAAGCAATCTTGAGCGGACCAACACACCACTCACCGAGTGGCAGGCCTATACGTTGAAGTCCGGTGAAAAGCTCAACAAACTGGCCCCCCGCTTCGGCATTCCGCTGGCAGAGTTGCTGCGGATCAACGGCCTGAGCGGCAAGGTTCGCCTGGGTAGCGGCTCGACCATCCTGGTGCCATCAGGCCAGGGGAGCAGCGATCTTTCCCTGCTCGGCAACCAGGCCTCCCTGCCGCAGATCATCGAACCGGAACCTGCCCCCAGTCGAGTGGCAGAAAAATCGACCAAGAAAGAGGCGGCCAAGCCGACCGGCAAAGCCGACCATAAACACGCAAACAACAAGACAGCAGCCAAACAGGGTAAGCCGGAACATGGCAAAGCAAGCGGGAAAACAGTTGCTGTAAAAACCGGATCAAGCAGCGCCAAGCCCAAAGCCGGCAGCAGCAAGCCTGCTGCAACGCCCGCCAAAACCGGCAAACCAGCCGTCACAGCAAAAAAGCGCGGTTGATTTAGGTCGCAAAATGGCAGTTGACCGTGTGAGTCGCTGAAATTACGCGGCTTTCAGGGTACTGCTGGCGACACAGATCGGTCGCCTGCTGGCAACGCGGGTGGAAGTGGCAACCGGATGGCGGATTGGCCGGCGACGGCGTTTCTCCCGGCAGGCGGATGATTGCCGACTGCGCATCCAGCCGCGGCGCCGGAACTGCCGAAAGCAAGGCCTGCGTATAGGGATGGCGCGGCGCCCGCAACACTTCTTCTGCCTGCCCCCGCTCGACAATCCGGCCAAGGTACATCACGGCGATATCGTGGGCCAGGTATTCGACGACGGCAAAATTGTGCGTAATAAAGAGAAAAGCCACGCCCAGCTCAGCCTGCAGTGTTTTCAGCAGGTTGAGGATTTGCGCCTGAACCGACACATCCAGCGCCGAAGTTGGCTCGTCGCAAATGAGCAGCGCCGGCTGAACAGCCAGCGCCCGGGCAATGGCAATGCGCTGACGCTGGCCGCCAGAAAATTCGTGCGGGTAGCGCCCGGCAGCATCGTCAGGCAAGCCAACCTGCCTGAGCAAGGCGGCGACCGCCCTCGCCTGCTCGATCGCCTCTCCAGCCAGCCCAAGGGCGGCCATCCCTTCGGCAATGATCTCTCCGACACGCAAGCGCGGATTGAGCGAAGCAAAGGGATCCTGAAACACCATCTGCATCTGGCGGCGAGCGTTGCGCAACGGTCCAGGCGGCATACCAACCAGTTCACTGCCGGCAAGGCGAACGCTGCCCGCCGTCGGCCTGATCAATTGCAGCAATGCCTTGCCGACCGTGGTCTTGCCGCAACCGGACTCACCAACCAGCGCCAGGGTACGCCCGGCGGAAATGGCCAGTGAAACCCCGTCGACCGCGCGAACATGCCCGACTGTGCGCTGCAGCAGACCGCGACGGATCGGAAAATGGACTTTCAGCGCGTCGACCGCAAGAAACGGGTTTTCAGTGTTTACGACAAGATCATCCGGTGGACCGGACAAGTTCGTTTCAGCCGACAGGGCATCACCCGACCAGTGGCAACGCAATTGATGCGTTAGCGCAACGCTGCGCCAGGTCGGCGAGTTTTCGCGGCAAAGCGGCATGCAATGCGTACACCGCTCGGCGAAACGACAACCGCCCGGCATCGCATCAAGCGCGGGCACTTGCCCGGGAATCGTTTTAAGCCGCGAACCGCGCCGGGCAATATCCGGCAACGCAGCAAACAAGGCCTGCGTATAGGGATGCTGCGGGTGGCTGAAAAACGCCTCGCGACTGGCCACTTCGACCAACTCGCCGGCGTACATCACACCGATGCGATGCGCCATCCGGGCAACCACCCCGAGATCATGCGTGATCAACAAGATGCCCATGCCGCGCTCGACCTGCAAGCGGGCCAGCAGATCGAGAATCTGCGCCTGCACGGTGACATCGAGCGCGGTTGTCGGCTCATCGGCAATCAACATATCCGGTTCGCCGGCCAGTGCAATGGCGATCATCACCCGCTGCTTCATGCCGCCGGAAAGCTGGAACGGATATTCATCGAGGCGCCGCTCGGGGTCCGCAATACCCACCTGGCGGAGCAATGCCAGCATCCGTTCGCGCGCCGCCGGGCCGCGCAGGCCGAGGTGCCGCGACAACACTTCGCCAATTTGCGCACCGACCGTCATCACCGGGTTCAGGCTGGTCGCCGGCTCCTGGAAAATCATGGCCATGCGCGCACCGCGCACGGTTCGCATCTCCGCTTCAGGCAAGGTGAGCAATGCTTCGTCGTGCAGTGAAACGCTGCCGCCCAGCATGCGCCCGGCCGGCGGCAGCAAGCGCATGATGGCTTGTGCCGTGGCTGATTTGCCACAGCCCGACTCGCCGAGCAAGGCAAACGTCTCTCCGCGCGAAATGGTCAGAGAAATACCGTCGACCGCAAGCAGCATCCGGCGACCGGCCGTGAACCCCAGACGAAGCTGATCGACCTTCAACATTTACCGGGCCCTCGGGTCAAAAGCATCGCGCACCGCATCGGCGAATAAATTGGCGGCCAGCACGAGCATGAACATCGTGCAAAACGCAGCTGCCAGCGACCACCAGACCACCGGCTCGCGCCCCAACTCGAGGCGCGCATTGTTGATCATCGTGCCGAAGCTGGTCATGCTCGGATCGACACCGATGCCCACATAGGAAAGCACCGCCTCGGCCAGCACCAGCCCGGAAAAATCCATGACCAGCGCAATGATGATGATGTGCATCAGATTGGGCAGGATATGGCGCACGATAATCCGCCAGTTGGAGACACCAAAAGCCTGCGCCGCCTGGATATATTCCAGCTCACGCAATTTCAGGGTTTCACCGCGCAGGAGGCGGCACAAGCCAGTCCAGCTGGTCATGCCGAGAATGAAACACAAGGCCAGCAAGCGCAGGTCGGCACGCTCAGCCGCGGTCGAAAACCATTGCGGATGGGTATCGATCACCACCTGCATCATCAGCACGGCTGCCGCGATCAGCAGCACACCGGGAATCGAGTTGAGCACGGTATAGATGTATTGGATCAGATCATCGACCCATCCCCGGAAATAACCGGCCACAATGCCGAGCAGGACGGCCATCGGCAAGGTCACCAGCGTTGTCAGCAGCCCGATGACCAGGCCGGTACGCACGCTTTTGAGGATCTGGTAGAGCACATCCTGCCCGACCTTGTCGGTTCCGAACACGTGATACTGGCTGGAAAGCCAGAACAGCGGAACCGTCGCCAACAGAATCAGGGCCAGCGTGGCGAGGACGGCCGACCAGGCAAAACCGGCATCGTCAGTGATTTTGAGCACTTTGCTGCGGTCGACCGCAGCATCACCGGCAAATATCTCGCGGCGACGCTGAAAAAAGCCGACCACCGCAAACACACCCAACCAGCCAAGCAGCGCCAGGACCGCTGCACGGAAACCCGTGAGGCCGACGTCGGCAAGCAAATCATCCTCACGCTCGCCCAGGTGCTGGCCGCCATATTTTAGGCGGGGATAATCGCGCAACGTCCCCTGGCCCGGCAAATCGATGTTTTCCTTGGCATAAAGCCGGGTCGCAAAAGGGGCCGAGTAGGTTTTTTCATTGCGCGAGCGCAGTGGCGTGACCAGCGCATCAAGCACCGACAGCACTTCAACCGCGTACGTTGCCTTCTGCCCGGCCCGGCTCTCGTTCTTGAGACGGTAATGGACCGAATCAAGCAGGCCGATGGCGATGAAAACCACCAGCACGGTCGCCGAGGCCATGCCTGCACGGTTCGCCCCGACGCGTTGCCAGGCTGCGCGCATCGGCTGGTTGCCGGCAATCAGCCAGCCCGCGCCCAGCGCTACGGCAACCAGCAGCCAGATCAGCAGATCGGACCAGAGCAGGACAAACTGGAAGCCCATCATTCGAAGCGAATCCGCGGATCGACCACGGTGTATGAAATATCAGTCAGGATCAGCCCGACGATATAGAGCACCGAGCCGATGAACACCATCGAGCGAACGACAGCAAAGTCCTGGGCATTGATTGCGTCAATGGTGTAACTGCCGAGGCCGGGAATGCCGAAGAATGATTCGGTTAGCAGCGAGCCCATGAAGAGCAGCGGAATGACGACAACGACGCCGGTCAGGATCGGAATCAGCGCATTGCGCAAAATATGGCGGAAAAACACCACGGTTTCAGGCAAGCCCTTGGCACGTGCGGTGCGCACATAATCCTTGCCGACCTCTTCGAGAAAGATGGTGCGATACCAGCGGGCCGATGAACCAATGCCCGAAACGACACCGATCAATACTGGCAGGATCAGGAAACGCCAGGCTTCAAGCCCTTCGCCAAAACCCGAAATCGGCACCAGCCGCCAAAGCTTGCTGATCAGATATTGACCGCCAATGATGTAGAACAAGCCGGAAATCGACATCATCGCCACGCACAGCACGACGCCCCAGAAATCGAAGGCCGTGGCCCGGAAGAAGGCCAGCAACAACGCAAAGGAAATGCTGACCAGCAAGCCGAGAATGAATGTCGGCAGCGCGATGGCCAGCGACGGTCCCATCCGGCTGGCGATTTCACGGGCAATGTCCCGACCGTCTTCCGCCCGGCCAAAATCACCGGCGAACATGCGGGCTGATTTTTCGAAAAAAATCGTCTCCGTCACGGTCGACAAGCCCGCAGCGGCAGAATTGATCAGCAAAGGCTTGTCGTAGCCACGTTCCACCTTCCACTTCTGGATCGCTTCCGGCGTCACCCGCTTGACGCCCAACTGCATGCGCGCCATGTCATCCGGCGTATTGACGACGAAAAACAGGGCGAAGGTGACCAGATTCACACCGATCAAGATCGGGATGGCGTAAAGCAGGCGGCGGATGATGTAGGCAAGCATAGGTGGATTATGCCAAGAGCCGGCGCAAGATGAACAAAATCAGGGCAAGGAATATCAGCCCCCAGGCCAGAAGCGCATAGTCGGAACGCAACGGCGGCTCTTTTGGCGCCAGCGGATCGCGCAGCGCAGCAGGAAAGGGCCGGGGCGGCACCGGTATGATCTTGCGCTGGGCCAGATCTGCCGGCACCCGCGCGGTATATTCATGGCTCGACTGAACCGGCCAGTCGCCCCAGGCCCGGCTGGATGGCAACTGCGGGATACGCACCAGCAGCAGCTCATCGAGATCGTCCGCCAGACGCTGCTCAAACGCACTCGGCGCGCGCCCCTCTGGCCGCCCTTCCTGACGTTGTGCCAGGCGCAGCAAGTCAGCCGCAATTTCCTCGAAGGCCGCCGCCGGGTACAGCCGCGTCCGGTCTTCCGTCAAATAATCGAAAACCGCCTTGCCGCGGGTCAGCGACTTTTCCCTGAAGGCAACCAGCGGCAAACCGAAGAAGGCTTTCAGCCAGCTTTCGGCACCACGCCGGGGAATATTCCACCCCAGCGTTCGTAAAACGCTGATACTGGTCCCGGCACAATTCGCCCGGGCGTGCTGATAGGCAAACTGATGCCGGTAGAACTGATTGAAAACGCGCCCGAGCGCCGCATCAAGGTGCTGTGCCAGGCGAACATCGCGCAAACCGGCAAGCAGCATGCATGAAGGGCGATACCAGGCCTGCCCGCTGTTCAAATCTGCCAGATAGACATCGAGCGGGACCGGGGCGGCAATGATCCCTTTTTCACTCACCGAATCCAGCGTATAGAAGTTGTAGACCAGCCATTCATCGATCTCTCCACCGGGGCCGACACGCCCAGTCATCAGCGCAAAATGTCCACCATGCGCTTCGTCATCATCGCCCTGGGCCCCATTGAGCATGAATCCAATGACCGGCTGACCCGGCTGCAAGCCCGTACCGGCCCGACGACGCCAGATCGAAGCAACGGAAAACGGGCTGCACGCCCCACCCTGCGGCAAGGCGCGAACCCAGTCGCGAAAGGCCGCGGGCCGAGCGAGCATCGTGCATGGCTCAGACCTGGCCGGCAGTGAAAAATCCTCCGGCCAGAAACTGTGCGCGACAAAAGCGTCCGAACGATGATTTCCACGCATTTTGATCGGTCGACCGTGGAAAAAGGCCGCACTGGAGGCATCGAACCAGGACTGATTGAGTGGCAGGCGCTCGGTCAGGGTCAGCGGCAGCCTGCCTTGCGGCGAGACCAAGGAAAGCGCCGCGAAGTCGAGTTTCGCCCCCCGAATTTTGTCCGGGGCGCCCAGCCAGACCAACGGCGGATAGACAGGCCCGGCCTCGGGTGAGGTACGCAGAACCCAACTGGCAAGATCGTCCCAGACCGATAAGGAGCGTTCAAAACCGGGAAGGGGCAGGCCGGCTTTCGGCAAAGCCAGCGTCTGGCCGCGAAAAAACCACTGTGCTTGCGGCAGGATGGAATCTTCACTGCCCGCATCGCCGGTCACGATAAATTGATCGGCGGAAAACAATCCGTAAGCTGGCATCTGTGCATCCTGCCTGATCACAGCACTCCGAAAGCCTCGAATAGCACCAGCGTGCAGGAGTGGGTTACAATGGCCGCAGAAACAAAAAAGCCCGTTTAATCACGGGCTTATCTGTCACACTGTGGCGGAGAGGGTGGGATTCGAACCCACGGTACCTTGCAGTACGCCTGATTTCGAATCAGGTACATTCGACCACTCTGCCACCTCTCCGCAGCGGCCGGCATAATAACACAATCGATGCAGATTACAAGAAGATACCTCCTGTTGAGCCTGATCATTTTTGTCGCCGGCTGCGGGGACTGGCTGAGAACGCCTCTCCCCTTCCCGACGCCGGCCCAGCACGATCTGGTTGTCCTGACCAGCGTCGGGCCGTTGACCTACAACAGCGACGAAGAAGGCAGTGCCAGCGGCCTGGAGCACGATCTGGTCGAGGCTTTTGCCCTGGAACTCGGCGTCGGGGTCAAATACCTCGTGGTGCCACCCAGCCAGATTGCACCGCAACTCGCCGCCGGCAAAGCACACCTGGCAGCCGCCTGGCTCTCGCCGACGACGGACCCGCGCATTAAAAGCACGCCGCCGCTGGGTACGACGCACGATCTGCTGGTCCAGCATGAAGCATCGCTGCCTCTGCCTGACAAAGCGGAACTGGCCGGCAAGACCGTTCATGTCATGGCCGGTTCGCGACAAGCCGCCACAATGCAAAAACTTGCCCGCGAGATCAGCGACCTCAAGATCGTCGAAGAGCAATCGGACGACATCATCACCATGCTCGAAGCGGTCGGCAATCGCCAGATCGAACTGGCCGTGATTGATTCCGACATGGAAGACATTGCCAACCAGTTCGTTCCCTCGATGCGCGCCACGCTGAGCCTGAGCGACGAACAACCGATTGTCTGGCTACTCGGCGAAACACCGAACAGCGAGCTTCAGGCCCGGGCCGGCGAGTTCATCGAACGCGTCCAGCGCGATGGCACCATGGCCCGACTGGAAGACCGCTATTTCGGTCATGCCCGCCGCCTCGACCAGGCCGATATCGTGAAATTTCTCGGCCAGATCGAAACGACCCTGCCCAAACTGCGCAAGATTTTCCAGGGGGCGCAGAGTCTTTCCGGCCTCGACTGGCGGCTGATTGCCGCCGTGGCTTATCAGGAATCGCATTGGGACAGCAATGCGACCAGCCCGACCGGTGTGCGCGGCATCATGATGCTGACCGAAGAAACGGCCGACCGACTGAATGTCAGCAACCGGCTTGATCCCAAGGAAAGCATTCCGGCCGGCGCCAAATACATCAACATCCTGAAAGACAATTTACCGCCGGAAGCCCTTGAGCCGGACCGTACCTGGCTGGCGCTGGCGGCCTACAACATCGGGCCCGGCCATTTCAATGCAGCCCGGACCATTGCCAAGCAGATCGGTGCCGACCCTCTGGCCTGGTATGAGATGAAGCGGGTACTGCCCCTGCTGGCCAAGCCAAAATACTACGAGCGGTTGAAATCAGGCCGGGCGCGGGGTGGCGAGGCGGTCATCCTGGTCGAAAACATTCGCAGCTATTACGACATTCTCGTCCGCCACGAAGCGCCTTACCAGTCAGCCACCGCCCGCATGGACAAACTGATCGGCATGCAGGAAAGCGGGCCGGGTCTCAAGCTGAAACGTCAGTAAGGGACAAGCGCAGCAGGGGCGAACCGGCCTTCGCCCCTCGCAAACTCAAGCAGAAGCCTTGAGCACTTCCAGACCGCCCATGTAGGGACGCAGCACCGCCGGAATGGTGACGCTGCCATCGGCCTGCTGGTTGTTTTCGAGAATCGCCACCAGCGTACGACCGACAGCCAGACCGGAACCATTCAGCGTATGGCACAGCTCCGGCTTGTTTTTCTCGTTGCGGAAACGCGCCTGCATGCGACGCGCCTGGAAGGCACCAAAATTGGAACAGGACGAGATTTCGCGATAGGTATTCTGCGCCGGCAGCCAGACTTCCAGATCGTAGGTCTTGGCGGCCGAGAAGCCCATGTCGCCCGAACACAGCGCCATGCGGCGGTACGGCAGTTCCAGCTTTTCAAGAATGATCTCGGCCTGACGGGTCAATTCCTCGTGTGCCGCGGTCGACTGCTCAGGATGCACGATTTGCACCAACTCGACCTTGTCGAACTGATGCTGACGAATCATGCCGCGCACATCGCGACCGCCGGAACCGGCTTCGGAACGGAAGCACGGCGTGTGGCAGACGAACTTGAGCGGCAGCGCCTCGGCGGCCAGAATTTCGTCGCGCACGATGTTGGTCACCGGCACTTCGGCGGTCGGGATCAGGTACAGCGGGTCCTGGTCGCCACGCAGCACCTTGAACAGGTCTTCCTCGAACTTGGGCAACTGACCGGTACCGTTCAGGCTGGCCGCATTGACCAGATACGGCGCATACAGCTCGGTATAGCCATGCTGCTCGCTATGCGTGTCGAGCATAAACTGGGCAAGCGCGCGATGCAGACGGGCCAGGCCGCCCTTGAGCAGCGAAAAGCGGGCACCGGAAATCTTGGCGGCGGTGGCAAAATCAAGCTGCCCCAGCGTTTCGCCAACATCGGTGTGGTCCTTGACTTCGAAATCGAAGACGCGCGGCGTACCCCAACGCTTGACCTCGACATTGCCGGATTCATCGCTGCCAACCGGCACGGACTCGTCAGGAATGTTCGGCAGCGCGGCCAGAATGGCATTGAATTTTTCGAGCAGTTCGCCGAGACGCGCTTCGGAAGCCTTCAGTTCATCGCCCAGCGCACCGACCTGGGCCATCACTTCAGAAGCATCTTCGCCCTTGCCCTTGAGCATGCCGATCTGCTTGGACAGCGAATTGCGCTGCGCCTGCAGATCCTGCGTACGGGTCTGCAGCGTCTTGCGCTCGGCTTCGAGCGCCTGGAATTCGGTGAAGTCGATCGGCTTGCCGCGCTTGGCCAGGCCAGCGATAACGGCGTCGAGATTGGAACGGAGAAGTTGGATGTCGAGCATGGTTTGTCCTGAATGCTGGCCCGTGGCAAAAACAGCCGAAAGGCGCGGTCGACCGTGGCAAAGACGGCAAAACGGCGATTATACGCGATGCCCGTGAGCCACCGAAGCCTGCCGCCGAGACGAAAAGGGACAAGGAGGCTGGCTGGGCGATATCATGCCGGGCTACGCCTTCAATTTTCTGCCATGCCAAAGATTCGACGCCTCGCCCTCCTCACCCTTGCCGCCGCGCTGAGCCTGACCGAAAGCCTTGCGGCACCGGCCGCCGGCACAACCAAGGAATGGTGTGCGGCCATCGGCGGGCGGCTGGGCAGCGTCCCGCCGGCGCTGTGCCAGAAACTGCAACTCAGCCCGGCAACGGTCGTCTCCGCCAATCGCCACGCCCTGATGTTTCGCGACGTACCGCCGGCACCGCGCAAGCTGGCACAGGCCGGGAGCAAAACCGGCCGGCCGCTGCGCATTTTGCTGGTCGGCGGCATTCATGGCGATGAACTGACTTCGGCCTCGATCGCCTTCCGCTGGATGCAATGGCTGGATGAAAACGAACCAGCCCAGTATCACTGGCGCGTCATTCCCGTCGCCAACCCGGACGGCCTGCTGAGCAATCCACCGCAGCGCACCAACGGGCACGGCGTCGACCTCAACCGAAATTTCCCGACCCCGGACTGGGTGAAGGATGCGCACGCGTACTGGGACAAGAAAACCCGGCGCGACCCGCGCCGTTACCCCGGCAAGGAGGCCAACTCCGAGCCGGAAACCCGCTGGATGAACAGCCAGATCGAGAGCTTCAAGCCCGACCTGATCGTCAGCATCCATGCCCCTTTCGGCATTCTCGATTACGACGGCCCGGCGCGCCAGCCACGCCGCTTCGGCAACCTCAACCTCAACCGCCTGGGCATCTACCCCGGCTCGCTGGGCAATTACGGTGGCGTGCATAAAAACATGCCGGTCATCACCATCGAACTGCCCAACGCCTCCAGCATGCCGCCGTTGCGCGAGCAGCGCGAAATTTGGGAAGACATGCTGACCTGGATACGCCGCAACCTGGCCAGCAAGCAGCTTTCCTGAAACAAATCGCCGGGCGGCGCAGTTTTCAGGCGGTGCTATTTTTTCCCGGCTTTGCGATCCAGGTCGCGCAGATGCGCCAGTTTTTCGCCGATCTTGCCTTCCAGGCCACGCGGCGTCGGTTCGTACCAGCCGGGTTCCGGCATGCCATCCGGCAGATAGCTTTCGCCGGCCGCGTAGGCTTCCGGCTCGTCGTGGGCATAACGATAGGCGTGGCCGTAGCCGAGTTCCTTCATCAGCTTGGTCGGCGCATTGCGCAAATGCACCGGCACTGGCCGCGAACCATCCTTGCCGACAAATGCCCGCGCCGCATTGTAGGCGTTGTAGCCGGCATTCGACTTGGCTGCCACGGCAAGATAAATCACCGCCTGCCCCAGCGCCAGTTCGCCCTCCGGCGAGCCTAGGCGCTCATAGGTGGCCGCCGCATCGTTGGCGATCTGCATCGCCCGCGGGTCGGCCAGCCCGATATCTTCCCAGGCCATGCGCACGATGCGCCGGGCGAGATAACGCGGGTCGGCACCGCCGTCGAGCATGCGGGTCAGCCAGTACAGCGCACCGTCCGGGCTGGAGCCGCGCACTGACTTGTGCAAGGCCGAAATCTGGTCGTAAAACGCATCGCCGCCCTTGTCGAAACGGCGCAGGTTTTGCGCCATGGTTTCTTCGATAAACTGACCGTCGACCGCAGCAAGGCCGGCGGTACGCGCCGCCGTGCGTACTTGCTCAAGCAGATTGAGCAAACGCCGGGCATCGCCATCGGCCAGACCGACCATGCGTTCCCGCGCTTCATTATCGAAGCTCAGATCGGCCAGCGCCTTGGTGCAGGCGCGGTCGAACAGCAAGCCCATCTCGGCCTCACTCAAGGACTTCAGCACATAGACCGAAGCCCGAGAGAGCAATGCCGAATTGACTTCAAACGAAGGGTTCTCCGTCGTTGCGCCAATAAAGGTCAGCAAACCGGATTCAACAAAGGGCAAAAAGCCATCCTGCTGCGCTTTGTTAAAGCGGTGGATTTCATCGACAAACAGAATGGTCCGCTTGCCCTGCCCGCGCCATATTTCGGCCTGGGCAACCGCTTCGCGCACTTCCTTGATGCCGGAAAAAACCGCCGACAGCGCAATGAATTCGCACTGGAACTGCGTTGCCATCATCCGCGCCAGCGTTGTCTTGCCCACCCCCGGCGGCCCCCAGAGAATCATCGAATGCGGCAAACCCGATTCAAACGCCAGACGCAAGGGCTTGCCCGGCCCGAGCAAATGCTGCTGGCCGATCACATCATCCGGTGTTTGCGGCCGAAGCTGCTCGGCAAGCGGCGCCCCGACATCTGGCCCGGCATGGGAAAACAAATCATTCATCACCATCAACCCCAAGTTCGGGAAAACACTTCGTCGAGCACCAGCAATACGCTATCGCCATCTTCCGCCAGCAAAGCAAGCCGCAACCCGGCCGAACAGGCATCCGGTGCGCATGGTATGCGCGGCAACCTGAAAAAGCCAGTCAGTGGACGGCATCCAGCGGTGACACCACACCGCGCCCACCTTTGTTCAAAACATGGGTGTAAATCATGGTGGTCGAAACATCGGAATGCCCCAGCAACTCCTGAACGGTACGAATGTCGTAGCCTGACTCCAGCAAATGCGTTGCAAAGGAATGACGCAAAGTATGCGTCGACGCCGGCTTGGCAATGCCAGCCAAACCCACCGCCACCTTGATCGCCCGCTGCAAGGCTTGTTCATGCGTATGGTGACGACGCTCAATACCGCTGCGCGGATCAGTCGACAACTCACGCGCCGGAAACACCCAGAACCAGCTCCATGACTTGGGCGCAGCGGGATACTTTCTTGCCAGGGCCTCCGGCATCTGCACACCGGGCATGCCTGCCACCTCGTCACGCTCCCACAAAGCGCGCACACGAACCAGATGCGCCTGCAAAGCCGGCACCACCGATGCCGGTAATACCGTCAATCGATCCTTGCCCCCCTTGCCATGACGCACGGTCAATTCACCCCGCTCGAAATCCACATCCTTGACACGCAGGCGCACACACTCCATCAAGCGCATCCCGGTTCCATACAACAAACGGGCCATCAGGGCATGCGTTCCTTCCATGACGTTCAAAAGCCGCTCGACTTCACCGCGAGAGAGCACGACGGGCGTCCGTTTCGGCTTTTTTGGCCGATCCAGATCAGTCAACCAAGGCAGATCAACGCCCAATACTTCACGATACAAAAACAACAGGGCCGACAAAGCCTGTTGATGCGTTGAAGCAGCCACCTTCAACTCCGAAGCGAGATAAGCAAGAAAGCGCCGAACCTCTTCCGGCCCCATTTCGCGAGGATGACGACGACCATGAAAAGCCACAAAACGACGAACCCACTCGACATAAGTTTGCTCTGTCCTTATGCTGTAGTGCTTATAACGAATGACTTCCCGAAGACGCCCCAGCAAGGTCGAGGGTTGGTTTGATTCCATGCCGCACCTGCCAATCAATATCTACTGTACATAAACACAGTAGTCCGTATTTATCCATATGACAAGTACCTTTCAAGGCGCCATGTTCACCAGAATAGGCGGCACGAAGCCAGAATATATGGCACTCAAGCCACATATCCTGGCCCTGCGCCATGTTTCACCGCCCTCCATTCCCGGCAGCAATCAGACCAACCGGGCCGACAGCCGCTCTAGCTGGTCATTCTGGACAAAAGCCAAGACAAGGACAGTTGATAGATTTCCAGAATATGTGGCGGTTTTGCCGTCCACTTCACGTTAGGCGTCGCCATAGGAACGTCATGAACAAGAATATTGTCGTACCCACAGCGTTATTTTTCTTGAGCGCGCTTCTCACCGTCATGTTGCATCCTGCCGTACTGTTTCTGGCGGGGGTAGTTATTTGTGTCATCGCTGTGCTGAAATATCGCTCTCGAAAGGACACCGAGCTGAAGCTCGGTGCCACCTTGCTATTTCGGTCAGGGCTTGCCGTTATCGCTGGTGCAATAGTTGCAGTTGCTTCTGTGCTTGCCGCGATGTCTGGTCTATTTGCTAGGTGACCATGAACCGAAACCAGCCCAACCCGGCGCTCAACCTCGCTCCCTTCGGTCGCTGGACGCTGCGCGATAAAGCCGCGCAGCGCCGGTTAGCTCTACGTTGACGCTGTAGAAAAACCCTTTTCCAGCCAGATTTCCGGCAAAGACATGGCGCAGGTTTGATCTGCGCCATTTTCGTTTTCAGGCTTTTTCCAGGTTGACCGTGTGATTCTCGATGCGAGCTGTTTCGGCCCCTTCAGGTGAATTTCCCTTCTTTTTCCTCTACTGCCCGAACCCGTGATGCGCCAGTTTCTCGATGTTGTGCACCAGGCAGTACAGCTTCCACTGCGTATCAACCTTCTTCCGCCCACGTAGCGTGAAGTGATCCAGTCGCTTGTTGTGCCTCAAGTTGCCGAACACCGGTTCGACGGTGGCGAAGCGTCGCCCATAACGGGCTCTGCCTGCTTCGCTGTCGAGGGCTTTCTTCATCCGGTCGGTCTCGCTTTCTTCGGTTGTGTCGGCTTTGCCTCGAAAGAACGCAACTTGCCGGACTTGGGTTTTCTCCGGCGTGCGCAGGCATTTGGTGCGTTGTTCGCAGGGCAGGCAGTCGCGCAGAGTGCCGCTGTATTTGGTGGCGAGGTGGCCGTTGTGGATGCAGTTCGTGCCATTGCGGTAGAGCTGCTTGCCGGCTGGACAGGTGCAGATGCCAGTTTCGGGATCGCGTGTGAAGTCCTGCGGACGGTAACGCCTGGCGGCTTTCTTCGGGTTAGCCTTGTCGTAGAGGGGATCAGGCTTCACTTTGTGTTTGCCTTGGTCCTTGAAGCGTTCGTCACGTTGGCGCATGCCGTTGTCGGCAATCAGGGCGTTGATGTTCTCTTGGGCCAGGGCTTTGAGGTTGCGTTCAGAGTGGTAGCCGGCATCAGCCGTGTAGAGCGTGTCCGGAGTGGCTTGCGCCTGAGTAGCGCGCACGACCGGCAGCAGTAGCTCTTGTTCCGAGCCGGTGCCGTGGGCCTGGGCTTCGATGATGATCTGGTGCTTGGCATCGACGGCTGCTACGCCGGTGTAGCCTTGAATGACGCCTTTGCTGGTGGCCATCTTGGCGCTCTCGGGGTCGGTGCGATTGCTTTTGCGGATGGCGCCTTTACTGCCCTTTCTGTCTTGAGGGTTGGCGGTCAGCCATTGGCGGAGTTGGGCGGCCTCTTGCTGCAAGCTTTCGGACCGTTGCCGGGATTTCTCGGCGAGGTCAGGTTCGACGGACTGGCGGTCGTTCTCGCGGTGGCGGGCCAGCATCTTCTTGGCGGCAGCTTCGAGTTTGTCGGCTTGATGGGCGAAGTCGGCTCGCGTGCCGCTCTTGGCCTTGGAGGCGTTGCTGGGCAGCTTGACGCCGTCAATGGCGAACATTTCCCGGCCGATCAGACCTTGCCGATGACAGAGGTAAAGCACCTGTGCAAAGAGGCGGGCGACTTCTTCGTCGAGGCTGGAGACGAAGGCCGCCAAGGTGGTGAAGTGCGGTGCGGAGTCGCCGCTGAGGGCGATGAAGGTGACGTGTTCGCGGCACAGCCGCGCAATGCCCCGGCTGCTAACCACGCCCTGGGCGTAGGCGCAGAGGATGACTTTGAGCAACATCCCCGGGGGATAGGCGCTGGCGCCGTTCTGATCGTTGCGGTAGCGACTGTCGAAAAGGGAAAGATCGAATTCGTGGTCGAGCAGGTGATGCACGGCATGCTCGAAACTACCGGGCAGCAACTGCTTCTCCAGATCTACCGCGAGAAACCTCGGGCTGGTGTCGATTGCTTTGTAGCGGGCCATGGCGCCTCCCTGATTTCAACTTCAGGTTGGAGCCTTGTTATTCCATATGGTTCACGGCACGATGCGGGCATGAATACACTTTTTCTACACCGTCGTTAGAAGTCTTCGGTTTCTCATGTCACTTCGCCTCCCGTCGCTTGCTCTTGGCTCCATGCCTGTTTTGGCACTCCGGCTCGGCGCTTTCGTCGTTACTACGGTCAACCGGAAATTTTGGCCAAAATCTAAACCCTTGGTTTTGGAGCCACTCACATGTTCCAGCAACGAACCTTCAAATTTCTTGTAGCTCTGATCGGGCTGTTTCTGCTGCTGGCCTCACCGGGGCTGATCTGGCCCGGCTATCTCGATTCGCCGCTCGGTCTGGCTTTGGCGATTCCGTATCTTTCGATTTACCTGTTTCACCAGATCGGCATTCCCGGTTTGCTCCAGAATAACGGGGCCTGCGGTTGGGGATGGTGTGCGCCGACTGCATTCGGCTGGGGGTTTCTCGCGATGTTCTGGCTTTCGGTAACGTGGTTGCTGGCCTGGGGCTTATCCAGCCTGAGCCGGCCGGCAGTTGAAGCAGATCAGGCGAACTGCCCGGCGACCCAGCCGGATGACCAGGCCCACTGAAAGTTGTAGCCGCCCAGCCAACCGGTGACGTCGACCACTTCGCCGATGAAGTAGAGGCCGGGTGCGGCCTTGGCTTCCATGGTTTTTGACGAGAGTGCCGCGGTCGACACGCCGCCAAGGGTTACTTCGGCCTTGGCAAAACCGAGCGTACCGGAAGGCATCAACGGCCAGGCGTTGAGTGTTCTGGCAACGGCATCGAGATCGCGATTCGATAATTCGCTGATCGGCCGGGTCTGGAATTTTTCGCCCCCCTGCAGCAGACACCATTCCTGCGCGAAGCGGCGCGGCAGGTGTTCGGCCAGCAGATTGGGCAGATGAATGCGCCCTTGCCGATGCTCGGCCAGCCATTCACCGGCATCCAAGCCGGGCAACAGGTTGATTTCAACCGGCAGTTTCTTGCCCCCGCCGTACTCCTGCATTTGCCAATAGCTCGATACCTGCAGGATGGCCGGGCCGGAAAGGCCACGGTGGGTGATCAGCACATTTTCGCGGAAGGCCGCGTCTTCGAAGCAGGCGCTGGCATCGAGCGTCGCACCGGCCATCGGCTTGAGCGGCGCCAGCAGTTCCGGCCCGAGCGCCAGCGGCACTAGTGCCGGTTTCGGGGCGATGACTGGAATGCCGAATTGCTCGGCCAGTTTGTAACCAAAGGGACTGGCACCGATCTGCGGGATAGCCAGCCCGCCCGTGGCAACGACCAGCGACTGGCAGGAGAAAGTCCCGTTCGCCGTGCGCAGGGTGTAACGCTTGTGTTCGACATCCGGGTGGTGCTCGACGCCGTGCACCGCGCAGTCAAGCGCCCAGCGCACTTGTACGGCATCGCAGGCATCGCGCAGCATGTCGATGATTTCGACCGCCGAGTCATCGCAGAACAGTTGGCCGTGTTCGCGCTCGTGATACGGGATGCGCCGCTTTTCGATCATCGCGATGAAGTCGTACTGGCTGAAACGAGCCAGTGCCGAGCGGCAGAAATGCGGGTTCTGTGAAAGGTAGTTGTCGGCGCTGACCGTGCGGTTGGTGAAGTTGCAGCGCCCGCCACCGGAAATGCGGATGCGCTCGCCGATTTTTGCCGCGTGATCGACCAGCAGGACCCGCCTTCCCCGCGCCCCGGCCTGGGCCGCGCACATCATGCCGGCCGCGCCGGAACCGATGATGATGACGTCAAAATGCATGGGGAAATCCGATCAAAAACAGGCACACAGGGCCAAGGAGGCGGTGATTTTAACATTCGGGCCGGCACCGGATTTGACCGGCGGTAGCGAAAGCTGCGATTCTCCGGGCTTCTTCCTTTCGCCCAACGTGCTGCCGCCATGAAATTTGCCTACACCATCGTTTATGTCCCGGATGTTGCCGCCTCGCTCGCTTTTTTCGAGACAGCTTTCGGGTTCAGCCGTCGCTTTCTGCACGAATCGGGCAGCTACGGCGAACTGGAGAGCGGCGAAACGACGCTTTCATTTGCCGCGCATGAGCTCGGCGACATGAACTTTCCCGGCGGGCATGTCCGGGCCGATACCTCGGCCCAGCCGCTCGGCATGGAGTTGGCCTTCGTCTGCGACGATGTAGCCGCCGCCCATCGCCGGGCCGTTGCGGCGGGTGCGCTTGAACTGTCGGCACCCCAGGAAAAACCGTGGGGACAAACGGTTTCTTACGTGCGCTGCCCGGATGGCACGCTGGTCGAACTTTGTTCCCCCATCGTGCCGGCCTGAGTCGGGTTCAGCCGGATGCCGGTCAATACGGATATTCGCCGGATGTGCGCGGCCGATCTGCCTGCCGTCATGGCAATCCAGGCGCAAGCCTATCCGCCAGTGATGAATGAGCCGGAAGCGGTTTTTGCGCAGCGCCTGCAGGCCTCGCCCGATTACTGCTGGGTTGCGGAGCTTGACGACGGGCTGGCCGGCTACCTGTTCGGTTATCGCTCGCAACACGGAAAAATCACCGCGCTTGGTGCCGGGTTTACGCCGTCAGAGGCAGGCGACTGCCTGTACCTGCACGATCTGGCGATTGCCCGGCAGGCGCGAGGCAGCGGCGTGGCCGGGCAGTTGATCAAGCAGGCACTGGCGGCAGCTCAGGCAATGAAAATGCGCCATGCCGCACTGGTTTCGGTGCAGGATGCGCAGCCATTCTGGGCAAAGCACGGTTTCAAGCCTGCTGCGGTCGACGACCCGAAACAGGCCAAAAACCTGGGCAGCTACCCACCGCCCGCCTGCTACATGAGCCAGCCACTCGCGGCATGATCGGGTTGCCGGCCACCGCGATGCTGCGTGGCGAGAGCCGCCGGATTACTCGCCGACGACATCAACCCCGGCAGGCGGGGTGAATTTGAAGGTGCCGGCGGCCAAAGCCGGATTGCGCTCGACCTTGCTGAAGCGAATCAGCGTCGTCTGGCCGAAGCTGTCCTGCAATTCCATGGCTTTCAGGTCGCTGCCGGCAAAGCCCAGGCGAACCTTGTCAAAACCGCTGTCGCCGACCTTCGGTGTCGCTTCCAGCCAGAGCATGCCTTCGGCTTCGCCGGCTTCCTTTAGCGTGAAGTTCTTTTCCAGGTCGTTGTTACCAGAGAGCAATGCTGCCGGCGAGCCGCTGATTGCCTGACCGGCCTTGCGCACGGTGACTTGCTGCAATTCGGGATCATAAATCCAGATTTTGTCGCCATCGCCGACCACCAGTTGCGGGTAGGGCTTGACGATTTCCCAACGCAATTTTCCGGGCCGGGAGATGGCGACCAAACCCGACGACAGTTGTGGCTTGCGGCCATTCTTGCCAATCACGGTCTGGGCAAACTCGGCTTTCAGCGTGCGCGTGTTCTGCAGGAACTGATGCAACTGATCAATCGCGCCAGCTTCGGCCAATAGTGGAAAAATGGCGATTGCTGCGGTCAACAGCGTTTTATGGGCAAATTTCATTCGGCTTCCTTGCGGGCCAGCACTTCACGGCCGCCACGACCATCCATCGACGAGACCAGCCCGGCTTTTTCCATCGCTTCGATCAGGCGTGCCGAGCGGTTATAACCGATACGCAGGTGACGCTGGACCAGGGAGATCGAGGCGCGTTTGTTCTTGAGCACGATATCGACCGCCTGGTCGTAAAGCGGGTCGGCTTCGGCATCGCCAGCACCGCCCTCGCCGCCTTCACCGCCACCTTCGTCATCGCCACCGGCACCGTTGAGGATGTCCTCGACGTATTCCGGCGCGCCGGTCGCCTTCAGATGTTCAACGACGCGATGCACTTCGTCATCAGAAACGAAGGCGCCATGGACGCGGGTCGGATAGCCGGTGCCCGGCGCGAGATAAAGCATGTCGCCCTGACCAAGCAGTGCTTCGGCACCCATCTGGTCGAGGATGGTCCGCGAGTCGATCTTGCTCGACACCTGGAACGACAAACGGGTCGGGATGTTGGCCTTGATCAGGCCGGTAATCACATCGACCGAAGGACGCTGCGTCGCCAGCACCAGGTGAATGCCGGAAGCGCGTGCCTTCTGCGCCAGGCGGGCAATCTGCTCTTCGACCTTCTTGCCGACCACCATCATCAGGTCGGCCAGTTCGTCGATGATGACGACGATGAAAGGCATGGTCTGCAGCGGCTCCGGGGTTTCCGGCGTCAGCGTCAGCGGGTTCGGGATGTGTTCGCCGCGCTTTTCGGCGTCCTTGATCTTGGTGTTCAGGCCGGCAATGTTGCGCACGCCCATCGCCGACATCAGCTTGTAGCGTTTTTCCATCTCGGTGACGCACCAGTGCAGCGCGTTGGCCGCCTGCTTCATGTCGGTGACGACCGGCGCCAAGAGATGCGGAATACCTTCGTAAATGGACAGTTCGAGCATTTTCGGGTCGACCATGATCAGGCGCACCTGATCCGGCTCGGCCTTGTAGAGCATCGACAGAATCATTGCATTGACGCCGACCGACTTGCCGGAACCGGTCGTCCCGGCCACCAGCAAATGCGGCGTCTTGGCCAGGTCGGCGACTACCGGCAAACCGCCGATGTCCTTGCCGAGACAAACGGTCAGCGGGCTGCTCATGTCGTTGTAGGGCTTGCTGGAAATGATCTCGGAGAGCTTGACGGTCTGCCGCTTCGGGTTGGGCAGCTCAAGCGCCATGCACGATTTTCCGGGCACCGTTTCAACGACGCGGATCGACACCATGGCCAACGCCCGCGCCAGGTCGCGCGCCAGATTGACGATCTGCGCCCCCTTGACGCCGACCGCCGGCTCGATTTCGTAACGGGTAATCACCGGCCCCGGCATCGCGGCCAGCACTTTGACCTGAACGCCGAAGTCAGCGAGCTTGCGCTCGATCAGGCGCGAGGTGTATTCGAGGGTTTCCGGGCTGACCGTTTCAGTCGGCGGCGGTGCCGGATCAAGCAGATGCAGCGGCGGCAATTGGCCACCAATGATCGCTTCGGGGAAGAGTGCCACCTGCTTTTCGCGCTCAAGGCGGGCTTCAGCCTTTTTCGAGACCGGCACTTCGACCGGCGCCGGCGTTTCGATGATGATCGGTTCGTGCAACTCGACGCGGCGCTTTTCTTCCTCGACGACCACTTCGCGCTGCTGAGCGACTTCCTTGCCAATCTGGCGATCGCGCCAGGTATCGACCCGGCCGTAGAAGAAGCCGACAAAGGTTTCCAGCCCCGCACCCAAGCGCTCAAAGGCCCACAACCACGACATGCCGGAAAAAGCACTCCAGCCAACCGCAAGGCAAGCCAGTAAAAGCAGGGTTGAGCCGGTAAAACCCATTTGCGACTCAAGCACACGGCTCATCTCAAGCCCGAGCATGCCGCCCGGACTCAACGGCAATTCCAGTCGGGCCGAATAGAAACGCAAGGCTTCCAGTGACGAACTGGCCAGCAGCAGGAAGACGAAGCCGAGCAGCGCGATGTACAGCGGATGACGCTCCTCGCCATCCTGCGCGTTGATGTGGCGAACGCCCCACCAGACAAACATGCCGAGCAGGACAATCCACCACCAGGCGGAAAATCCAAATATGTAGAGCATCAGGTCCGAAATCCACGCCCCGGCACGACCGGCCGGATTGTGAATGGTGTTCGCCATGACCGTGTGCGACCAGCCCGGATCTTCCTTGCTGAATCCCCACAAGGCCATGCCAAGAAACAGGGCGATCGCGCCCAGCCCCAGCCAGCGGGACTCTTGCAGCAGGCCACCGATCTTGTCCGGCAAGGGACTCGGTGCATTGCGATTGCGGTCAGAACTGCGGACACCCATGCTCAAGCCTCCTCGTAAGTCGAACAAGGCACGCCAAACCGCCCGATTCCGTCGTATCCGACGCCAAGTTCACCTGTCATTCCAACCATATCCTGCTTCGCTACCTGTCTGAAGGATTGCCACACCGCTCTCCCTGGCAGGGAATGGCATGACAAATCCGGGAAAAATGAAACTTCCGGTGCCTACACACCGGAAAACATGAACGCTTTGCCCTCAACCGCGCAACTCATTCTGAAATTTATCATCGACACAAATCAGTTTCCGTTCATGGAGTTACACGATGATTATAAACCTCTTTCCCATACTCAACGGGAACTCGGGGAAATTCAAGGCCTCTGAGGAGGCTATAATTTTCCGATCAACAACCCAAGAGGATCGTCATGTCCCAGCCCAGTCGCCACTGCCCCCTTATCATTCTCGGTTCCGGCCCTGCCGGTTATACCGCTGCGGTCTACGCCGCCCGCGCCAATCTCAAACCTGTCCTGATCACCGGCATGGCCCAAGGCGGCCAACTGATGACGACGACCGAGGTCGACAACTGGCCGGCCGATGCCGATGGTGTGCAAGGCCCGGAACTGATGGCCCGCTTCGAAGCCCATGCCCGCCGCTTCGAAACTGAAATGATCTTCGACCACATCCACACCGCCAAGCTGACCGAAAAGCCGTTCACGCTGATCGGTGACAGCGGCACCTATACCTGTGACGCACTGATCATTGCGACCGGCGCCTCGGCTCAATACCTCGGCCTGCCGTCCGAAGAAAAATTCTCCGGCAAGGGTGTTTCCGCCTGCGCCACCTGCGATGGCTTCTTCTATCGCAACAAGCCGGTCGCGGTCGTCGGCGGCGGCAACACCGCGGTCGAGGAAGCGCTTTACCTGGCCAACATCGCCAGCCATGTCACGGTTATTCACCGCCGCGAAAAGTTCAAGGCCGAGAAAATCATGCAGGACAAGCTGTTCGAAAAGGAAAAGGCCGGCAAGGTCACGATCCTGTGGAACAGCACCCTTGATGAAGTGCTCGGCGACGATTCCGGCGTCACCGGCCTGCGCGTCAAGAATGTGCAGAGCGGTGCCGCACAGGATATCGATGTGCATGGCGTTTTCATCGCCATCGGCCACAAGCCGAACACCGATATTTTCGAAGGCCAGCTCGAAATGGAAGGCGGCTATCTGGTGACTGAAATGGGTCGCAAGGGCAATGCGACGCAGACCAGCATCAAGGGCGTCTTCGCCGCTGGCGATGTTCAGGACCACGTCTATCGCCAGGCTTGCACCTCGGCCGGCACCGGCTGCATGGCAGCACTCGATGCCGAGCGTTACCTGGACCAGCTGAACTGATTTCTCGGGGGAGACTTGATCGACCCCGACGACCTCGCGGCCTTTCGGGCCGCAGTAGCCGATGCCCGGCCACTGCCCCGGACGGACCGCGTACAGCATCGCACGCCCCTGCCGCCCCCCCGCCCCTTGCAACACCAGGCGGACGAACAGGCCGCGCTGCATGAAAGCCTGCACGGCCAGATCGGCTTGCAGGACCGCCTCGAAGGCGGAGACGAACCGATTTACCTGCGTAACGGCATTGCCCACAGCGTATTGAAGGATTTGCGCCGTGGGCGCTGGGTCTTGCAGGCGGAAATCGACCTGCACGGCTTGAATCGTGATGAAGCCCGCTCAGCCTTGAGCGTTTTTCTGGCGGAATGCAACCGGCACGGTACCCGGTGCGTACGCGTCATCCACGGCAAAGGCTACGGCTCGCCCGGGCGCGATGCGGTATTGCGTCGCCTGGTTCGTGGCTGGCTGATGCAGAAAATTGAAGTCCTGGCCTACTGCCAGGCCAAACCACAGGACGGCGGCGAAGGTGCCGTTATCGTCCTGCTCAAGACCCAAAGAAAAACGGCCAACCCGAGGAGTTGACCGCAGCACGGCAGGCCCGCCGGCTATTTCTTGTACAAATCACCTTCGTCCAGCGTTGCCCAACCGGTTCCGGATGCGGCTTTCTTGCCGGAGTGACTGTCATAAACAGACGACAGGTGAAAAAGCTCGACAGCAATTTCCGGTGGAAACCCTTTACGATCCGGCCGATCAGAAACGATCAGGCCGGAAAGATATGCGTCGAATGCTGGTGTTCCCCACAACTTGACGAGATTCGACAGAATCCGTGGAAACTGCTTTTCCAGCTGAACGGGATAGGCCTTGTAATCAGTTCCCAGAAAATCGAGCAAACGATCCCTGAGATCGAGAATATCGTATTCGCCCTGACTGGCCATCCGCGATTAAATCGCTGATTCGTTCATTTCACCGGTGCGAATGCGGACAATCTGCTCGACCGGCGTGACGAAAATCTTGCCATCACCGATCTTGCCAGTGCGGGCAGCCTTGATGATCGCATCGATGGCGGCTTCGGTCGTTTCGGTGGCAACGACGATCTCGATCTTGATCTTGGGCAGGAAATCGACAACATATTCGGCACCGCGATACAGCTCGGTATGGCCCTTCTGGCGGCCGAAACCCTTGACTTCGGTAACGGTCAGACCGGTGATACCGACCTCGGACAGCGCTTCGCGCACTTCGTCGAGCTTGAACGGCTTGATGATGGCTTCAATTTTCTTCATGGTTCGTGTCCTCGGATTTAGTTTCTTAAAATTCGTCTTGATAACGATTGGTTATAGGATACCGCCAATCCTTGCCGAAACCACGCGGCGTGATGCGGATGCCGACCGGCGACTGACGCCGCTTGTATTCGGCGATGCGCAGCAGACGCACGACGCGCCGCACATCGGCTTCCGGCAGGCCGGCCGCAATGATCTCGCGCGGGCTGCGGTCTTCTTCCATATAGGCGCGGACGATGGCATCGAGCACTTCGTACGGCGGCAGCGAGTCCTGATCGGTCTGATCCGGCTTCAACTCGGCTGAAGGCGGCCGGACAATGATGTTTTCCGGAATGACCGGCTCGCCCTGGCACAAGGTGTTGCGATAGACCGACAGGCGGTAGACCAGTGTTTTGTAGACATCCTTGATGACGGCGAAACCACCGGCCATGTCGCCGTACAGCGTGCAATAGCCAACGGCCATTTCGGATTTGTTGCCGGTCGTCAGAACCAGCTTGCCGGTCTTGTTGGAGAGCGCCATCAGGATATTGCCGCGAATCCGCGCCTGGATGTTCTCTTCAGTGGTATCGGCTGGCAGGCCGGCGAACAGGGGATCGAGCATTGCGGCGTAAGTCTGCATCGCCGGCTCGATGGCGATTTCGTTATAGCTGCAGCCTAGTTGGCGAATCATTTCGCGCGAATCGTCGAGACTCATCTGCGCCGTGTAGGGCGACGGCATCATCACCGCGTGCACCTTGTCGGCCCCCAGCGCGTCGACCGCGACACACAGGGTCAGTGCTGAGTCGATACCGCCCGAAAGGCCGATGATCGCGCCCTTGAAACCACTCTTGCCGATGTAGTCGCGCACGCCCAGAACCAGTGCCTGATAAGCCTCGGCTTCGAACAACAAGGCGACCGCCTGATCCGCGGAATGCAACTGGCCGGCATCGTAATCGACGATACCGAGCGCTTCGACAAACTGGCCGAGACGCATCCGGCACTGGCCGGCGGCATCAAGCGCAAAGGAAGCACCGTCGAAAACCAGTTCGTCCTGACCGCCAACCAGGTTGCAGTAGATCGCCGGGATACCGGTTGCTGCAACACGTTCGCCCAGCACTTCAAGGCGCTGATGATGCTTGGTCAGGTGGCAAGGCGAGGCATTGAGGACGAGGAGCAGTTCGGCCCCGGCAGCGTGGGCCATTTCGGCCGCACCGGATTCCCAGATGTCGGCACAGATGTTGATGCCGCAACGTACGCCGGCAATACTGACGACGCAGGCATCGGTACCGGCATCGAAATAGCGCTTCTCGTCGAAAACTTCGTAATTAGGCAGGCGAATCTTGCGGTAGACCGCCTTTTTTTGGCCATTTTCAATGACCGTAGCCGCGTTGTAGCGGCGGCCTTCACTCTCTTCCGGATGACCGATGACCAGGGCAATGCCCTCGACACGGCTGGCCAGATGATCCAGTGCCTGATTGCAGGCCCGGTAGAAATCCGGGCGCAGCAACAGGTCTTCCGGCGGGTAGCCGCACAACGCCAGTTCCGGCGTGAGCAGCACCTGGGCGCCCCGGGCCTTGGCCTCGGTGGCGCACTTCACGATACGTTCGACGTTGCCCGTCAGGTCACCGACGGTGGCGTTGAACTGGGCAACGGCGATACGCAGCATAAGTTTCCGTCAGTATTACTTGGCTTCAGCCTGGTAACGGGCAACGCCGTCCATGACTTCCTTGCGGGCGGACTCGATGCCTTCCCAGCCCTTGACCTTGACCCACTTGCCTTTTTCGAGATCCTTGTAGTGCTCGAAGAAATGGGAGATCTGGTCACGCAGCGTCTGCGGGATGTCTTCGAAGGACTTGGCATCCTTGTACAGCGGGGTCAGCTTGTCGACCGGCACGGCGATCAGCTTGGCGTCCTGGCCGCCTTCGTCTTCCATGGCCAGCATGCCGAGCGGACGGCAGCGGACAACGACGCCCGGCGGCAGACCGAACGGGGTGACAACCAGCACGTCAACCGGATCACCGTCACCGGCGATGGTGTTGTTGATGTAACCGTAGTTGCACGGATAGTGCATGGCGGTACCCATAAAACGGTCAACGAAGATCGCGCCGGATTCCTTGTCGACTTCGTACTTGACGGGGTCGGAATGGGCCGTGATTTCAATAATCACGTTGAAATCATCGGGAAGGGACTTGCCGGAAGAAACGTTATTAAGGGCCATGTTTTATCTCTCTGCGTTTAGGTTTTGAGAACTTGCAATTATAACGCCGTGCTAGGCCGGATCAGCGCCAGGCGGCGAGAAACTCCTGCCAGTGGGGCGCACCGATTTTGGCCAGGTGCGCCTTGACGAATTCGCCCTCGGCGATTTCCTCTTCCGCTGTCAGTTCACCGCGCAAACGGCGAAAACGGTTATAGACCAGATAGGTATTGATTACATCGGTTTCGCAGTAATCGCGAATATCCGCTGCCTTGCCGCCCTGCCAGGCCTCCCAGACTTTGCCGCCATCCATCCCGAGCTTGCCGGGAAAGCCGAACAGCTTGGCCAGATCGTCGAGCGGCGCATTGGCGCGGGCGTTGTACAGGGCGAGCAGATCCATCAGATCGAGATGACGCGTGTGGTAACGGCTGATGTAGTTGTTCCACTTGAAATCACGGCTGTCGGCGTAATCGCCGTCGCCCATATCCCAGTAACGCGGCGCTGAAACGCCATGCAGCATGCCACGGTAGTGCAGGACTGGCAGGTCGAAACCGCTGCCGTTCCAGGAAACGATCTGCGGCGTGAATTTCTCGATGCCGTCGAAGAAGCGCTGGATGATCTCGCCTTCGCCATGCGCCGGCTCGGAGAGCGACCAGACTTTCAGCCCTTCGCTGGTGCGCAGCGCGCAGGAAATCGTGACGATGCGTTGCAGGTGCAATTGCAGAAAGTCATTGCCCGTCTTGGCCCGGCGCTGCTGATAGGCAAGCTCGGCGACCTCGTCATCGGAAAGCTCACCCGGCAGGTTATTGAGCCGACGAAAACCGGCGACATCGGGAATCGTCTCGATGTCAAAAACGAGAACCGGCTTCATGCCGGGAAAACACCCGTCGACAGGTAACGATCGCCCCGGTCGCAAATAATGCTGACAATCACGGCATTTTCCAGCGACTGCGACAAACGCAGCGCTACGGCCAGCGCACCGCCGGAGGAAATCCCGGCGAAGATGCCCTCTTCCGTGGCCAGACGGCGCGTCATCGCCTCGGCATCGGCCTGACTGACGTATTCGATGCGGTCGACGTTGGTTTTATCGTAAATCTTGGGCAGGTAGGCTTCCGGCCATTTGCGGATACCGGGAATCTGGCTCCCCTCTTCCGGCTGGCAACCGACGATCTGGATCGCCTTGTTCTGCGCCTTCAGATACGCCGAGGTGCCCATGATCGTGCCGGTCGTTCCCATGCTGGAAACAAAGTGCGTCACCTTGCCGGCCGTATCGCGCCAGATTTCCGGGCCGGTGCCTTCGAAATGGGCAAGCGGGTTATCCGGGTTGCCGAACTGGTCGAGAATGATGCCCTTGCCTTCATCACGCATTTTCTCGGCCACGTCGCGCGCCAGCTCCATACCGCCATCTTTCGGCGTCAGGACCAGATCGGCACCGAAGGCGCGCATGCTCTGGCGACGCTCGACGCTCTGGTTTTCCGGCATGACGAGGATCATCTTGTAACCCTTCATCGCCGCTGCCATGGCCAGCGCAATGCCGGTGTTGCCGGAGGTTGCCTCGATCAGCGTATCGCCCGGCTTGATGTCGCCACGTGCTTCGGCACGCACGATCATCGACAGCGCCGGCCTGTCCTTGACCGAACCCGCCGGATTATTGCCTTCCAGCTTGGCCAGGATGACATTGCCACGCCGCTCATTCTCTGCACCGGGAATACGCACCAGACGAACCAGCGGCGTATTGCCGACGAAATCCTGCAGCGTCTTATACATTTTTATGGAGCCATTCGATGTACTGGCCGACGCCTTCTTCGACAGTGGCCATCGGTGCTTCGTAACCGGCAGCGCGCAAACGGGTCAGATCGCCCTGGGTAAAAGCCTGATACTTGCCTTTCAATGCTTCCGGGAAAGCGGTGTATTCGAGCAGGCCTTGCGTACGCAGCTGGTCGAGCGTCAGCGCCTCTTCGTTTTTGGCCTTGCGGCAGCCGTTGACCGCAGCAACCGCAACATCGTTGAAGCTTTGCGCCCGACCGGAGCCGAGATTGAAAATGCCCGATTTATCCGGGTTATCGAGGAAGAACAGATTGACCTTGGCGACATCGCCGACAAAGACGAAGTCACGCATCTGGCCACCATTCTCATAGCCGTGCGAACCTTCGAACAATTTCACCTTGCCGTCGGCCTTGAACTGGTTGTAGTTGTGGAAGGCGACCGAAGCCATGCGTCCCTTGTGCGTTTCACGCGGACCGTAGACGTTGAAATAACGGAAACCGACGATCTGCGACGAAGGCTCCTTGGCCAGACGTTGGCGCACGACCTGGTCGAAGAGGAACTTGGAATAACCATAAACGTTGAGCGGGCCTTCGTACTGGCGCTCTTCCTTGAAGACATTGCTGCCGCCGTAAGTTGCCGCGCTTGAGGCGTAGAGGAACTGGACATCCTGATCCTGGCACCAGTCGAGCAGAATGAGGGAGTAACGGTAGTTGTTCTCCATCATGTAGCGCCCATCGGTTTCCATCGTGTCCGAGCAAGCACCCTCGTGGAAAATGGCTTCGATTTCGCCGTCGTAGTGGCCGGCCTGGATGCGCTCGATGAAATCGTGCTTGTCGAGGTAATCGGCAATTTCACAATCGATCAAGTTCTTGAACTTGTCGGCCTTGGTCAGGTTGTCGACCGCGATGATCTTGGTCACGCCACGCTCATTGAGCGCCTTGACGATATTGGAACCAATGAAGCCGGCAGCGCCGGTAACGACGATATACATGTTTATTCCTTACAGAGCGGCAGCGAGTTCTTCGCGGGTCACAACAGCCGTACCCAGCTTGCCGACAACGATGCCGGCAGCCACATTGGCCGTACGAATGGCTTCGGCCCAACCGGCACCGGCTGCGAGCATGACAGCCAGCGTGGCGATGACGGTATCACCCGCACCGGAGACATCGAACACTTCACGGGCCTGAGCCGGCTGGTGATGAATTTCATCGGCCGCAAACAGGGTCATCCCCTCTTCGCTGCGCGTCACCAGCAAGGCTTCGAGACCGAGATCGGTGCGAAGTTTCTGCGATTTGGCGACCAGTTCTTCTTCCGAACCCCAACGCCCAACGACTTCGCGAAGTTCCGAGCGATTCGGCGTAATCACCGTGGCGCCGGCGTATTTGGCGTAATCATCACCCTTCGGGTCGACCAGCACCGGCTTGCCGGCAGCGCGCGCCAGCCGGATCATTTCCGTAATGTGCGTCAGGCCGCCCTTGCCGTAATCCGACAGGATGACGACATCGGATTCGGCAACACGCTTCTCGAACTCGGCCAGCTTGGCCTGGAGAATTTCGTGCGACGGCGCGGTTTCGAAATCGATGCGCAGCAACTGCTGCTGACGGCCGATGACACGCAATTTGACGGTGGTATCGATCTCGCGGTCGACATGCAAACCGGCATCGATTTGACCTTCGGCCAGCAGACGCGACAAGGTGCGCCCGGCATCGTCATCACCGACAACCGACAGCAAGGCCGTCCGGGCACCGACAGCGGCGGCATTGCGCGCCACATTGGCCGCACCGCCGAGACGCTCTTCGATGCGCTCGACCTTGACCACCGGCACCGGCGCTTCCGGCGAAATGCGGCTGACGTCGCCGAACCAGTAACGGTCCAGCATGACGTCACCAACAACAAGCAGGCGAACCTGGGCAACTTTATCGAGCATGCGGCTTACCGTCCGATGGCGAAGTACTCGATCCCGGAATCCCGGACGAACTTCGGATCGTAAAGATTACGGCCGTCGAAAATCACCGGATTCTTCAGGCTCTGCTTGATGGCGTCAAAATCCGGGCTACGGAATTCCTTCCATTCAGTGACGATGACCAGCGCGTCGGCCTGATCCAGTGCGCCCATCGGATTTTCGGCATATTTCAGGCGAGCCTCGTCACCGAAAATACGCTGCGTTTCGTGCATGGCAACCGGATCGTAAGCCGTCACCGTCGCACCGGCGGCAAACAGGTCAGCGATCAATTCACGGCTCGGCGCATCACGCATATCGTCGGTATTGGGCTTGAAGGACAGACCCCACAAGGCAAAATGCTTGCCCTTGAGATCAGCACCGAAACGGGCCGAGATTTTCTTGCTCAACACATGCTTCTGCAGATCGTTGGCTTCCTCAACGGCAGTCAGCACCTTGAGTTCGATATTGGCATCATCGGCTGCGGTCTTGATCAGCGCCTTGACGTCCTTCGGGAAGCAGGAACCACCGTAGCCACAACCGGGATACAGAAAGTGGTAGCCGATGCGTGGGTCCGAACCAATGCCCTGGCGGACCATTTCGATATCGGCACCGAGCACTTCAGCCAGATTAGCCAGTTCGTTCATGAAGCTGATGCGCGTGGCCAGCATCGCGTTGGCGGCGTATTTGATCAGTTCCGCACTTTTCACGTCGGTAATGATCAGGCGCTCATGGTTACGCTGGAATGGCGCATAGAGAGCACGCATCAGATGGATGGCCTGCTCTTCCTCGGCGCCGACGACAATGCGGTCCGGCCGCATGAAGTCTTCAACGGCAGCACCTTCCTTGAGGAATTCCGGATTGGAAACGACGCTGTAGGGGATGTTGACCGCACGCTTGGCCAGTTCATCGGCAATGGCCGCCTTGACCTTTTCGCCAGTACCGACCGGCACGGTGCTCTTGTCGACGATCACTTTGTAATCGGTCATCGTACGGCCGATACTGCGCGCGGCAGCCAGCACATATTTCAGATCGGCCGAACCATCTTCATCGGGCGGGGTACCCACGGCGATGAACTGGATAGTGCCGTGCTGGACAGCCTTCTCGACATCGGTCGTGAAGTGCAGGCGACCGGCGGCCACATTGCGGCGAACCATTTCCTGCAAACCCGGTTCATAGATCGGAATACCACCCTCTTCGAGGATGCGAATCTTTTCCGGATCAAGATCGAGACAAAGGACATCATTGCCCACTTCTGCCAGGCAGGTACCACTGACCAGGCCGACGTAGCCTGTACCGACGACGGTAATTTTCATGAATGCTTCCTACAATGTTTGATCGAATTCTTCACTGCGCCGTGGCGGGTAGGTTTCCCAACCACCGCAGGCTGGGCAACGCCAGTAGAACTGGCGGGCCTTGAAGCCGCAATTATCGCACCGATAACGCGACAGACGCTTGGTATAGCCTTGAATGATGGTCCGCGCCAACTCGACATCAGGGCGCACTTCTGGTGAAACAAGTGGCAAACGGGCCCCCATCAGTTTCTCCAGACCAAGCAGCGTCGGATTGCGCTGCAGCTCGGCGCGCACCATGCGGTAAGCCGCCTCGCTACCCTCGCCCTCGAGGATCAGCTGATAGACAACTTCCATCAGATCGAGCGAAGGATAGCGCTCGAGATAACCACTCAGCAGGGCGATACCCTCTTCGCGACGCTCAAGCTTGCGGTAAGTATCGAGCAAACGTTGCGAAACAAGGGCGAGATAGGCCGGATCCTGTTGCTCGATACGCTGCCAGGCATCGATCGCCTCTTCCGGCTTGCCTTCCTGCAACAACAGATCACCCTGCAATAGACTGGCGCGAACGCATTTACGGTTTTGCTGCATCGCCGTATCAAGATACTCGCGCGCCGAGTCCGGTTTTGACCGCATGATTTCGTTTGCCGCCAACTCGCAGTAATACTCGGCAATTTCACGCTGCGAGGCGACATCGGGCAGTTCGCGCGCAATGTCGATGGCCTTCAGCCACTCTTTCTCGACCTGATAAATTTCCAGCAGATTTCTTTTGGCATCTTCCTCATAGGTTGTGCCAATCATCTTGTTGAAAATTTCCTCGGCACGATCAAGCAAGCCCGCCTTGAGGTAGTCCTGCCCCAACTCGGATAGTGCGTGCAGCCTGACTGCGTCGCTCAGGTCGAGTCGGTCAATCAGATTCTGGTGCATGCGGATGGCACGCTCGGTTTCGCCACGCCGGCGAAACAGATTACCCAGCGCAAAATGCAACTCAACGGTCTGGGAGTCGACCTTGGCGACCTCGAGGAAGGAATCAATCGCCTTGTCGGGCTGCTCGTTAAGCAAAAAATTGAGGCCCTGGAAATATGAACGGGGCAAGGCACGCGATTCGTGCACAACCTGGCGCATATCGACTCGGGCAGCCGCCCACCCCAAGCCAAAAAACAGGGGGATAAGCAGGAGTTGCCAATACTCGAAAAAATCGTTCATAAATTAGGCGGGAGCTCTGGCAAGACAACGGATGGCGTTTGGTCGGCAGCCCGTTTGAGGCGCGATATTTCGCGACGCTGGCGATAAATCACGCCCAGCACGGAGAGCACCCCAAGCATGGCCCCGCCAGCAAAAAACACCAGCAGGATGATCACCAGAGGTGCCTGCCAGACTTGGCCGGGCAGGAAATTGAGGCTTGCCGTATCGGTATTCTGGAGCGCAAAAACCACCAGAAATGAAAATATGATGAGCCTTGTGGCCCAGATCAGAGCTGTCATGGTATTCAATAAAAAGGGGCAGTGAAATCATTCACCGCCCCGAATCTACCACACTGTTCCTGCACGACGTCAGATCGACTGATCGACCCGCTCACGTAATTCCTTCCCTGCCTTGAAATGGGGAACCCATTTGGCAGGAACACTGACCTTATCCCCCGATTTGGGGTTACGGCCAGTGCGTGGGGGCCGGTAGTTGAGCGCAAAGCTGCCGAATCCGCGGATCTCGATACGATCCCCGCGCACAAGTGCGTCGGACATCGCATCGAGAATCATCTTGACCGCAAAATCAGCATCCTTCGCCACCAACTGCGGAAAACGCTCCGCCAGTCGGGCGATGAGCTCGGATTTGGTCATGCCTTGAACCTATCAGCCTTGCTGGTTGAGCTTGGCCTTCAGCAGGGCGCCCAGGTTGGTCGTACCGGAAGCAGCGGAGTTCGACTCTGCAGAGAACTTCTGCATTGCTTCGTGCTGTTCGGCTTGATCCTTGGCCTTGACGGACAGGTTGATACCACGGGTCTTGCGATCCACGTTGATGATCATGACTTCAACTTCGTCACCCACCTTGAGGTGCTGCGACAGGTCGTCGATACGATCACGGGAGAACTCGGAAGCACGCAGGTAACCTTCGTTCTCGCCATCCAGCGTCATCACGGCGCCGCGGGCATCAACCGTCTTGACGGTAGCGCGCACGATGCTGTTCTTTTCGTGGGTAGCAATGAAGTTGGTGTACGGATCGCCTTCGAGCTGCTTGATACCCAGGGAGATACGCTCCTTCTCGACATCGATGCCGAGCACGACGGCTTCAACTTCGTCACCCTTCTTGAAGTTGCGGATGGCTTCTTCGCCGGTCGCAGACCAGGACAGGTCGGACAGGTGAACCAGACCATCGATACCGCCAGGCAGACCGATGAAGATACCGAAGTCGGTGATGGACTTGATAGCGCCCTTGACCTTGTCACCCTTCTTCTGGTTCATCGCGAAATCGTCCCACGGATTCGGCAGGCACTGCTTCATGCCGAGGGAGATACGGCGACGCTCTTCGTCGATTTCGAGGATCATGACTTCGACTTCATCACCCAGGGAAACAACCTTGGACGGATGAACGTTCTTGTTGGTCCAATCCATTTCGGAAACGTGAACCAGACCTTCGATGCCTTGTTCGATTTCAACGAATGAACCGTAGTCGGTCAGGTTGGTGACCTTGCCGAACAGGCGGGTACCAGCCGGGTAACGGCGGGCAATACCAACCCACGGATCGTCGCCCAGTTGCTTCATACCCAGGGAAACGCGGTTCTTTTCTGCGTCGAACTTGAGGATCTTGGCGGTAACTTCGTCGCCCACGGCCAGAACTTCGGACGGGTGACGGACACGGCGCCATGCCAGATCGGTGATGTGCAGCAGGCCATCGATGCCGCCGAGGTCGACGAACGCACCGTAATCGGTAATGTTCTTGACGATACCCTTGACGACAGTACCTTCCTTGAGGTTCTCGAGGAGCTTTTCGCGATCCTTGTCAGCGGTGGCTTCGAGCACGGCACGACGGGACATCACGACGTTGTTGCGCTTGCGATCGAGCTTGATAACCTTGAATTCGAGGGTCTTGCCTTCGTACGGGGTGGTGTCCTTGACCGGACGCATGTCGACCAGCGAACCCGGCAGGAATGCACGGACGCCGTTGGACATGACGGTGAGGCCGCCCTTGACCTTGCCGGTGATGGTGCCGGTAACCAGGGAGTTGTCGTTCAGGGCCTGTTCCAGGAAGTTCCATGCAGCGATGCGCTTGGCGCGATCACGCGACAGGCGGGTTGCACCGTAGCCGTCTTCCAGCATTTCGATTGCGACCTGGACGAAATCGCCAACGGCAACTTCCAGTTCGCCCTGATCGTTCAGGAATTCTTCGAGCGGAACATAGGATTCCGATTTCAGGCCGGCATTGACCACAACGAAGTTGTGATCGATGAGCACCACTTCTGCAGTGATGACTTCGCCTTGACGCATTTCCTGGCGAGCCAGGGATTCTTCAAATAGTTGAGCAAAAGATTCCATTGACGGAGAGAACTTTCATGCTGCTGCGAACCGTGAAATCCACAGCGGGTTAGGGTTAAAACAAGCTGCCGGCCAGGGCGGCCGGCAACACTTTACAACGAAGCTTTCTTGCTCCATTCCAGCACCTGCGCCACCGCCTGTTCGATGGTGAGCCCGGTGGTGTCGAGCAATTCGGCATCAGCCTCCTGCCTGAGTGGAGCCACGCTGCGCTGAGAATCGCGCTCGTCACGTTGCCGCAGGTCTTGCAGAAGGTCCGTGAGATTAGCAGAGAATCCTTTTTCCTTCAACTGCTTATAGCGACGATCAGCCCTTGCCTCGGCACTGGCTGTCAGGAATACTTTGAGCCTGGCCCGGGGGAAAATGACCGATCCCATGTCGCGCCCGTCGCCAACCAGACCGGGGACTTTGTTGAAAACCCGCTGACGGAACAACAACGCAGCACGAACAGCAGGCAGCACCGCAACCTTCGAGGCTCCGGCAGAAATTTCCTCGGTGCGAATGCTGTCGCCAACCAACTGGCCATTCAGCGTGATATCTGACTCGGAAAACTCGACGTCGAGCGCGGCGGCTATTGCGGCCACACCAGCCTCATCGGCCCAGTCGACACCAGCTTGACGTGCCGCCAGCGCGGTCAGGCGATAAAGTGCGCCCGAATCGAGGTAGGCATAACCCAATTCTGCTGCCACGCGACCGGCAACGGTGCCCTTGCCAGAAGCCGACGGGCCATCGATGGCGATCACCGGCGCCGCCTGGCTGACTGCGGCAAAACGCTCGAAATAATCCGGGAAGGTTTTGGCAACGCATTTGGGATCATTGATCCGCAAGGGCGTTCCAAAAGCAGCGAGCGAGAAACACATCGCCATGCGGTGGTCATCGTAGGTATCAATCGCCGCCGGCTTGAGCGTAGCGGGCGTAACGCGAATAAAGTCCTCGCCCTCTTCCACAACAGCGCCCAGTTTGCGCAACTCGGTTGCCATCGCGGCAATCCGGTCGGTTTCCTTGACCCGCCAGCTGGCAATGTTGCGTAAAGTGGTCGTGCCTTTGGCGAACAGCGCCGCCGTGGCCAAGGTCATCGCTGCATCGGGAATATGGTTGCAATCAAGGTCGACCGCGACAAGAACGGATTTCGGCGCTTTGGCCGTCATCCAGTTCGGCCCCATGTCGATCTCCGCCCCCATCCGGGCAAGTGCCTCGGCAAATTTGACATCGCCCTGAATGGAGTCGGCACCAACCCCCTCAACTCGAACAGGACCCCCACCAATCGCCCCCAGCGCCAGGAAATAGGAGGCCGAGGAGGCATCGCCTTCGACATAAACCGTACCAGGAGAAACATAGCGACTACCAGCCGGCACGGTGAAACGCTGCCAGCCTTCGCGCTGCACATGAACGCCGAAGCGCGCCATGATGGCCAGCGTGATTTCGATATACGGCTTGGAAATCAACTCTCCGACAACGTCGACCGTGGCAGCCTCGCCGGTCAGCGGCAAAGCCATCAGCAGGCCGGTCAGGAACTGGCTGGAAACGTCGCCACGCACCTTGACCACACCACCCGGCTGAATCGTCGCCGGCTTGAGATGCAGCGGCGGATAACCGTCATTACCGAGATAGGTGACATCGGCGCCCAACTGGCGCAAGCCATCGACCAAGTCACCGATTGGCCGCTCATGCATCCGGGCGACACCTTTCAGGATGTAGTCACCGCCAGCCAGTGCCAGCGCCGCAGTCAGCGGGCGGAACGCCGTACCGGCATTGCCCAGAAACAACTCGGCCTGTTTGACAGGAATTTGCCCTGCGCAACCTTTGATCAGCCAGTTTTCGCCGTCCAGGTGGGTCACACCGACGCCAAGGACTTTCAAGGCATCGAGCATGCGCTCGGTATCGTCCGAAGCGAGCAAGTCACGCACCTCGGTGTCACCCTCCGCCAGCGCAGCAAGCAGGAGAACCCGGTTGGAGATACTCTTTGAACCGGGAAGACGAACGGTACCGGCGGCAGAAATCAGTTGGGGAAGATCGAGGAATTCCATGATGACTCTATCAATGACACTGACAAAAATCCGGCCACCCCTTGAAAAGTCGGCCGCAGAAGGAAAGGCGGCCGGCACCTGAATGCGGCGCAGGCCTTGATTCATTACATTTGCGGGAGATATTCCGGCACAAAATACTGCAGGCGAGTTTTCAGAAGCTGCACATCCGATGGCGGACTCCCGACCACCCAGTCGAGAACCTCGGCCTGCCAAGCAGAGCCGGGACAAACCTCAGCCTGCCCAACGCGCAATTTGGGATGCGGCGTGGCCAAGGTTTGCTCGTTATCAGTCAGCAACTCCTCGTACAACTTCTCCCCGGGGCGCAAGCCGGTAAAGACAATTTTTATTTCGTCATCCGAAAATCCGCTCAGACGAATCATGTCCTTGGCAAGATCAGCAATCCGGATCGGCTCGCCCATTTCAAGAACAAAAATCTCCCCACCCTGCCCCATCAAACCGGCCTGCAATACAAGCTGAGCCGCCTCCGGAATCAGCATGAAGTAGCGAATAATATCCGGATGCGTCACCGTCACCGGCCCGCCCTTGGCAATTTGCTCACGGAACTTCGGGATGACCGAACCATTGCTGCCCAGCACATTACCAAAACGAACCGTGATGAAACGCGTTCCACACCCCGGCCCGTAACCAGCCAAAACGCGCTCGGCCAGGCGCTTGGTCGCACCCATGACATTGGTTGGATTGACTGCTTTATCAGTCGAGATCAGCACGAACTTCTCAACACCGTAACGGATTGACGCCTCAGCCAAACAACGCGAACCACCAACATTGTTGCGCACCGCCTCCCAGGCATTGCCACTCTCCATCAGGGGGACATGCTTGTACGCTGCTGCATGAAAAACCACCGCCGGCTTGTAAGTGGCAAAAACACCATCAAGACGGGCGGCATCCTTGACATCACCGACGACACAGGCAATCGACAGTCGCGGGAAAGTCGCAGCAAACTCTTGCTCAATCTGGTACAGGGCAAATTCGGACAGCTCGAACAAGACCAGCAGGCTGGGCTGAAAAGAGGCAATCTGGCGCGCCAGTTCAGAGCCGATCGACCCGCCGGCACCGGTCACAAGAACCACGCGCTCACCGAGCAAGCCGCGCAAGCCCTCGGCATCAAGTTGAACCGGCTCACGACCAAGCAAGTCTTCGAGTTGCACCTGGCGCATCTGCGAAACAGCGACATTGCCGGCCAGCATGTCGTTCATACTCGGCACCGTTAGCACCTTCAGACCGGATTGGACGGCCAACTCCATGGCAAGACGGCGGTCTTTTGCACTAGCCTCCGGCATGGCAACAATCGCCCGACGCACCTCAAGCTTCTCGGCCCATACCGCCAGATCGTCCAAAGGCCCAAGAATCCGGACGCCACGCAACTCGGTGCCAACTCGCCGGGGAGCATTATCCAGCAATCCAACCACGCGCCAGTCATGCGAATGAGCCAATTCACGCAGCAAGCGTTCGGCAGCATCCCCCGCTCCCAGGACCAGAACAGGCTCGCCGCCAAGCGCCAAGTGACCATAGAGCATGCGATCTTTCCAGGCACGGTAGATGAAACGACTTCCGCCCATGACCACAATCAGCAAAATGGGATGAAGCAACAAGACCGAACGAGGAATAGCCGCCACACCAAGCATCTGGACCGCTGCAGCCACAAAGACTGCCGCCATGCCAACTGCCATGATGATTCGCCTCAGATCCATCACACTAGCGTAACGCCAGATACCGCGGTACAACCCCATCAGCCAGTAGACGGGAATATGCAAGACCAACAACAGCGGCAGGGAATGCAATGCACTTCGCAAATAATCCGGCGGCACATCCAGGTTGAAGCGGATCCAGTAAGCAGCATACCAGCACAGCACCAAGGCAGCCACATCGTGTGCACATGCAACCAGACGTCGAGTCAGACCGGAAAGATGGACAGAAGGCAAGTTATCGACTCAGCAGCAATTCATGAAACGCGTATTTTACGCGAAGGGCTCAGTTGGCACGCTGAGCAGTAGCAAATTCCATCACTTCCGAAACCACTTCCACCACCGCGGCCATTGCCAAATGATCCAAAGTCGGGTGAACGAGAAAGCACAAACTCGTCTCACCAAGCTCTCTGGCAACCGGCAAAGCCTCATCCGGCCCCCAGCCTCGATCGACAAATGCTTTCTCGCGATATATCTCGCTACACGAACCAACCGAGCACGGCACCCCTCTGGCTTCGATCTCGACCATCACCCTGTCCCGATTCCAACCAGAGGCGAGCGCATCCGGAACGACGAAAGCATAGAATTTGTACCATGCGTGCTCAATATCCGCCTGAGGAAGCTGAACTCTCAAACCGGGGAGGCGTGCAAAAGCCGACGCAAGACTCTCGGCATTGGCTTTGCGCTGGGTCTGCCAGGCAGGCAAACGCGCCAGTTGTATGCGACCCAGAACAGCCTGCATTTCAGTCATTCGCCAGTTTGTCCCGAATGATTCGGTCAACCAGCGAAATCCTAGCGAATGCTGCCGGTTATAGACCGCGTCATGGCTACGGCCGATGTCTTTATAGGCCCACGCCCGCGCCCAGGCATCATCATCATCAAGGGTCAGCAAACCGCCTTCGCCTCCTGTCGTGATGATTTTGTCCTGGCAGAACGAGAATCCGGCGGCATGTCCGAACGACCCGACCGGGCGACCTTGGTAGAACGCACCATGGGCTTGGGCACAATCCTCAATAACAACAAGTTCGCGGGTTTGCGCATAAGCCATGATGGCATCCATCTGACACGGCCAGCCAGCCAGGTGAACCACAATGATGGCGCGTGTTCGCGGTGTCATCACCGCTGCAATAGTTTCAACGGTCAGGACCTGGGAATCTCGATCGACATCGGCAACAACGGGAACCGCACCGCGCATCACCGCGCAACTGGCCGACGCGACATAAGTCCGGGCAGGCACGATCACTTCGGCACCTTGACCAATACCGAAAGCCTCAAGCGCCAACTCAAGCGCCAAGGTTCCATTGGCCACTGCGATCGCATGCTTGCGGCCAAGATAAACGGCATATTCCCGCTCGAAAGCTCGAGCCTCTTCGCCAGTCCAGTAATTCACCTTACCGGAACGCAGTACGGCTGACACGGCGGAAACCTGTTCTTCATCGAAGTAAGGCCAAGGAGCTGCCACAGCCTTGCGAATTCGTTCTCTGACTTCCAACTGCCTATCCCTTTTCATGCCAGCCGGCATCTTGTTTTTTAATTACCCGGTTAGGTGCCCCCACCACGATCTCGTTCGGCGAAACATTGTGAATCACCGTCGTCCCTGCGCCAACCACGGACCACTCACCCAGTGCAATGCCGGGCGTAATCGTGACACCTGCGCCTAGTTCAGCCCCCTCAGCCATACTGACCCCACCGCACAAGCAACTCATCGGCGCAATGGTACAAAAATCGCCGACCCGACTGTCGTGCGATACAACCGAACCGGTATTGACGATCACGTGCTGCCCAAGAACAACATCGGCAGTCAACACAGCGCCAGCTGAAATCATGCAGCCCGGACCAATCGAAACAGAACTGCCGATCTGGGCCGAGGGGTGAATCAGCGTAGCAAACTTGACCAGGGCTCCGGCCTGAATGCCGGCAACCAGACTACGCCTCAATGCCGGCGAGCCAACAGCCACAACGACGCTACAATCCCGCCCTTGCAACCAGTTCGACGGCCCGAGTATCGGACATCCGGCAACTTCCGTCTGAAGAGCGTAATCGTCAAGAAACCCCAGAAAATTCCAGGTTGGTGAAAGATGATTGATCGCCAGAATGCACTGATGAATCTCTCGCGCGTGCCCTCCGGCACCAAGGATAACCAGATCTTTCACAGGCTGTTTTCCGTATTTCCAGTAAAAGCCGGCATTGTCACATGCCCGGCAGCATTCACATCACGACTGGCAAAGACCTTTTTCACTGTCAGCAGCAAAATCTTCAGGTCCAGCCAGAATGATTGATGATCAACATACCAGACATCCAACTGGAAACGCTCGGACCAGGAAATAGCATTCCGGCCATTGACCTGCGCCCAGCCAGTGATCCCGGGAAGCACATCGTGGCGACGCGCTTGTTCATCTGAATAAAGCGGCAGATACGCCATCAACAAGGGGCGGGGGCCGACCAAACTCATATCGCCCTTGAGCACATTGAGCAACTGCGGCAACTCATCAATACTGAGCCGCCTCAACCACTGCCCCCAGTGTGTCATGCGTTCAGCATCCGGCAAGAGGCTACCCTGTGCGTCACAGGCGTCGCGCATCGTCCGAAATTTATACAGAATGAATGGCTTCCCCTTGTATCCTGGGCGCTCCTGCCGGAACAAAACCGGGCTCCCCATCGTCAAACGGACAATCAATGCACCGATAAGCATCAAAGGCATGCTTGCCAGCAACATTAAGGCAGCCACCGAAAAGTCAAAAATACGCTTGCTGCTGACGCCAAGGCTCACGATCTCTCCTGCCCGAGTAGTTGATTCACGAAGTTCATCTGATCCAGAACAACGATCTCCGCCGAGAATTGCTGTTGTGCCCGCCGACGAGCCTGCCCTCCCAAGCGAACACACCAATCACGATCAACGGTCAGTCGCTCAAGGCAAGCAGCAATCGAAGAAACGTCAGCCGGCGGATGAAGCACGCCACTTTCACCATCTGCTACCGCATCGGTCAGGCCGTAAATAGCCGAGACCATCGCTGGAATACCGCAGGCAGCCGCCTCTATCACAACCGAACCAAAACCTTCGCGGTAGCTTGGAAGACAAAAAAAATCCGCTGCAGCCATGAAATCTTCGGGTCGCGGAGTCGCCCCCAAAAGATGCAAGCGTGGATGGTTCAACGCCAGACGAGCAATCTCCGGCGCCAAATTCTCCTCATCCGGACCGACCAGCAACAAAGCCAGTTGCGGCAAGCGCTCTGCAACGCCAGTAAATGCGGCAACCAGGTCGAGCACTCCCTTGTCGCGATTAAGGCGCCCGACATAGAGTGCCAGCACCATATCATCGCCATACCCGAGAGCCTCCCTGATTGCTTTTCGAACTTCCGGATTCGGCCGAAAACGAGCCGCATCCACACCGGAAATCGAGCCATGCCCAAGCACATCGATCTTGCACTCCGAAACAATGCCTTGCGTAATCAGGAAATCACGTTGCGAGGCACTGTCAGCAAGCAGGCGGGTAGCACATGCAGCGATAAGACGATCTAGCGTTTTCAGCAGCCAACGGAACGGGCCACGGCGTGTAACCCAAACTTGTCCGGTAAAGGTATGGATACGCACACGCACGCCACACCAGAAAGCAGCTAACTGCGTCAGCAACCCTGCCTTTGGGGTCACAGAGTGAACAAGCGAAAACCCCCCGGCACGAATAAGGCGCGCAAGCCTGAAAACCGCCAATAAATCACGCCACGGACTGACCTGCCGAGCAATTTCAAGAGGAACAAAATGCACACCAACAGGCAAACTCTGCTGAAAAGCAGGCATATCATCCGAGCAGGCGACGGTCACATTGTAAAACTCTGATAATTTCCTGATATAGGTCATCAGAAATGCCTTTACCGTCATTGGCACGGCGACGACTATCAGAATTCGCTGACGTGTCATTGAACTCACCCCGGGATCAGCAATCGGAGACATTGATATTCATCGCTCAGATATCAATCTGAATTTACTTAACCCAAGCGAGGCTGTGATACGACCTGCCAACGTCGCAACATCAAGCATGGCCGCAACCGGGATCATGAGAATTGGCTGCCACCAAAAGCGCCACCAAGGTCGATCAGTGCTACGCCGGTATGGCTCGATGCCTCCCCGCACGACAAAATAAGCCAGCATCGCTGGCAACGCACCTGGAACGCCCAAAGCGGATAGCGCATAAATCAGTGCAATCGCGAGGAGCATGAAGTTTTTCCGGGCACTTCCCACGCCAGCGACAGCGGCGCTTTGTTCGTAGACAAACCACTTTTTAAGCGCTTGCCCCAGTGTTTCCGGAAAGTGCCGGTATTTGACCAAGGCTTCCGGGCAGTATGCAGTCGCGATGCCCGCGTTTGAGATACTTTGATTCCATAAAATATCTTCACCGGAGCGCAGATGCTCTTCAAAAAAACCAGATTTTTCAAAAACATCCCTGTGAAACAATGAAGCTGGCAATACCGGCGTAGCCCGCCCTTGTCCGTAGGAAACAGCACAAATCATCCTGCCGAACGGATGTTCTGAACCAAAATTGCAACTGCCGTACACGGCCTGGGCATGCGACCGTTGCTGCCTCGCCCAAAGTTTGCCGAGCCAGTCAGCGTTGGGTGAAATGCCTGCATCCAGAAATGCAATCCATTCCTGTGTTGCCGCTTTGACACCCACATTTCTGGCAGCGCCAGGATATGCATCTGGGCGATGGCATAACTGAAACTGGATATCATCCTGTTTGGCCAGTCCCATCCAGGATTCGATGCTGCCGACACTGCCATCAGATGAACCAGTATCGACAAAAATGACTTCTGCTGGCCTGGGCGACAAAGCACTCAGGCACCCGAGCAACTCCCCCAGGCTTGATGACTCGTTACGTACTGGAATGACGACAGAAACAGGGAGTACAGGCGATGTAGATAACGACATCATGCTCGCCGTCCCAACAATCCCGCCAGACGCTGCCTCACGACAAACAGAGCGAACCAGATCCTGCAGCGTAACAAACTGCCACCATTCAGCGAGATGACATGTGCCCTTGCCCGATAGTCGGCCAGAATGCCGCTCGAAGTCGCTGGCATTGGTACGATATGGGTGCAGCACTCGATATGCGGCGCAACCCAGAGGCGAACACCACGCTGGCGCCAGAGCACAGAGTGAATGACATCCTCGCTGTAGGCTTTACCGGGGAAGGGATAGTAGTTTTCACAGACGAGGTCTTCCCGACTACAAAGGACGCAGCCTCCCGGCAACCATTCCGTCTCTACCAGAGGAGCATTGCAGTAGTCGGGATCAACGGCATAAGGTATCCCGGAACGATCGATCCGCCCCATTCGCCTGGCGCCCCAGGGCGCAGCACCGATCACGGTCGCTGACAAGCTTTGCAAAAAGCCTTTCAGATTGCTGCGATAGCGGGTCAAGTACTGGCCCGTTTCACAGAGTTTGAACAACGGTGCAACCGCCATGGGCTGCGTTGCGTCACTGCATACATCGAACAATTGTTCGAGCGCAGTCGGTGACAGCATCACATCATCATCCATCTGTAATACAAAAGGATTTCGCACCTGAGCGAGTCCCAGGGCACGCTGGGCAACTTGGCCTCGACACGAGGTCCACAGCACGTGAAGGCAATCGTCTTCCTGGAATCGAGCCTCGGGCACGACGCCTTGAGGAATACAAAGCATGATTTCCTCAGGCACCCGCGACCCCGACCTTAGGCGAACCAAGGTCGCCTCAAGGTCTCGCCCACCAAGTGTGGCAATCACCACAGATACAGGCAGCACGTCAGGTCTTAACGTCAAGGGCATACGATTTATTCTTCCATCTTTCAAAGAGCTTGCCAGCACTTCCGGGACTTACTGCAAGAAGGCAGCCTTGATTATGTCGCCAATGAAACTTCATTTTGCCTTTTGCCAGGCAAAATCACGTTTTGCCAAGCTGGCAACGAAGGATCCAGCAAAAAATACGGCAATGGGACAGTTATTTGCCGAGCAGATATTTGTCGTAGAGCGTCGGCGAATTCATCAATCGTCCTTACCTGAGAGACGCCCGCTACGCCACGAAGCGCATTTGCATTCAACCGCCCCCCGTCGAGTATCTGGACTACATTCTTACCGGCGCAATATGCATCAACCGCCGCTGACGTTATCGCGCTGGTGACGACAACATCACAACGCTGTAAAAGCCTTGACAACGGTCGCTCATCGACAAGCAGCTCAACACCAGCCAGGAAGTCTGAATCAATTCTGTAAGGAAAAGCTGGATGCGGCTTGAATATGTAACGCGTTTTGCCTTCAAGGGCTTTCACCGTCCCGGCAAGCCATTTGAATATCAGGTCATTGGTTGAAGAATCGAAATCACCGCAAACGAGAACACGCAGGGTCTCTGTCGTTCCACTCTCCGCATCCACGTACGCTGCCAAATGAAGATAACGCAACGCTTCGACCTCAACGATTCTCTCGACTGGATAGCCACCTGACAAAGCGGTGGCTTTCGCCACCGGGCCATTTAGCGCGTAGAGATCCGGCATTGGGAGACACTGAGCGCCCCTTTCGTCATAACTGCGTGGGTCATAAAAATATCTCAGATCCCAGTAACGAATCGTCGAGTGAGGAACAGCAATCAACTGACCATGCCCGTTGCTACGCCAGGCGTGAATGAGCGCCATTTCCCAAGGCTGATTTTCACAAATGTAGATGCCCATGCGCTGACGGGGAACGCGAGATAGCACCCGCTCGAAGAGTCCGATACGAAGACACTCCATCAGCGCAGCCGGCCCCGTCAGTGACTCTCGCCACTCATCTGCAAGAAGAGGCCAAAGATTCAGCGCCGACCCGCTCAGGACTACGCTGCTCTGAAATCCATCAATCCTTCTTACCGCGCGCTGAAGCAGCATGAAATCACGCACCGCCCGAAAAAGAGTGGAAACAGGTGGCAGGATATCGACGACGCCATGAAACTCCCAACCGTCAGCGTTGCGCTCAAAGCGCTCCACCAAGCTGGCAGCCTCCGCCATTGTCGGAATTGCCGGCTGGGGATGGAAGATATGAAACCAATTGGTGCGAACGCCACTATCGGAGAGTTTCTCAACGAGACTACTCCAGTAATTCGAAACAAATCTGCCCGTTTCAAAGGCGCTCTTTTCCAGATGCACCAACACATCAAAAAACGACACATCTGCTAATTCGCTACTGCTCCGGTGCGTATGCCTCAAGGCAGCAGGAAGCCTGGTAATACAGAAACGTGCAAGGGAGAAGAAGGCGCGCACCACGGGTGGCAAGCGAAGGTAAATCGATTTTTGGCGAAGCGGATAATCCTGAGAATGACTGAGGCGACGCCACTCGAAATCGATTTTCAACGTCTTGGCGTAAGCACCGAAACAATCCGCAAGCGGGGCATTATCGGAAATCAACAATATCGAGTCTGCCCCATCCACCAAGAGCAATTTCTCAAGGGCAAGTAGCTTGATCGCATCTGGAACAAGTGATTTAGCCGAGATATTGAATTTCTGTGCCGGAGATCCCAGCCACCAGAAACTGAGTTGCTGCCGAATCAACAAATGTTCAACAGCCCTCTTTCCCTGGATTTCAGCCTCGCCAAGCGCAAAGATCCAGGCAAGATACTGACTTCGCAGCGCGTCAGCCGTTTTTTCCACCAGCACGGGAATCGAAATACATCTTTCGTGGCCTTCAGTTTTTTCCCCGAATCCACGCCAAAGCACGGTACGCTCAAACGCAAGGTTCGGAGTGCCATCCCCGTCCCAGACCAGAACAGCACCTGCTGTAGCCCCCTCGGCCAAGCATTTGTTACCCGGCATTACACCCCTTGCATCAAACGCTCGACCTTCTTGAGGTCTTCCGGTGTATCAACAGCCTGCGTGTCATGAATGGTGGAGGCCATGCGAACGCGCATTCCATGCTCGAGAACACGCATCATGTCGACTGACTCGGCGATCTCCAGCGGGGTCGGTGCGAGCCGGGTGTATTCGAGCAGAAAATCCCGACGAAATGGAATGACACAGACCTGTTTGCCCATAGGAACGCTATCCGCCTTGCAACGAGTCGGAATGGGCTCCCGAGAGAAATACATTGCGTTCAGATTGAGATCGCAAACCACTTTGATGCAGTTTCTGTCCTCGAACTCAGCTGTATCCTTGATCTTTCCCAGCAGGTTGACGACCATGACTTCCGGATGATCAATCAACGGTTGTACCGCTTCGGCAATCATGTCCGGATGCGTCATGGGCTCGTCGCCCTGCACCATAACCACGATGTCATATTTAATTTGGTACTTGCTCTCGAGTTTGAGCAGCGCTTCCGCGCATCGGTCAGATGCACGTTCATATTCGTCGCTCGTCATGACCGCCATGCCACCGATCGATTCGACATAATCGAAAATTTCCTGATCACAGGTTGCCACTGCAGTATGTGTGAGGAGTGGTGATTGGGCGACACGCTCAAAAACGTGTCCAATCATCGGCTTTCCGAGAATCGGCGCCATCGGCTTTCCTGGGAAGCGACTGCTCCCCATGCGTGCAGGAATCAAGGCAAGAATTTTCATATCTTCATCCAAGGTACAAGTTATTCATGGTTATCGAATTCGACGGATCTTGCCCATTCGACAAACTTGGCCAAACCCTCATCCAGCATTGTAAACGAATCGATTCCCAGCACATTCTTCAGCGCCGAGATGTCCGCATAGATTCCGCTTTGATCGCCCGGGGTACCGCCCTGAACGTAGAAAGATGCGCCCGGCACATGGCTGCATATACGCTCAAGGAGACTGCCCACCGTTGTCTTGAGTCCTGTCCCGACGTTGATGGTCGTCCCCTTTGCATCGGGCAAACTCGCGGCGCGAAACCAAGTCTCGACGACATCATCGATGTAAATAATGTCGCGGAAACGATCAAGACTCCCTTTGACCTCTATCTTTCCCGTCACCAATGCCTGCGCCAGAAAAATGCTTACCATCCCCTGACGTAAATTCGTCAAATCCTGGCCCGGTCCGTATACATTGAACATCCGCAGAATGACGGAAGGCAGTTTGCCCTGATAGACGCGCAAGTATTCTTCTGAGGCGTACTTTCCGACGCCATAACACGACAATGGCCTGCAAAAGCGTGACTCACCGATCGGCGCATCATCAACCGCGCCATAAACGGACATCGAACTCGCATAAACGAGTCGTTCGACGGAATTCTCGATGCCATAACGGATCAGATTCAGGGTCGATACCGTATTTTTCTCAAGATCAGCCACCGGATCATCAAAGCTGATTTCTCCCGAAGACTGCCCCGCTAGGTGAAGAATTTTTCGGCAATCTCCGGGAATCTTTGCAATCGTCGAGCGCAGAGCCAGATCCCCTTCAATCAGGTCAATTCCCGATGGCACATTTTCAATGCGCCCATTCGAAAAATCGTCCACCCCAACTACGGCATAGCCCTCTTGCAAGAAACGGGATGCGACATGAGACCCGATGAAGCCGCCTACCCCTGTAATCAGAACTCTATCCATCCCGGTACACCTATTCCTTGCTGATAATACCAACCAAGGTATCGCATTTGCCGCTACGGATCAGCGACTGCTTATACGACTCCTCGACATCCTCGCCGAGCAGCTCTGTAAACCGGCCCATTCCACCGGGTCGCCCATTCCTCGCCCAGACCATATGATTCGACAGGTCATACCGCTGATCGCGAAGTATCTCGCAGGAACCGCCCAGTTGATCCAGAAGGAAACGTAGCGAGGCCTCACTGAAATACCACGGATGGGCAATCGACCAATAAAAGCGCTCGAACTCGGGAATGTCATAAACCGAATACAGGGGGTCTGCTGCGTTCGGGATTTCAAATATGATCCGCCCGCCCGGTCGAAGCATCTTGAGTTGATCCTTCAAGAACGCCAAAGGGTCTGCAATATGTTCAAGCACGAAAAAATGAAGTATCAGGTCAAACTGCGCCTGTGGCACTTCTTGCTGCAACTGCCCAAGCGACTGATAGACCGGCAAACCGCGCCCTCTTACAAACTCGCTGAATACTCCGGAAGGCTCAATCCCGGTGCAGCGATGCCCCGCTTCAGCCAGGGGATAAAGCATGAATCCCGACGAGCAACCGACTTCAAGAACATCAGAAGCCCCCACCAGAAAAGGTGCGAGATATTTCATTCTCCGCAAGCGGGTCGATTCATTGGCAACAAGGTGCTGCTCAGTCTTCAGCCAGCCACCCGCATCACCAGATCGGCTCGACATGAAGCCTTCAAATTCAGCCGCATAAAAGCGAGCCTCTTCCTCTGGCGTCAGGCCAGGAAACTGATATCGAACATCGCAAGCTTCGCAGTGAAAAAAAGCACGAGAGGCCGATTCATCGCCGTATACATGGCGTGTAACTACGGACTGGGCATCATGTCCAGCCAAACAAAGCGGACACTGATTAGGCAATGCCATTGACTACATCTCCTCCGAAATGCCCGGTTTCGAGCTGTTTTACCATGATTGCCGGATTACCCGCCGCAATCACCCCAGCGGGAATATTTTTGGTCACCACAGAGCCGGCTGCAATGATACTTCCCTGACCGATGGTCACGCCGCGCAAGATCGTCACCCCGGCGGCGATCCATGCGTCATCACCAATGGTGATCGGGCACTCCTCGAGTTCAATCGCTGCAGGAAAAGGATAACCGTGCTTGGCCATATACTGCTGATGTCGCACCCTAGCATCAACCGGATGAGTCAAGTTATCGCAAATGAAGCAGTCGTGGGATATCAGAACCCGGTTACCAATATCAACACGTGAAAGTGACCATATCCGCGTCCCCTGCCCGACATAACTGCAATCGCCGATGGATATGACGCCTTTATTGAAAAAACTATAAAGCTCACCCGCACAAATCACATAGTCGCCAAGTGAAATTTCGCCCGAAGCCGTCTTGGTGATGATGATTTTTGAAAGATCTGCAGAAGTATGGCGCCCTTGCCGATACTTCGAGGAAAACCGCCTCACTCGAAAGAGCCACAGCTTGAACCTGGCACGAAGTCTCATCAGCATGGCAATTGGGGATTGGTCGCCGACGCACGCAAGAAGACAGAATCAATCGAGTAGGCCAGGAACCTGTAGCCCTCTGCCATTCTCTGCCGGAGTTGCTCTTGATCAGGCTGCACGACGTGAACGCCACATGGCTTGCTGAACGTTGCACAGACACTGCGAATTCGATCCATCACCGCAACAAATTCAGGCGTATCAAATTTCCCGGTCATTCCCATGGAGGCAGAAAGATCATACGGGCCGATCAAAATCGCATCCAAGCCGTCGACTGCCAGAATTTCTTCCAGTTGGTCTACCGCGTGGACATGCTCAATCATTGCAATCAGCAAAGGAGCCTGAGCCTCCTCGGCATAGCTGTCGAAATGCATGCCAAACAAATTTGCGCGCGAAAAGCCGACGCCCCGCTTGCCTGCCGGAGGCCAGCAACAGGCATCTCGCGCTCGATTCAGTTGCACAGCCGATTCCACCATTGGAACGATCACACCTCCAGCCCCTGCATCCAGTGCCTGCTTGCAGTCTTTGGGCTCCCCTTGTGCCAGACGAACCAGCGGCAAAGTACCGCCCAGTTCAAGGGCACGGAACAAGTCAGGTAATTGATGAGGGCTAATGGAACCATGTTCCATATCAACAGCCACCCAGTCATAACCTGACTGCCCCAGTATTTCGGCAATGGAGGGGTGAGGAATCTGAATCCAGCTTCCGATGCTTGCTATTCCATCGCTCAAGGCACGGCGAATGGCTTTGATTTTTTCTCTTCGGTTCATAGTCCGACAAAATCCTCGACAAAAGCACCGTTGTAGTTACTGAAGACACCACGATTATCGTGATGTCGGCGCAACAGAAACGGCACATCATTTTCAAGCGCAGCATTCATGTCAGCAGTGGCATCGCCGATCATCAGAGAATCAGACGACAAAACATCCCGACGACGAAGCACCTGCTGAATGGCATCTCCCTTGCGAGTTGGCGCGCCAAAAACATCGGAAAAACATGGGCGCAATCTGATCGCAGCCAGAATCTCTTCTATCTCGCCCTGCGGAGTGGCAGTAACCAAAACAAATTCCTGCTGATACGGATTGCTACGCAGAATGTGCTCAACGCCAGGAACCCACGGAGCCGCAACAACGCGACTCAATACGGCACGCGAGAAACGGTGAATGTAGTCTTCAACCAGTTGCTCCGTCACCGGCAAGCCAGCCCACGCCAGATAAACAGGCATTTTCTCAAAGCGGGACATTCCACCATTCGCTTCGTGGTGTAAGCAAACACGCTCCGCAACCTCCGCACCGAACGGGAAAAACAACTGCACAAAGGCTTCCGTTTTGATAGCAACGGATTCCTTGATAACGCCATCAAAATCCCAGAATATCAGGCGGAACCCGGATAATCTCTCGCCCAAAATCAGGCTCTCACCCAAATCTGGTTATAAGTATTCTGGAAGCCCGTCGTCGAACTATCGATCATTTCGGAATGGAGCTTGTGCTTAAGGCTTAATCCAGCGGCTTTCAGCAGCTTTTCGCACCCTTCAGCCTGCTCAAGAAAATCATCGTTAACCTCGATCAGAACCTCCTTGACTCCCTTCAATACCGACGCGCCTCCGGACAGAATCAAGTGCTCGATACCATCGACGTCCATCTTGATATAGTCTGGTTGAGGAATGTTCAGCAGGTCACGGACCGAATCCATTGGCAAACCCATGGTCTGAAACTCGAAAACCTTTCTGATCGCCTCGCCATCCCATCCGTAATCCTCTCCAAAGGTCGACAATGCTCCACCCCACTCCGTGGTTGTCATCCGGAGTTGATTCGAGCCAATTTCGGTGCTCAGCGCAAACGGCACGATGCAAACCTTGCTCACCAGATCGTTCAGATAAATGTTCCGCGCCAGCAATTCGAGATTGAAAACCGACGGCTCGAAAGCCCATACCCGGCAATTGCGCTGCTTGGCTGCGTACGTTGCGTACAAGCCAATATTGGCCCCGACATCCCAAAGAATAGCCCCTTCCGGAATGCCATCGATCCACTCCAGCGTTTCCGGCTCTTTGGTAGAAAAAGTCTGGGCGCGCCACTCACAAAGGACATTGGGGGTGGCGAATTTGAATGAACTGCCTTTATGCGTGACCTCGCGCACTTGCTCCATCGATGCGCTCAGTATCTGCTTGAAGAGATACTTGCCAAGCCGGGTCTTGCCGCCAGTATCGAGTGAGAATTGGATCGCCCCTTTCAGAGCTGCTTTCAAATGGGCTTTCACGCTTTGATTCCTTCGTCGGTATGGATGTTTTGTATTTCCCCGATCAACTGCAGCAAACCCTGGCCCAGATCGACATGCATCGGTGGCACGTATTTCCTGCCCAGCTTGGGTTGATAGGCATAGGGAGTTCGGACATAGTGGCCAGCATAGGGAGTTTCTTCGAATTCCACGGCTTGGGGAATGCCGAGTATTTCTCCCAGCATTTTCAGCAAATCCATCACTCTCATCGGCTCCTGCCCGGTAAGGACGACGTGCTGATTCCTGAATTCCTCGCCCAGAGCAGCCACGCTCGCTCGCGCCGCATCTTCGACATGGATGTACTCCCGCATCGCTTCGGCACTACCTGCATAACGAATCTTGCCGGTCTTGAGCGCTTCATTGACGATCCGCCACAATCCGTTCTGGTGATCCGACCTCGGCCCATAAAGCGAGCCGTAGCGCAAAACGGTGTAATCCAGCCCGTATGAAGCCTGATACTCCTCGACATAGTGCTCTGCAGACTGCTTGCTGCAACGGTAGAAACTACCTTGCCGGCTGTAAACGTACACCGTGCTGGCATAGAAAAAACGTTTGACACCGTTAAGGCGACAAGCCTCAAGCACATTGGCATTGCCCAGCACGTTGATGCGCACCGTTTCCAGCGGTTTGTCCAGTGCCTCGTTCAGGTCCGCCAGCGCCGCAAAATTATAGACATACTCACAACCGGAAATGGCAAACGACAAACGCTCCGCATCCAGCAGGTCACCGATCACCATTTCCTGATCGCTGCGCAGCCATGGAGAGGCTCTGCGGTCGTAAACGGAAACCTGATGACCCGCGTCGCTAAGCGCATCTGCAACATGGCTGCCGAGAAATCCGGAACCTCCGATTACACATACCCTTGCCATCTCAGAATCCTTCTCTTTGCACCGTGTACTCGGCCTCGGGCACCAGCCCCATCAACGGCGTACCGGTCAAAAAACGTATTGCCTCTTCCGTTGCCTCGATTTCCATACGCGTACGGCAATCAATGGACATCGAGCCCATGTGCGACGTCAGTACACATCGCTCGATTGAAGCCAGCCGCCCCTTATAGGGTTCCTCGCAAAACACATCGACTGCAGCACCGGAAAGATGACCGGACTCCAGCACATCAGCGAGGTCATCTTCATTGATGATGCCACCGCGAGCCGTGTTGATGATCATTGCATCAGGCTTCATCTGGAGAAGATGTTCGCGACGCACCATATTTTTTGTCTGTGCAGTCAACGGAACGTGGAGGCTGACAATATCTGCCTCTCGAAAAACAACATCTTTATCCACCCACTCGACAGGTAAAGAAGGAGGCAATTGACAAGCCTCTGGATTGATGTCGCTGACCAGCAGTCGCCCAGCCCCCAGCGAGGCCAGATGCTGCAAAACCCGCCCGCCAATACGGCCAGCCCCAACGACGCCAATCGTCAAATCGGGAATGCGCCGACCGAAATAGCGATGCCAAACGCCACGATGCATCTGAGCACTGGCAACATGGATGGAACGCATCAACGAGAACATCAAGCCGATAGTCAGTTCGGCAACGGCCGGCGCTGGCGCGTCAGGTGTGTAGCTGACTGAAATTCCGCGTCGCTCAGCCGCCAGCAAATCAACGCTATCCAGCCCGATGCCGACACGGGAAATCATTTTCAGTCGGGGGGCATTGGCCATCACTTTCTCTGAAATCACCTCTGTCCCGGCAATCAGGACCTCGAAATCGCCCACCATTTCGGCGAGCTCATGTTCCTTGAGCTTGCGGCCCAGCGGGTTGATCAGGTACTCGATTCCTGCCGCTTCAAGCTGCCGGATCGGTAGATCATTTTTATCCCCGAATGGAACAGTCGTGATCAGAACTTTGGCCATCTGAAATCCCTGTGAATCAAATCTATATATCCATACTTAATGCGGTATCGAGCAACCAGATTGCGTCTTTAACGAGACATGCCGGCAGTGCAACATAATCGTGCGGGGCAGCAAGCACCCTTCGGAACACAGCAGCCTTTTCCTCACCAGTCGCCAGTACAAAAATAGACGACGATTGCGCTATAACGACCGGCGTGACCGTAATTCTCTCTCGCGGCTCTTTGCTACCCGTAACCGGAACAACCTTGCGAGATCGCTCAAAAAGCGCCTCATTACCTGAAAACAAGGAGGCAATGTGTCCGTCTTCGCCCACGCTAAGCAGCAAAACGTCAATTTTACTCGACAAGAGACTTTCATAGCGAAAAGATAGGCCTTCTCGATCCGCATCCTCAGCCTCGATACGGAATACCGAGCACCCCTCTGGAACACCCCGAGCAAACAAGGTCCGCATCGCCAAAGCATAATTACTGGCTGGATCGTCGGGCGGCACGCAACGCTCATCACCAAAGAAAAAGCTTACCGAGCGCAGTTCCTGAAAAGATGGCACATCGCGCCACGCCGCATAAAGCCGCTCGGCACTTCTCCCGCCTGTCAACATGACACGGCAGACACCCTGCTCGGCGCAAATATCCTGGATCGCATCCTGAATCACGGATGCAGCGCTTCTAGCCCAATCCTCAACACTGAATTGCAGGGTGCTCAAATCCGGACCTCGTCATAGTCGCCAACAAAATTGACCAGCCACGCCTCGAGTGCTTCTGGTCCGGACAAAACCGGGATACCGTGAGCGGCGCGATCATCCGATTGCACAGTCCCTGTTGGATCATAATAAACGGAGGGCTTGCCAAGACTCCTGGCGACCAGTGCAGTTGAGGTAAACGGCAAAGAAACGGTAACGCGGCAAGCTTGAATAAGCCTTATGGCAGAGACATCTGCATCAACCAAATGAATGCTCAGTTCGTTCGCAAGACTGTCGGCCAAGCGACGATAGCTCGGGTGAGCTGTCCGACCAATATTTCGCTTTCGCTTCCATAGCACCCGCCCCTGATGACGCTTGACCGCAGAACTGACATGCTCAAGAAATAAATTCACCGTTTCCGGCACAAAGTACTCTGCCTCAAGCCCCAGGATCCGATACCAAGAGGTACGTGTGGGCGTTACGTCGAAAACCGCCACCGACAAACCGGGCTGACGCTCAACTACATCAGTATTACCTTGAAACCAGATTGGCCCTACGGTCTCAATGTGAGCAGAAGCACCCGCAACCCTGCGGACAAAATCCGCCTGATACTCATCCCAAACCAGATATCGAGGCCAATGCATAGCTTCGTATCCATAATATGGCAGCGGGTAGTCATCTCCGCGCTTGAAAGGCTCAGTGTTCGTCGAATAGAAATAAAAAAGTACAGCCGCGCCCCTCTTCTCTACCTCATAAGTCCAGAGCGGCCGGTAAAGCCAGTTACTGTTGTGAAAAAGATATTCAGCGGCAAGTTGGTCCTTAGGCAGCAAACTAGCCTGCGCAGCGATTGCTGCCTGATTGAGCAAAACGGCATGCCACCAGCGGCCACGCAGGAGATCGACACCGGCGATCAGAACAGCAACAACTAACCACTTAAGGAAACTGAAAATTTGCCCAACCCCCCTCAACGGCGGCAAGGCATTGCCCTGATAGGTAATTGAACAGCCGAATTTCAACATATCAGGGGCACCGCGAACGCTATGCCGCACAGACGAAATTTGCGGATTCCGTTCCTGCCATTGCAAATACCAGGACACAATATCGTGGCTACTTGCCCCATCACGTTGGCTAGGCAAATTCGCCGAAACCAGTTCGGAAAAGTAGGCATACGGGCGAACTGAATTCGGGCTGACATTTTTTGCCGTTAACCAGAGGATCACCATCCTCAGGGAGCGCACGATGCCGCCCGCGAACATCACGCAGACATAGACCCACCAGAGCAGGGCGCACCGCGAATGGCTGACACGAAAGCCATACTCCTCAACAAGCAGGCGCCATTGCCTTGGCATGGCATATGCAATACTGGCATTTGGCATCCCAAGAGACACCAATAATGCGCGGTTCAGGTTTACTCCGGCCGACTTGGAGAGCAGATATTGGCGCAAAACGAGTTCAGCCAACTCGTGCGCACCAAACAGGAGTGTATTTGAGAAAAATGCGGCCTCGAAGCCCAAGTCGCGCGTTGTAAATTCATTCTTAAGTTGATGAATGATGCTTAAGCGACCCGACTGCCTCAATATCCGATAGCCGCGCATCATGGCACGCAAATAACGTCGCCTGTGCACAGCGATAATGCTTGTCAAGACATTTTGAAACGCAGTCAAGTGAATTTTTTAAAAAATGAGCCAAAAAATTAAAAATCAACCGGATTCTATACTGAAATCATTTTAAAAATATTTCCGTAAGATTGACAGGCATGCTTTTGGAAATATTTATTCTATTTTTCAACAACCCGGCATATCCCTCTAGTAATCAGCTACTACCGTCAGGCGGAAAAAATGCGAATGCCTCAACGGTACATATTATTGACTGCCATCGCTTGCAGCAAAAACCTTCACGATGGTTGGCAACTCATTGAGAATATATTTTCCTGGAATATCAAAAACCCATAAATAACCGGCTGACAAAAAGGCTTTTTGAGATGCCACATTTTCCGCGTAGGCGCCAGCCTCCACCCAACGCAATCCAAGTTCATTGATTGCCCACTTCGTTACCGCGGATATTGCCTTTTGCCCAAGCTTCTGCCGCCACGCTGTCTTATCGAAAAGACAAACACCTATATGTGCTGTTTTATGGTGATATTCTATCCCATGCAAACGCACGGTCCCGCAATGAGTCGTGGCAGAGTCCTGCCATATGCCCCACAGCACTGAACCGGAAGAAACTTCATCAGCGGCCACGAAATCAATCACTGACTGCGTGGTTTGAACCGTCCGTTTGACGCCATCCAGATAGCGATTCACATCGGGATCATTGAGCCCTGAAACATAAGCAGGATGAACATCAGCCGTTTTCAACGGCCGTAGATACCCGCCTTCAAACCCCAAAAGAACATCCGGACTCATCCCAGCAAATCCCAAGTCAAAGGGGTACCCCGTTTTACATTCTGGTTTACAGCCTTACCCAGAGCGACCTCCACATACTTAGTTGCCAAGCCCAAGCCGGGCCGAATCGCGCGCAAATTCTCGCTGGTCAGGCGCTCACCAGCCTTCATATCTTGAACTACGTATAGCGACCGACGGTACTGAAGAGATTTTTTCTCCGCCTCAGTCGGACCATAGCTCACTTCGCCCAAAGCCTGCCACGCCAGTTCAGTTTCCTTTACCAACTGCGCCATCTCGGCAGGCTCCATTGAAAAAGCGCTATCAACACCACCATCAGCACGAGAAAGGGTGAAGTGCTTCTCTACCACGGTGGCACCCAGCCCCACGCTGGCAACCGATACACCGACACCCATGGTGTGGTCAGACAGACCCACTTCGCAGCCAAACAGTTGCCGCAGATGGGGAATGGTCCGGATATTCGTGTTCGCAGCTGTTGCAGGATAAGTACTGGTGCACTTGAGGAGGATCAGATCCTTGCACCCCGCTTCACGCGCAGCACGAACCGTTTCATCAAGCTCAGCCACCGAAGCCATGCCGGTCGAAATGATCAGAGGCTTCCCCGTTGCAGCCACTCGGCGAATCAACGGCAGGTCTGTGTTTTCGAAAGAAGCAATTTTGTAGCATGGCACGTCCAAGCTCTCAAGGAAGTCGACCGCCGTATCGTCAAAGGGCGTGCTGAACGCAACGAGGCCCAACTCACGCGCCCGATCGAAAATCGGCTTATGCCAATCCCACGGCGTGTAGGCCTCTCCGTAAAGTTGATAGAGAGATGTTCCTGCCCACAAACTATTCGGATCGCTGATACTGAATTCACGCTCATTCAGATCAATTGTCATGGTCTCCGGCGTATAGGTCTGGATTTTTAACCCATGAGCCCCCGTCTTGGCAGCAACTTCGACAATTTCGAGAGCTCGCTCCAATGACTGGTTGTGGTTACCGGACATCTCAGCAATCACAAATGGCGGATAGTCCGCACCGATTTTTCTGCCGTCTATCTCAATCATTCAAACGCTCCCATATCCTTGTCATCAAAAACCAACGCCCCTTGCACTCTCACCATGATTTGGTTCTCCTTGATGGAGGGGAAACTGACCAAGCCACCCTCTGCCTCATCAATTGCCCACAAGACATCAGAGAATCCCAGGCGATGGCGCATCAGGACGGTTGATGAAAAACGAGGGTTTATTTCAAAAACTCTCGGCCCATGCTCAGTAAGGCGCAACTGAATATTCATGCTGCCACGCAAATCGAGCCCCTCGGCAATCCGCTCGCACATAAGCGCCGTTTCATCGTCCTTGATCACCTTCGCCCAACCCGTGAAGCCCCCCGTTAGACGCCTCAACATCAGCAGACTGGAAACCCTTCCATCCCGAGTGCGATATACCGCACAAGTCACCTCACGCTCAGCTGGCTCCAGTAACTCCTGAAACACAGCGTTCGGGTAACGCGGAATCAGATAGGCCGCCTCTTCCTCGTCGGCAACCACGAATACCGCGCGGGAACCTGATCCGAAACGGTTTTTTAGAATGCACGGATATGAAACAGCATCGCCGTCACTGACCGGCTTGGTCCACGGAACAGGTAACCCCAGCCGGGATATCGCATGCGCAGTTTCAAGCTTGTCGAGCCCTGCAGCCACGACCTGGTTTCCTGCAGTAATCCATTTAACGCCTGGAACCAACTCTTCGAATGGGCGAATTGCAGCCAACTCTGGCTCTGACATTGGCATGACCATGTTCACCGCGTGCTGCAAAACAATCGCTTTGAGTGCGGCCAAATATCCAGAATCACTCGCCGGAGGCAACGTAGCAAAGCAATCAACAAATCGGTGACCGCCATGCTGATGGTGGGTATCTACACCAAGCAGCCAGAGATCGGGACGGCTTTCGCGAAGAATCGTGGCAACCCCTTGGGCGATATCTCCGCCAATTCCTGTGATCAGTACTACAGTTTTCATTTGCGCAACAGAACCTCTGACAAATATGGCAATTCAGGATGACGAAGCTCACACTCTCTGACCAAAGCTGAAGGATCATAGGGCTCCGTACGGAACTCCACATCACGACCAAGTGTGTCGAAAATCGCCCAGTGTGCTCCTGGCACTCTATTTCGCGGCTGCCCCACCGACCCCGGGTTAACCAGTTGCGTTCGACCAATCTGATGCAACATCGGGTAATGCGTATGCCCCAGAACGACCAGATCGAATTCCGGCACGGCACAGCGCTCTAAGACAGTTGGCATTGCATCGGGATAGACATAAGCATCATTGTCCCATGGCGCACCATGGCAGAGCAAAATCTTGCACCCGTCGAGCAGCAGTTCAAGGGAAGCAGGAAGAGTTGCCAACTCCCCAAGAGAAACCTCGCCAAGCTGCTCGATTGCAACCCGCAAACCCATTCCGTAGCGTCTATCAACCCGATCGAGAACTGCAACATCGCTCATTGCCGCAACAAGCATGTCTTCGTGATTACCTCTCACAACATGCTTATCCCATGGCTTTAACAGCTCGAGAACCCGCTTCGGTTCGAAATAATATCCGACCAGATCCCCTGTAATTAGCAGCTTTTCCACACCGGCCTTCGTTGCCGCCGCGATAACTTGCTGCAGCGCCAGATAATTGCCATGGATATCACCCATCAGCGCTAATTTCATAAGGAAACTGTTTCCCTGATATCAATCAGTGCTTCACGGTAACCGCGAGTCTTAGGCAGGAATGGCGAAGGCTCTATTATTTGGCTTACGCCATCAATGCCAGGCTGAAGTCGCGGACTCTGCCCAGGAAGAAATATGTTACAGACCTCTTGCAACACTATGCCAATAGGCATGACATCATGCCCAGAAAGCAAATGGGTTCCGGAAAGCTCGTTCTGGAGGGCATGGACAATAGCTTGTGCAACATCTTTGACGTAAACATAGTTTCTCAATACTTCTCCCGACCCAATTTGGCTCGGGGCCTGCCCCTTGATCGCGCCATCAATGGCACGATTTAGACCTAAATGCGACGGGCCTCCAGCACCAAATATGCCAGCAATGCGCAAAATACAAGCATCTATTTGCGCGGCATCAAGTAGCTGCTCGCCAAGCCATTTACCGCTAGCGTAAGCTGTATCAGGAATAACAGATGAATTTGTGCCGATATATTCCGTCCTTGCTCCGTGCACAATTGCTGTAGATGCGAAAATCAGACGTGCGCCACTATCTCTAGCAAGCTTGGCCAAGCACCCTGTAGACAACACATTGGGGACATACATCTGAGCATCAGCTGCAGTGCTATTGGATAAATCAACATGCGCCCCTAAATGCACAATCGCTTCAAAACACGATTTTTCTGCCAACGCAAGAATCGCCGCGGGGTCAGATAAGTCAAGAGAAATGCACTCACCACCTACGAAAGAGTTTGCCGACCTTACTCCTTGAGTAACCTGCCACCCCGCAGCCTTCAGCGCAGCAACGGACGCTTTCCCAACAAAACCGGTAGCTCCGGTGACAAGGACTGTTTTTTTTCCAGAAGCCATTTAACCCAGTCCTGTTGGCCGCAAAAATACCGTGATATCCCTGCCCAGTCCAAGCTTGGCTGCAGCAGACCAGAAACTAACCACATCCTCTAGCGGCTGCTTATGAATAAAATTCTCAATTTGCACACGAGCCATGTGAGCGGCCTTACCTGCCCCTTTGTTTCGCACATAGTTCGATGCGGGATGAAATAGAAACCAATCGACAGGAAAATCTGAAAGCATCTCAATATTTTTCCAACCAGTTTGATCGGCCGTGTTCATCAAGCTATCTCGGTCGAAGTAAGTCAAATGGTCAGGTGGCGCAACCCAAAATGCATTCTCGACATGCTGACATTCCAAGGCAGCAAGCTGCGTAATGGAACAATCATTTGGCACGGTGACAACTGCCAACCCTCCCGGAGAAACAAGTGTTCTTAACGATCTCAAAAGATCAATGGGATCAATAACATGTTCGAGCACGTTCTGTAACCAGACGACATCGTAGGTATGGCCAGCATCAATCTCAGCTGTCAACATATTAAAAATATCCCCCGTCAACAAGGCATCCTGACAGTCTGGATTTTTTGATTCAACGCCAGCAGAACTAAAGTCCAGCCCCCTAACCACCCAACCATGGGCGCGAAAAAAAGCTAACGCATATCCCTCGCCGCATCCAACATCCAGTAAGCTTTTCTTCCCCTTTTTTTGCGAAAGATGCTGCTGAAGTACAGCCCAGCGCTGCTCAAGCTTCGCCTGAAAGTAGCACAACTCGTCGTCGCCATAGGCTAGCTCATAACTACCTTGGCCTTCTTGGTAATATTTTTCCGCGTAGTATTTCTGTAGTTCTAGACGATCAGGCTTATTAGCAATTTCCCAATAGCCCAGAGGGTGTTTTCTCAGTCGGGTATCCATAGATCACCTTGCTTAATTTATATTAGTCTATAATTTACTGATCCCGAAAAATAAAATTCACGGAATAATTCTTCGCATCACATCAATAATATTTTGACCTTTAATATCCAAAACACCCAATGCCGCTCTACTCATATTTCTGACATGGGTTGGGTTTTCAATCATTTTCATAATTGCGATCATATAATCATCGGCCGAAAATAAATCAGACTGTCCCAAATACTCAATTGCCCCGACATCTGCCACATCTTCGGTCGTCCGCAATTGATTATCTGCAAAGACTACAGTAATTGTCGGCAACCCCAAATAGCAGCGCTCCCACATCGCAGCCCCTCCTGCACCAATACCCAAATCTGCTTTGAGTATTAATTCCGCCATGTTACTTACCTGACAATGGAAGTTAATATTCCGAAAATCAGCACAACACGCCTGTATGGCATGGCAAAAAGGATTAGTCTGACCGACGACTATATCAACGGTAATATCTGGACGGGACAACTGCTTAAACGCTTCGATTACTTTTTGAGTCTGCATACAAGGATCTGTAGCACCAAAAAAAACCAGAATACGTTTTACTATTCCATCTCTAAAAATCAACTGCTTCTTGGCATCAGCAAACTCGGGCCTTAGTAAAACATAGCCTGGACCAAGCAATGATACACACTGGGGGGGCAGCAACTCGTCATAGCGTCGCTCAAAACCATGGTAGTAATTCTGATCAAGCAACAACTCACAGTCATGGCTACGGTCCGCCAAATCGTCAATCACCATGATTTTTCGCGTGCAAGGTCGCAGCAACTGCTCCCACGAAGCATCAAGGAGATAATGATCGACAATAAGCCAATCCAGGCGATCCGAATATAATTGGCCAATAGCCTCCGTTGTCTCAGCTGCATCGCGCTGCTGTGAGACGCATCCATCTTCGACTGAGGGCAGTTTCGCGAATCGAAAGCCACGCATCGATAACAAATCAAACATGGCACCTGGCAAGTCTCGGCAAACAAAGGCCACCTCAGCCCCAGCGCCTACCAGTTGATCAGCCAATGTAAGACAGCGCATCAGATGACCACTGCCGATTTTGACTGAGGCGTCTGTGCGAATAAGGATTCTCATGCCACGCATTTTGGACTCATCAACGACACCGCACGAGGTATTAGATTTTCTTGCGGAAGACCGCTTTTGCAGGGGGGCCAATCAGCAAACCATCGGTTGTACCCACGTCGATTGCCCTGCGATAAACCGAGCATGACGCATCGAAAGCCATTACTAGCAAATCCATTTCTACCTGCTGATGTGACCAAGTGGGATAAAAAAGCCCCTGAAAGAGCACACCACGCGCGATCATTTCTTGCATCATCAATGTACGGAACGAGTCGTCAGGCAATCCTGTAGGATTCCGGCATACCAAAGCAAATAAACAGGGATAGCCAATTAATTGCAATGAGCTACCCAGTTCATGTTTGGAGATAACTTGTTCAAGACGCAACTTCAGGGCTTCACCGTTTGCCCAGTTTTGCTCAATCATATTGTGTTGCTTGAAAGCATTGATCGTGGCGATCATGGCAGCCAGGCCTGTTGTCTCAGCGCCGTGCGTTGTTGATATCAGGAACAGTTTATCGTCGCCTTCGCGCCGAACGCCCCCTAACTCCATGATATCGGCACGCCCAGTCAGTGCACAGGCTGAAAAGCCATTGGCAATCCCCTTGCCCCACGTTGCCATATCTGGCTTCACGCCATAGAAATTGTGAGCCCCATTAAGTCCCCATTTAAAACCGGAGACCATTTCATCAAGAATTAAAAGTACGCCGCGCTCTTTGCATAACGCAGCCACCTTTTGCAAAAAATCATCTTTTGGTGGGTCAAACTTGACGGGCTCCATGATGATACAGGCGATATCATGGTCGTTATCGGCAAGCAATGCCTCGACGGAAGCATAATTGTTGTAACTGAAGGTTGCCGTCATTGCCTTCACTGCGGGAGGGATTCCCCGATCGCAAAGGGTCGAGACAATAAACCAGTCGTCGTAGCTGAAGAACGGGTGCTCACGGGGAAGAGCGACTCTATTTCGCCCCGTATAGGCTCGAGCAAGTTTGATCGCTGCGGTGGTCACAGTCGATCCATTCTTGGCAAACTTGACCATGTCGCCAGACTCAACTGTTTCCAGAAACAGATTGGCCGCTTCTAGTTCAATGGCTGCAGGTCGTTGAAAGTTGGTTCCCTGAAATGCCGCTTCACATACCGCCTGCGCGACAGGCTCATAGCCATGGCCGATACAAACCGAGGTCAACCCCATGCTGCAGTCGAGAAACTTGTTGCCGTCCAGATCCCAAATGTAGGCACCCTTGCCGTGGGTAATGGCAGCTGGCGCATTCACCGGAAATTGATCATCCCCCTTGGAATAAGTATGGGAACCGCCGGGAATAACATCGTGAATTTGACGGGAGAACTCGCGTGACTTGGTAAAGTTTGTGTATTTCTTCATGACAAATCCAAATTTTATTGATGTGGCGGCGAATCAAAGATTCCGAGAGTTTCATTCACGACAAGAGAGCCATCTTAATGAATCAAAATCCCGCAGAGGCCTTAAACAAACGTTCCGCATAGGCAAGATCTTCAGGAGTATCAATATCTACCGCTCGTTCCGCCGGGAGCACATACGACAAAACCTGACCAGTCAACGGATTGTCACTCTCCAAATGCTTCGGACGCCAAATTGTGAAGGGACCACATTCGTAGTAAGCCGCTTCCAAATCCTGCGATCGTACAACTAGGCTTTGCGGCGAGACAGCAACCATCAAACCATCGTCTCCCCGACGGAAAGCCCACTCTATGGGAACAGGATATCTGGCGTACACCAGCAACGGGTGACTGCCACCGTGGCTACCAAAGGTATTGAAAGCATCAACAATATCCTGGCTACCAATTAACGGGGCATTCGGCATGATGCAGCATATCTCGTCATAAACCTCCCCACGAATTCGATACTGCTCCAACACCCAACGAAGGACAGGTACAAGCCCCGTGAAATCATCTGAAAGCTCTGCACAGCGCTTGAAGTCGACCGGAAAACCAAGGGACTCGACAACATCCGAAACTTCATCAGAATCTGTTGAAACATGTATTTTGTCGAACAACCCCGATTCAGAAGCAGCCGCCAGGGCGTAAGCCACCATCGGTTTCCCGCAGAAAGGCAAAATATTTTTTTTCGGGATTCTTTTGCTGCCGCCCCTGGCAGGAATCACGGCGAGTCTCATAGCGCGGCTCACTAGGTAATTGTCTTCAAGGCTCCGCCATCGATTGCGATGCACGTTCCTGTCATGTAGTCAGCTTTATCGCTTGCGAGAAAAGCAACCAATGCACCATATTCCAATGGATCGCCAAAGCGCCCCAAGGCCGTACCAGCCTCGGCGTCACTCTTCCACTGCTCGAAGGAAACGCCCTTCTGTTTTGCAGCTGCCGAACCAAGCTCATTCACGCGGCTGGTAAGAAACGGGCCGGAGAGTAGCGTGTGCACCCTGACACCATCCCTCGCGTATTCCATTGAAAGTGTTTTGGCGAACGCGGTGGCTGCACTGCGAAACACATTGGAAAGCACCATATTTTCGAGCGCACATTTAACGCTCGTGCTTTCGACATTAATGATTCGCCCCCAAGCTTGTTTGGCCATCGAGGGCAAGACACGACGACAAGCACGCACTTTGCTCATCAAAACCAGATCGAAAGCTGATTGGTACAGCCCATCACCTAAATCGAGGCTTTTACCGGGCGGCGGGCCACCTGAGTTATTCACGAGAATATCGATCTTTTCATACTCAGCGAATACTTGGTCAAAAAAGGCTTCCAAGGATTTTGCATCACCCACATCCGCCGGCGCTGCAAATACTTGAGCCCCGGTTTCAGCGCGTATCTCATCTGCAACCAATTTCAGGCGCGCGCCGTCTCTGGCACAAATGGCAAGGCTACACCCTTCCTGTGCAAGTACCGTCGCTATACCACGCCCAATACCCGAACTGGCCGCAAGCACGACCGCAACCCTACCCTTGAGTCCAAGATCCATATCGGTATTCGCTCCAGTTTGGATTAGTCAAGTCAAACCAGATCTTCGAACTGGAGTTGACTCTGTTTCGGCAAATCGTGTTTTACCCGGCGCCCGACAAGTTCGTGCACAACCCGTGGATCCATACCGCCCTTGCCAGGACGCAACACAACCAGATCATCCGGGGTAATTTGATGTCCGGCCGATAGGGCTGCACTGGTATGGATGCTGCGACGATGGATACTGCGGTCTTTGAATTCCGCCTGAGAAATCTCCTTGGATGCACCGTTTGCCTGAACCGTATATTCAAGCATTGAACGAGCGTCCTTCCAGGCTTCTGGATCAAGACAAACAACCCAATCCGGTCCCTGCCAGTTCTTTTCAGGCGCCAAATGCTTCATGACCATAGCAGCACCTTTTGCCGAGGCAATAGACGGCACAAACTGCGTGGCAGTGTGATCGACGAATCCTGTAACCAAACCATATCTGCGCTTGAAAAGCTCAATGCAATCGAGCTGGAGGAGTTCCGGAGGAACCCCTCTTGATGTATCTGAGGACATCACATGCTGACCATGCAGCAAGCCAATGTCTGATCGACAACGGCTCATCGCGTACTCGACAGCCCAGTCGATTTCTTCGGTCGTAGCCATTAGGGTGGCAAGCCAAAAGGGCTTTCCTGTCGCAGCGACCGCATCGATGATCACCGGGTTGGTCAGATCACTGGCATTGACGCAAAAGACATCAGCCCCGGCTTCAGCGCAGAGTTCGATAATCTTTGGTGAAAGACCGGCAACCTGACAAAGCAGGCCTGCGGCATGCGTAGCCGCGATGAGATCGGTGATTTGAGTTGACGATAACTCTCTGCTTTTGTAAATCGCGTGACCAGGGTCGTTGCGAACGTACATGTCGTCAGCCAGAAAAAGCTGGTATTCGATCCCGTCTGCCCCAACCTTTGCTGCGGTGTTGCACATCCCAATTGCAACCTCGACATCCCCTTGGTTGGCTTGCCCTTCTTCGGCAAACATCAGGGTACTACGTCCCTCACCAACAATCTTATTGCCTATGCGCATCAATGCCATAACAAGTCCCCTTTCAACAGGCAGTCCAGTCTTCAATTCCTGCGTGGTTCAGCGCCTCGAGGACTTTAATGCCCGAGTCGATATCCAAATCAAAAACCGTTCGTTGCGCAGAAACCTGGGCCAGGAAGTAAGACAACTCTGACAAATAGGCATCATTCCCGGAATACTGCAGGGGTGATACATCCGGCTCCGGATCATACGCCACACCATCTTCAAGAATCTTGAAGTACTTCCCTTCATTCGTGGCCAAGTCTGGAGCATCAGGCAAGAATCGCTTCTCGCGGGCATCCCAGATACTCAATGTCTTCCGATTGAAATCAGCCTCAAGATATCCATGCTCGGCATTGATCCGCAGCGAGCGCCGCGGACAACGACACAGAAAGTCCTCGGATATGGTCACTACCGCACCTGAAACTGTTCTCAGGGTGCACACCACTGCGTCGTCGACATCAATATCGAGTTCACCAAGCCGCATTCGGGCACCTGAAATATCTTTTATATCGCCGAAAAACCAAGCAACCAAGTCAAAAAAATGACTCAGGCTGGTTAGTACAACACCGCCACCCAGCTTTTTCTGAGCGGCATATTCATGTCGATAATCTTCGCGGATGTGCCAGTCTGGCAAATACCACCCCCCCATCGATTCAGCGCTGTAAACACGACCAAGCGGGTTTGTATCAAGAATGCGCTTGATCTCAACCCATTCTGCACGGAATCGGTAGGTGTGAGCCATCATGAACACCAAACCGCTATCACGAACCAATGGCCTCAGTGCCTGTGCTTCAGCTATCGAAACGCACAGGGGCTTTTCCATTAGCACATGAATTCCCGAGGCAATCAGCGCTCGAGCAGGGGCTGTGTGAAGGTTGCTAGGCGTCGCAACAATCGCCGCATCGGCGCCAGAGCATCTTGCCGCCTCCTCGAAATCGGTAAAGTAGCCGGAAGCGCCAATTTCCTCACCAAACTCGCGCATACGAGTCTCATCGACATCGCACAGGATTACTTCGTCATCCAGGAGACGCGCGTTTCGCGCATGGCGCCGGCCAATAGAACCGCAACCAACTACGAGTAATTTCATTCTGCGACTCAATATAAGTTAGGAAAGCAAGGCCTTAACCGAACTAATAACGCGCTCTTGTTCATCCGGCGCAAGATCGTAGAACAAGGGCAAGCTCAAGGCTTCCTGGTAATACTGCTGGGCAGCCGGATAATCATCTGGGCGATGCCCAAGCTTTCGGTAGTATGGTTGCGCTGGAACAGGGATGTAGTGCACTTGGCTGCCAACGCCCTTCTCCTTGAGTGCGAGCATAAATTGCCCCCGAGTCATGTCAATCGCATCAAAATCAATGCGGATCACATAAAGATGGTGCCCACTCTGATCCCGGCCGAGAGCCTGAGCCGGACGACAATTGGCAAGACCAACGAATGCCTCGTCATATCTCGCGACAAGATCACGCCGACGATTGATAAAACGATCAAGTTTCTTGAATTGCGAAAGACCCAAAGCACACTGCATATCAGTGATCCGGTAATGAAAGCCCAATTCCTTCATTTCGTAATACCAAGGATTACGTACGCCACCAGTGTCAGCCTGCTCGGGGATTTCAAACGGATCATCCAGCTTGTTGATGCCATGACTGCGCAGGCGCAACAACCGTCGATAGACGCCTTCGTCGTTGGTGGTGATCATGCCGCCTTCGCCAGCGGCAATCGCTTTTACCGGGTGGAAGGAAAAAGTCGTCATCAGGGAATTGGCACAGCATCCAACCTTCTGTCCATCAGAATACTGAGCCCCGAGCGCATGCGCTGCATCCTCAATGACCACCGCACCGACTCGATCGGCAGCAGCCTTGATTGCCGGCATATCGCACGGCAATCCAGCAAAATGAACAGGAATGACCGCGCAGACATCTGGGTTCGATTCAAGAGCAACTTTGAGACTATCCGGCGACATGTTGATCGTCTGCGAATCAATGTCAGCAAAGACAACGCGACCGCCCGCATACATTGCAGCATTCGCACTGGCCACAAATGTGATGGGAGAAGTGACCAGCGAACGCCCCGGAGCGACCCCGGCGACCAAGGCAGCCAAATGCAAGGCGGCAGTACCACTCGATACTGCCAAAGCATACTTGGCACCGACGTACTCGGCGATTGCCTGCTCAAAAGCCTCAACTGCCGGGCCCTGCGTCAGCACTCCGCTCCTTAAAACGTCGGCGACGGCTTGAATATCATCCTCATCAATATGATGTTTTCCGTAGGGAATCATAGATGGCGCAGCTCCTGGGCAAGCCCGTTTTGTTCTTGTTGGCAAAGTCGTGCGACTTGCTCATCAACGCCACCAAGCGTTCTACCGAGCGCTTCGCAGACCTTGTGGTTCGACAAACTCATATCCAGGGGGCGCTGAACCGGCGAGACCTGGTGAGCCATTTGGGCTGGCTTGATCAAAGCCGCATCCAAGCCAAAGCGCTCGGCGAGCTTTAATCCGAAGTCGTATTTAGAGAGGCGCTCATCGCCCACCACGTTATAAATACCAAAGGCACTCAACTGGTGGAGACCCATAACAGCTTCAGCAAGTGACTCAATCAGTATCGGCGTGTAGAAAACATCCTGAAAAAGCGCAATGCTTTTCCCTGAACGCAATGCGCCAAGCAAGATGTCACTGAACGAATGACGATAGCTTGAACCCCAACCGTAAAAATTGGTGCGGATTACAAGCGCACGAGGGTTCGATTCAAGTACTTGACGCTCTGCCTCAGCCTTGGTCAGCCCATAAGTATTTCGGGGTGCAAGCAGAGACCTCTCATCAAGCAGAGCCTCATCTCCGTAAAAGAGATGGTCCGTCGATATGTGCACCTGGGAAACACCCGTTGCCATGCAGGCTTTCGCCACATTTTTGGCCAGGGTGACATTAATGTGGCGCGCCAGATCAGGCTTTGATTCACACTCTTCCACACTGGTAAAACCAGCAGCATGCACTACCAGATCAAATTTCCCGGCATCAATACTGGACGCAATCGCGCCGGGGGACTCAAGGTCTAGTTTCTGGCTGGCTGCACCAGCAAGTGAAATTAGTCGGTCATGCAACCCAAGGGTAACCGAGCAATGTTCACGAACCGTAGCAGCCCAGTTGAGGGCAAGCAAACCTGAGCCGCCTGTAATAAGAATGTTTTTGGACATTCAGAATCAGATGGCGCCGACTTTATGCCGATGTGCATCAATCCACTCTCTCAACGCATCCGCTGACATCCATTCGTCGTTATTTTCCGAAGAATAGGTAAATCCATCCGGAACTTTGACCCCATCATTAATTCTTGACGGGTCTGAAGACCAGTTATGAATCATCGGCAAAATCTTGAAATGCTCTTTGTAGGCAAACGTGTTCGGCGCATCTTCAAGCCCGATCATCTGCTCGTGTATCTTTTCCCCCGGGCGAATACCGATAATCTTGTTTTCGGCGTCAGGCGCCACGGCCTTGGCAATATCAAGAATGGTCATGGACGGAATTTTCTTGACGTAGATTTCACCGCCCTGCATATCATCGAATGCATGCCAGACCAACTCTACACCCTGCTCAAGGGTAATCATGAACCGCGTCATCCGAGAATCAGTAATCGGGAGAACACCGGTATTGGCCAGCGACATGAAAAACGGAATGACTGAACCACGCGAACCCATGACGTTTCCATATCGCACAACAGAAAAACGCGTGTCGTGGGTACCTGCGTAAGCATTCCCGGCAACAAACAGTTTGTCGGATGCCAGTTTCGTCGCACCATACAAATTGATCGGATTGCTTGCCTTGTCAGTGGATAGTGCAACGACACGTTTAACGCCACGATCGATACAAGCATCAATCAGATTCATTGCGCCATTGATATTCGTTTTTACACACTCGAAAGGGTTGTATTCTGCGGTCGGCACAATTTTTGTTGCGGCGGCATGAACGACATAGTCGATACCATCAAGTGCACGAGCCAAACGGTCCTTGTCACGCACATCGCCAATAATGAAACTGACGCGCGGATCGCCCGAGAATTTCTGGGCCATATCCCACTGCTTCATTTCATCGCGGGAATAGATAACCAAACGCTTTGGGTTGTATTTAGCCAATGTCATCGGCACGAAAGTATTGCCGAAAGAGCCCGTTCCACCGGTGATCAAAATTGATGCGTTATTGAGCATGCTGAATTAGTTTCCTTCTGTTTTCTTGGCACTCATGCCTTCTCGGTTACGACGTCCTGATACTTGCCCACTCGACAGACAGCGCCATCGGCCAATTCTACTACTTGAGTACAATTTTTCAGAGTACTAAGACGGTGAGCAATGATCAGGACCGTAAGATTGCCGCTTAATGAGTCAATAGCCTGCATCACGGCGTGTTCTGTCTCATTGTCAAGAGCACTCGTAGCCTCGTCGAAAACGATGACATCGGCTCGCTTGTAAAGCGCCCGGGCGATGCCGATACGCTGACGCTGCCCACCCGATAGTCGAACACCCCGCTCACCAACCGAGGTTTGATAACCTGCAGGCCAAGTCTCGATAATCTCCGCGATTTGCGCTTGACGCGCGGCAAGTCGCACACGCTGATGATCGATCAAGGCTTTCGGCACACCGAATGCAATATTCTCCTCGATACTGCTATCGGCCAGAAAGATAACCTGGGGCACATGGGCGATATGCGCCTGCCAGGATCGACCGTTTGCTGCAGTAACCGGCTCTCCATCGACTTCCAGGGCACCCTCGGTCGGTTGCAACAAACCCATCACAATATCCAGCAGGGTGCTTTTCCCACTTCCGGTAGTACCAATGAAGCCGACACGACTGCCTTTGGCAATCGACAGATTCAAGTTTTTCAGAACCAAGGGCGTTTGGGGCGAATAGCGAAATGACAGAGAGCGCAATTCGATCTGATGCTCAAAGGGGATCGGAGAAGCCACAGGCAAGTCTGCATAATCAGGCAAAGGCTGATCAAGAAGGGCAAGGGTATCTTGCAGGGATGCCTGACTTCCGTGAATCGATGACCAGGCGCCATACAACTGCTGCATCACCGGCAGCAAGCGCTGAGCGCCAAGCGCTAACGCCCCGAGTATTGGTATGGCGCTGGCAACACCATTCTCTTGCCGGGCAAGCACATAGGCCAGCACTGCGATGAGCGTCATGCCCAAAGCCTCCATCACATATCGCGGCGTCTGACTGATGACCTGGTTGTTACCTTGAGCCTGACGCAAAAGCTGGTCGGCATTACGATAATTTTCGCAATAGACTGACTGGCTACCATCGACAAGCACATCACGTATTCCTCCCAGCCCCTCCTGCAGACACTGTATGACCTTGGTCGATTCGCGGGCAATGGCATGACTGTTTCTGATTTTCCGGGCTCGGGTTTGCCAGATGAGGAATCCATAGATACTCCCGAAACCGCCGAAAGCAACCACCGTGATCATCAGATTGACAGACAGCATTACCAGCAAAATTGCAATCAACATGACAATTGAATTAATAATCATCAACATCGGGGCAATAACGCTGTAAATCACCCCATTCGCCTTGGTCGATATACCGTTGATTACCTCGCTGCTATTACGCGCGACATGAACCGCATAGGGCTGAAACAATGTTCGACGGTAGATACTGATACCAAGGTCGGCGCCGGTCGCAAAAGAAAGTCGAGTGCTCATCCAAAGCAACACGACTCTCATGGCACCCGCCAATAAGGCTGCAATCCCGAACAAGACAGTCAGTGGAAATAAAAGTTGGTCGGGAGAAGTAATGCCCAAGGCTTTAATGAATATCTGAGCGGCATGATGTTCAAATACTCGGCTGGGCGCGGTCAAAGCACCAAGAAACGGCAAAACAGCACCGATGCTCAATATCTCGGCAAATGACGCAAAAATCATCAAAACAAGCAAATAACTGAACTGCCTTCTTCGGCGACTGCTGAAGTGGCGCCAAAGCCGCCCTAGAAGAGCACTTACAGGTTGAGATTGACACATTGGGAGTACTCTCTGAAATCAGTGCATGAAATGTCGAACAAGTCGGCTACGGCATCTTTTGGTGAAAGAATAGGCGAGTCAAGAATTGGCCAGATGACCGCCACACTCGGATCATCCCAGCGAATACATCGCTCATGCTCCGACGCGTAGTAATCCGTCGTCTTGTAGAGAAACTCGGCGGTGTCGCTGAGCGTCAGAAAGCCATGGGCAAAGCCGGGCGGAACCCAGAACTGCTTTTTGTTCTCGGCCGAGAGAATCTCACCCACCCACTGTCCGTACGTTCTTGAGCCTTTTCTGGTGTCGACCGCGACATCGAAAACTTCGCCCTGCACGACACGCACCAGCTTGCCTTGCGGCTGGACGACTTGATAGTGCAAACCACGCAAGACGTTTTTGGCGCTTTTCGAATGATTATCCTGAACAAAGGCGACATCCAGCCCCGTTGCTTCCTGAAAGGCTTTTTGATTGAAGCTTTCGAAGAAAAACCCCCGGTCATCACCAAAAATTTTTGGCTCGATGACAAGAACTTCAGGAATCGCAGTTGGCGTGACTTTCATTAGTAAATCTTTGTCTTTAGCATGCCAAGCAAATACTGACCATAGCCGGTCTTGGCATACGACTGGGCAACATTGACCAATTCATCGTCAGAAATCCACTTCTGACGCCAGGCAATTTCTTCCGGACAGGCAACTTTCAGACCCTGCCGCTTTTCAATTGTGGCGATAAATTGCCCCGCCTCAAGCAGCGAATCATGTGTACCGGTATCGAGCCAGGCATAACCGCGCCCCATGATTTCAACCTTAAGCTGATTGCGCTCTAGGTAAACACGATTGACGTCGGTAATTTCCAACTCGCCGCGTGCGCTAGGTTTGATCGATTTTGCGATGTCGACCACGGCATTGTCGTAAAAATAAAGGCCGGTGACGGCGTAGCGAGACTTTGGCTCAGCCGGCTTTTCCTCGATCGAGATGGCACGTTGCTCAGCATCGAAGGCAACGACACCGTAACGCTCCGGATCCGTCACGGCATAGGCAAAGACAGTCGCCCCCTGGGTGTCGGCATTGGCCGAATGCAACAAATCGCTGAATTCGTGGCCATGAAAGATGTTGTCGCCAAGAATCAGCGCCGAGGGATCATTACCGACGAAATCAGCGCCCAGAATGAAAGCTTGCGCCAGGCCATCCGGGCTGGGTTGGACGGCATACTGAAGATTGATCCCCCACTGACTACCATCACCGAGCAACTGGGCAAAACGCGGCGTGTCCTGCGGCGTCGAAATGACCAGAATATCGCGGATTCCCGCCAGCATCAGCGTGGTCAGCGGGTAATAGATCATCGGCTTGTCGTAGATCGGCAGCAGTTGCTTCGAGACCGACAAGGTGGCCGGATAAAGCCGGGTACCGGAACCACCGGCCAAGATAATGCCTTTACGTTTGATCATGTACGCGCTCCGTAATTCCGGTCCAGCCACTGGCGATAGCTGCCACTCGTCACCTTGGCCACCCACGCCTGATTATCGAGATACCACTGCACCGTCTTGTGGATGCCCGTTTCAAAGGTTTCTGCCGGTTTCCAACCCAGCTTGCGCTCGATTTTGCTTGCATCGATGGCATAACGGCGATCATGCCCCGGGCGGTCCTTCACGTAAGTAATCTGCGCCTTGTACGGCTTGCCGTCTGAACGCGGACTGAGTTCGTCAAGAATCATGCATAGCGTATGAACCACGTCCAGATTGGCCTTTTCATTCCAGCCGCCAACGTTATAGGTCTCGCCAACCCGTCCTGCTTCGAGGACGCGGCGGATCGCACCGCAGTGATCTTTCACGTAGAGCCAGTCGCGGATTTGCTGACCGTCGCCATAAATAGGCAGCGGCTTGCCGGCCAGCGCGTTGTGAATGACCAGCGGGATCAGCTTTTCCGGAAAGTGGTAAGGACCGTAATTGTTCGAGCAATTGGTGGTCAGCACCGGCAAACCATAGGTGTGATGGTAAGCCCGCACCAGATGGTCGCTCGCCGCCTTGCTGGCTGAATAGGGACTGTTCGGCTCGTAGCGATTGGTTTCGCTGAACGCCGGGTCGTCATGCGCCAGCGAGCCATAGACTTCGTCGGTCGACACGTGCAGGAAACGGAATGCCGCCTTGGCATCATCCGCCAAGCCGCTCCAGTAAGCGCGCACCGCTTCGAGCAAGCGGAAGGTGCCGACGATATTGGTCTGAATGAAATCTTCCGGGCCATGAATGCTGCGGTCGACATGCGATTCGGCGGCAAAATTGAGGATGGCACGCGGCTTGTGCTCGGCCAGCAAACGACTCAGTAGTTCACCATCGTCAATGCTGCCGTGAATGAAAATATGGCGCGAATCCCCTTGCAGACTAGCCAGGTTATCGAGGTTCCCGGCATAGGTCAGCGCATCGAGATTGAGCACAGGCTCATCGCATTGCGCCAGCCAGTCGAGCACGAAATTGCTGCCGACAAAACCAGCGCCACCGGTGACCAGAATCATCTACCCTCCCCCCTTCAAACTGAACGAGGAAACATCGCTACGCTGCATTACTCGGCCGCTCTGACGCGCAAAAAACTGGCAAAGCGCGGCAAACCATGGCGCGTCAAATCGCGATAACGATAGGTCACCGTCGCCCCGATGGCCGGCGGATTATCACGCTGCGCATCACTCAAGCCGGTGCCCAGTGAAAACTCGCGCCCATCATCGGTTTTCACGCGCAAGGCACCGAGTCGCCCGGTGTGTTTTCCCTTACCCGGCAAATGCGCGATGACCACAGCCTCGGCATCCTCCCAGGGCTTGACCTTGAGCAAGGTATCGCTGCGACCGGTTTCGTAAAGCGCATCGGCGCGATGCAGCATCAAGCCTTCGCCGCCGGCCTTGACCACTTCGTTGAGCCGCTTTTGCAGGCTGTCACGGTCAACCACAGGTAATTGCTCAATTTCACGCAACCAAGAGACATTGGCCTGACGAACGAGTTGCCGAATTTGCTCGGCACGTTGACGGAAATCGCCCTCACCGCCAGGCAGTTCGAAAATCATGTAGCGGACCTGGCGCCACTCGGCATCATCCGGCACGTCGCGCCGGACAATCCCGGAAAGCCGCTCGAAAGTACCGCGCCCGAGCCACAATTCGCCATCCAGCGAACGCTTCGGCAAACCATCAAGGAACCATTGCGGCGCATTGATTTCGCGTCCGCTGCGAAAACGCAGGGTTTTTCCATCCCAAACGGCCCGCACACCGTCCAGTTTTTCGCTGACCAGATAACGCGTCACATCGACCTGATTGCGATAGACCTCGGCCAGCAAAATAGCAGGCGCTGCGGCATGCGGCAAGGCAGGGAAAAACAACACCCAGGCAAGCAGAATGATCCGCCACAGCCCCGCCATCAGTCCCCCGCCCAATCGCGGCGTGCCTTGCGAGCCACGCCGAAGACTTCCTCCAGGCGGACACCGTCGTTTTGAGCCAAGGCCAGTCGCAACTCATCGAGTTGCGCCCGATAACTATCAAGCTCACCAAGCAATGCCTCACGATTGGCCAGACAGATATCACGCCACATTTCCGGATGGCTTGCTGCAATCCGGGTGAAATCGCGAAAGCCCGAGGCGGCAAAAGTGAAAAATACGTCAGCATCCTCGCGCACGGCGAGATCGTGCACCAAGGCAAATGAAAGCAGGTGCGGCAGATGGCTGACGGCGGCGAAAACACGGTCATGCGCCTCCGGTGTCAGCTCGTAAATATCCGCTCCACACAAAGACCAGGCGCGTTTGATATGGTCAAGCGAGTCGTCGCTGTTCTCCGGCAAAGGCGTAACAACAACCTTCTTGCCCTCATACAAGTCGTAACGTGCCGCCGACGGACCGCTATTCTCGGCCCCGGCAATCGGGTGCGCCGGAACAAACTGGCTAATTCGGTCACCAAAGGCGGCGCGCGCAGCGGCGACAACATCTCCCTTGGTCGAACCACCATCGGTAACGATGGTATTCGGCCCGAGATAAGGCGCAATGCGGTTGAAAATCTCCGGCATCTGGGCGACCGGCGTCGCCACCAGAATAATGTCGGCATCTTCGATTTCGTGATTCGGATTGATGCCAGCCCGGTCGATCACGCCCAACTGCTGCGCCGAACGCAAGGTCGCCGGCGTGCGCCCGAAACCGACAACCTCCTCCACCGCGCCCGCTTCCTTGAGCGCGAGCGCGAACGAACCACCGATCAGACCGGTCCCGAAAACAACAAGTTTGCCGAACTCCGGCATTTAGAGCGCCTTCTCCAGCGCCTCCAGGAAGCGCGCATTTTCGGACTCTTTGCCGATCGTGACGCGCAACCACTCCGGCAGGCCGTAGCCGCCGATCGGACGCACAATAACACCCTGCTTGAGCAATTTCTGGTTTACCCCGGCACCATCGCCAACCTTGAAGGTCACGAAATTACCGTGCGGGACGATGTACTCAAGCCCCAATTTATCCAGCGCCGCGATGATCTGGGCCATGCCACGCTGGTTCAGTTCATAACTTGCGGCCACGAACTCAACATCATCAAGCGCCGCAATCGCTGCTGCAATGGCCAGATTATTGACGTTGAACGGCTGACGGACGCGATTCATCAAATCGGCGATTTCGGCTGAAGCAAGGGCATAACCGACGCGCAAACCGGCCAGACCGAAGATTTTCGAGAAGGTCCGCGTCACCACCAGGTTCGGGAAATCCTTGATCCAGCTGGCCGTGTCGACACGCTCGGCCGGCGGCAAATACTCGTTGTAAGCCTCGTCGAGCACGACCACGACATCCTTCGGTACGCTTTCCAGGAAAGCACGGATCTCCGGATAAGGCAGGAAGTTGCCGGTCGGATTATTCGGATTGGCAATCCAGACAATTCGCGTATCAGGCCGGATGGCGGCACGCATGGCCGCCAGATCGTGACCAAAGTTCTTTGCCGGGGTGGCAATCAACTCTGCCCCGGTCGACAGCGTGGCCAGCGGGTAAACCGCAAAGGCATGCTGGGCAAAAACGGCTGAACGGCCAGGCGCCAGAAAAACACGAGCGATCAGATCGAGTACGTCGTTTGAACCGTTGCCGAGCACCACCTGATTGGGATTCAGTGCAGCACGATCCGCCACTGCCTTGATCAGATCGAACTGATCGGGATAACGCTCGATGCCGCCAATCGCAGCCTCAACAGCCAGCTTCGCCTTCGGGCTCATGCCCAGCGGATTTTCATTCGATGCCAGCTTGACGATGCTTTCGACCGGAATGCCCATTTCGCGGGCCAGTTCGGTGATCGGCTTACCCGGCTGGTAAGGCGAAATAGCACGGACATACGACAAGGCTTGTTCAGCAAGACTCATGGGAGCAATCCTCAATAAACCGCAACCGGGTAGGACCCGAGAATTTTCATGTAAGCCGCACGCCGGCCGAGTTCATCAAGCGCCGCCTTGACCGGTGCATCGTCACGATGCCCTTCGACGTCGACATAAAAAACGTATTCCCACAGCGCATTGCGTGCCGGCCGTGACTCCAGGCGGCTCATCGAGACACCGGAAGTCGACAGCGGCAACAGCAGTTCATGCAGCGCCCCGGTGCGATTCGGCGCCGACATGATCAGCGAAGTCTTGTCGCGACCGGACGGACCGGCATCGTGGCGACCGAGCACCAGGAAGCGCGTCGTATTGTTCGGCTCGTCTTCGATATTTTCAGCCAGACGCGGCAGGCTGTAGCGCGCCGCAGCTGCCTCACCGGCAATCGCCGCCGTACCGGCTTCTTCGGAAGCCTTCTGGGCAGCCTGGGCATTGCTGCCGACCGAAATGCGCTGGGCATTCGGCAACATCCGGTTCAGCCATTCGTGGCACTGGGCCAAGGACTGGGCGTGGGAATAAACACGAGTAATGTTGTTCAGATCCGTTTCGTTGGTCAGCAAATTCTGGTGAATACGCAAAACCACTTCGCCGCAGATTTTGAGCTGCGTACCGAGCAACAGATCCATCGTCCGACCGACCGCGCCCTCGGTTGAGTTTTCGACCGGAACCACGGCGTATTGCGCGTGACCGGACTCCACTTCACGGAAGACATCGTCGATCGACGACTGCGGCAATAGACGCGCGGCATGACCAAAGTGCTTGGTCGCGGCAGACTCCGAGAAGGTGCCGAGCGGACCGAGGAAGGCGATGCCTAATGGCTGCTCAAGCGACAGACAGGCGGACATGACCTCGCGGAAAAAGAAGGTAATGTTTTCGCCCAGCAAGGGACCAGGATTTTGCTCCTGCAAACGACGCAAGACTTGCGCCTCGCGCTCGGGACGGTAGATGTAGCCGGCGTCGCCATGCTCAGCCTTGATCTCACCAACCTTTTGCGCGCAACGGGCGCGCTGGTTAAGCAGGCGGAGCAATTCGGCGTCAATGCCGTCAATTTCGGTGCGCACACCGGCCAGGGCCTTCTGCAGTTCGTCGCTCATTGTGGATTAACCGTTGCGTTTGGCGAAATCGTTCATGAATTCCACCAGCGCCTGAACACCGGCGAGCGGAACCGCGTTGTAGATCGAGGCACGCATGCCGCCGACCGATTTGTGGCCTTTCAGCGAGACCAGGCCGGCAGCCTTCGACTCTGCCAGGAATGCCGCATCCAGCCCGGCATCAGCCAGCGTAAACGGGACATTCATGCGCGAGCGGCAATCGACATCGACCGGATTGACATAGAAATCACCGGAGTTGTCGATGCATTCGTACAAAATACGTGCTTTTTCAGCGTTGACCGCGTCAATGCCCGCCAGACCGCCCTGCTTCTTCAACCACTGGAAAACCAGCCCGGCAATATAGATACCGTAAGTCGGTGGCGTGTTGAGCATCGAACCATTTTCGGCCATCACCGCGTAATCCATCACGCTCGGAATGGTCAGCGGCGCCATGCCGAGCAACTCTTCGCGCATGATGACCAGCGTCAAACCGGACGGACCGATATTTTTCTGCGCCCCGGCATAGATCATGCCGAATTTCTCGACATTGACCGGACGCGACAGGATGTGCGACGACATGTCGGCAACCAGCGGCACGCCGGTATCGGCAATGCGCTCGGCCGGAATCTCGACGCCGTGAATCGTTTCGTTGGTGCACACGTGCAGGTAAGCAGCGAAGGGATCAAGCTTGATCTCTTCGGCCACCGGCAAACGCGTGAAGGCACTGCCTTCCGTCGATGCGGCACAGCGCACCGAACCGATACGCTGCGCTTCCTTCAGGGCCTTCTTGGACCACGAGCCGGTCACGATGTAATCGGCCGAACGACCGGCCAGCAGGTTCATCGGGATCTGAGCGAACTGCTGCGTCGCACCGCCCTGCAGGAAAAGCACCTTGTAATTGGCCGGAATCCCCATCAACTCGCGCAGGTCGGCTTCGGCCTGCTCGATGATGCTGGTGAACTCCTTGCCGCGATGGCTCATCTCCATCACGCTGCAACCGGCGCCGTGCCAGTCGAGCAGTTCTTCCTGCGCCTGGCGCAGGACTTCTTCTGGGAGAGCAGCCGGACCGGCGCTGAAATTCCAGATTCGACTCATCAGGCTTCTCCACCTTCTTCAACGTTCGGTGCCGGGGTTTCAGGGGCAGCCTCGACGACCGCCTCTGCCGCATCGCCCTCGGCTTCCGCTTCGACTTCAACGACGGACTCGGCCACTTTTTCGAGGCCAGCCAGCTTTTCGCCCTCATCGAGCGAAATCAGGGTGACGCCCTGGGTAGCACGCCCCATGCCGCGAATTTCAGCAACACGGGTCCGGATCAGCACGCCACCGGTCGTGATCAGCATGATTTCATCTTCGTCGCTGACCAGCTTGGCACCAACGACCGTCCCATTGCGTTCGCTATCGGCAATGGCGCGAACACCTTGCGTACCGCGACCGGAATGACGGAAATCGGCCAAAACGGTACGTTTACCGTAGCCATTCTCGGTCGCCACCAGCACCGTCGCCTGATCGCTCTCGGCCACCAGCAGGGAAATGACCGACTGGCCTTCCATCAGGCGCATGCCGCGCACGCCGCGAGCACCACGGCCCATCGGACGAACATCTTCCTCGTCGAACCAGACCGCCTTGCCAGCATCAGACACCAGCACGATGTCGCTCTGGCCGGTGGTCAGCTCGACGCCGACCAGGATATCGCCTTCGTCCAGCGCCACGGCGATGATGCCGGCCTTGCGCGGGTTGGAGAAGTCGGACAGCGGCGTCTTCTTGACCGTCCCCATGACCGTCGCCATGAAGACGTACTGGTCATCGGAGAATTCCTTGACCGGCAGCACGGCATTGATCCGCTCGCCCTCTTCCAGCGGGAAGAGATTGACGATCGGCTTGCCGCGGCTGGTCCGGCTACCCTGCGGCGCTTCGTACACCTTCAGCCAGTAGCAACGGCCGCGATTCGAGAAGCACAGGATGTAATCGTGCGTATTGGCGACGAACAGGTGATCGACGAAATCTTCGTCCTTGATCGCCGCCGCCTGCTTGCCACGCCCGCCACGACGCTGCGAACGGTAATCGGCCAGCGGCTGGGCCTTGACATAACCACCGTGCGACAGGGTAACCACCATGTCCATCGGCGTGATGAAATCTTCGATACCGAGTTCCTGCGTGTGCAGCACGATTTCGGAGCGACGCTCGTCGCCGAACTGCTCGCGGATCGCGGTCAGTTCGGTAACGATGATTTCGGTGATGCGCTGCGGCTTGGCCAGGATGTCGAGCAGATCGAGGATCTTGGCCATGACGTCCTTGTACTCGCTGACGATCTTGTCCTGCTCCAGACCGGTCAGGCGCTGCAGACGCAGTTCCAGGATGGCCTGGGCCTGTGCATCGGACAGGCGGTAGCCCTGCGACGACAAGCCGAATTCCGGCGCCAGACCATCCGGACGCGACGCATCCGAGGCGGCCCGAATCAGCATTTCCTCGACAACCGGACTGCGCCACTGACGTTCCATCAAACCACGTTTGGCATCAGCCGGCGTCGGTGCTGCCTTGATCAGCGTGATGATGTCATCGACATTGGACAGCGCGACAGCCAGACCTTCCAGGATATGGCCACGTTCGCGCGCCTTGCGCAGCTCATAGACCGTACGGCGCGTCACCACTTCGCGGCGATGCGACAGGAAGCACTCAAGCATCTGCTTGAGGTTGAGCAAGCGCGGCTGGCCATCGACCAACGCCACCATGTTCATGCCGAAGGTGTCTTGCAGCTGGGTCTGCTTGTAGAGGTTATTGAGGATGACCTCGCCGACTTCGCCACGCTTCAGTTCGATGACGATACGCATGCCCGATTTGTCGGACTCATCGCGAATATCGGAGATACCCTCGATTTTCTTCTCGTTGACCAGTTCGGCGATCTTCTCGATCAGCGACTTCTTGTTAACCTGGTAGGGAATTTCATCGACGATCAGTGCCTGACGCCCATTGCCCTTTTCCATGTCCTCGAAATGCGTACGGGCGCGCATGACCACGCGACCGCGACCGGTCTTGTAACCTTCGCGCACGCCCATCACACCGTAAATCAGTGCAGCCGTCGGAAAATCGGGGGCTGGAATGTATTCGATCAGATCGTCAATGGTGATTGCCGGGTTTTCCAGCAGCGCCAGACAACCGGCGATCACTTCATTGAGGTTGTGCGGCGGAATGTTCGTCGCCATGCCGACCGCAATACCGGAAGAACCGTTGATCAGCAGATTGGGAATACGCGCCGGCATAACCAACGGCTCATGCTCGGAACCATCATAGTTCGGCCCGAAATCGACGGTTTCCTTATCGAGATCTTCCAGCAACTGGTGGCCGATCTTGGCCATGCGCACTTCGGTGTAACGCATCGCTGCCGCGCTGTCGCCGTCCACCGAGCCGAAGTTGCCCTGACCATCGACCAGCATGTAGCGCAGCGAAAAATCCTGCGCCATGCGAACGATGGTTTCATAAACGGCGGAGTCACCATGCGGGTGATATTTACCGATCACGTCACCGACGATACGAGCTGATTTCTTGTACGCCTTGTTCCAGTCGTTGTTCAACTCGTGCATCGCGAACAAGACGCGGCGATGTACCGGCTTCAGGCCGTCACGCGCATCCGGCAGGGCACGACCGACAATCACGCTCATCGCGTAATCGAGATAGGAACGCCGCATCTCGTCTTCGAGGCTGATCGGCAGAGTTTCTTTGGCGAATTGGTCCATGTCTCACATTCGCACCGCTTGCGCGATGCCGTATTAGTTGAATCGAGCGTAATTTGTTATTTTAACACGCCACCATCAATGAACAGACGTCGTTTTCCATGACAACAACACCTGAAATCATCGACCTGCTGATCGAGTCCCGCTGGATTGCTGCGGTCGACCCTGATGTGGTACTGAAAAACCATGCCGTAGCCATTCACAACGGCCGAATCATCGACATTCTGCCCACCGGCGAAGCACGGGCACGATATCGGGCGGAGGAACGAGTCACACTCGCCGAACACATCCTCATTCCCGGCCTGATCAATCTGCACACACACGCAGCCATGTCTCTCATGCGCGGACTGGCCGATGACCTCCCCTTGATGGAATGGCTGCAGGAACACATCTGGCCAGCCGAAGCAGCACACATGTCGGCACAATTCGTGTACGACGGCACCCGCTTGGCCTGCGCCGAAATGCTCAAGGGCGGCATCACCTGCTTCAGTGACATGTATTTTTATCCCGAAGCAGCAGCAACTGCCGTAGCCGAGTTCGGCATGCGCGCAATGCTCGGCATCACAACCCTGGAGTTCCCGACCCCTTACGCCAGCGACGCCGATGACTACATCGACAAAGGCCTCGCTGCCCGCGAAAACTGGCTCGACCATCCACTGATCGGCTTTTGCCTGGCACCACACGCCCCCTACACCGTCTCCGACCTCACTTTCGAGCGCATCCTGACGCTTTCGGCACAACTCAACCTGCCGATCCACTGCCACGTTCACGAAACACGCCAGGAGCTGGCCGACAGCCTCAAGCTATACGGGCAAACACCACTTCAACGACTACAGAAACTAGGACTAACCGGCCCCTCATTCATCGGCGTACACGCGGCTCATAATGAGGAAAGCGATCTGGCAACACTGGCCGACAGTGGCAGCAGCATCGCGCACTGCCCGACATCCAACCTGAAACTGGCGAGCGGGATTGCCCCTGTCGCAAGAATGCGACAACTCGGCATCAATGTGGGCCTGGGCACCGATGGTGCAGCCAGCAACAATCGACTCGACCTGTTCGGAGAAATGCGACTGGCCTCACTACTCGCCAAAGGAATCTCCGGCGACGCCAGCGTCCTGCCGGCCAACGAAGTCTTGCGCATGGCAACACTCAACGGCGCGAGCGCACTCGGCCTCAGCCATGAAACAGGATCAATCACCATTGGCAAGGCTGCAGACCTCTGCGCGGTCGAGCTTGGCAACCTGGAAACGCAACCTTGTTTTGATCCGCTGTCGCATCTTGTCCACGTTGCCGGACGGGAAAATGTCAGCCATGTTTGGGTCGCCGGAAAGTGTTGCGTAGACCACAAAACTTTACGCACGAATGGGCAAAATGACTTGGATTCGGCCATTGCCCTATGGCAAAATAAGCTTGAAGTCCGCGGTGAGGCTTAGTTTTAGCTGAATTTGCGGGTCAAGGATTTTTAAATTTTCTTCAACGAGGGAAAACAATGATCAAAAACATCGCCAAGAAAACACTGGTTCTGGCCCTGCTGGCCGGTATCGGTTTCGCTGCTACTGCTCAAGAACGCGTTTACGTGATCGACCAGCGCGACGTCGTCGCCAAGTCCGGTTTCGGCCTGTGCTGGCGCACCGGTTACTGGACCCCGGCTGCTGCCGCCAAGGACGCTGCCGGTTGCGAATGCGACAAGGACCTGCTGCCGAAGGAAGCCTGTGAAGCTGCTGCCAAGGGCGCTGCCGGCGGTGCTGCCGTTGCTGGTCCGAAGCCGTCCGGTGAAAAGATCACCGTCGCTGCCGACGCCCTGTTCGACTTCAACAAGGCTGTTCTGCGTCCGGCTGGTAAAGCCAAGCTCGATGAGCTGGTTTCCAAGGCCAAGGCCATCAAGCTGGAAGTGATCCTGGCCGTTGGCCACACCGACCGTATCGGTGGCGATGCCTACAACCAGAAGCTGTCTGAAAAGCGTGCTGCTGCCGTCAAGGAATACCTGGTTTCCAAGGGTATCGAAGCCAACCGTGTTTACACCGAAGGCAAGGGCGAGAAGCAGCCGGTTACCGGCGACAAGTGCAAGGGTAACGGCAAGTCCAAGGCCCTGATCGACTGCCTGCAGCCGGATCGTCGCGTTGACATCGAAGTGATCGGCACCAAGTAATCTGCCGAAGCTTCAACAAAAAGCCCCGCCCAGCGGGGCTTTTTCTTTTCATCCACTTTCATAGACCAAAATGCTCAACGCTGATCCCGCAGAACTCGATAAATTTGGCGAACTTGCTCACCGCTGGTGGGACCCGAATAGCGAATTCAAGCCCCTGCACGACATCAATCCACTGCGACTGGACTGGATTAACCGCAACGTCGGACTTTCCGGTAAAAAAGTGCTTGATGTGGGTTGTGGTGGTGGTTTGCTTTCGGAAGGCATGGCCCGAATGGGCGCCGATGTCATCGGCATCGACCTCTCTGAAAAACCGCTTGGCGTCGCCCGCCTGCATTTGCTGGAAACCGGCCAGAAGGTTGACTACCGCAAGATCGCCGTCGAACAGCTGGCGGAAGAAATGCCCGGCGCCTTTGACGCGGTCACCTGCCTGGAAATGCTCGAACATGTCCCCAACCCATCGAGCGTCGTCAGCGCATGCGCTCGCCTGGTCAAACCCGGTGGGCAGGTTTTCTTTTCGACACTGAACCGCAATCCGAAATCCTATCTGTTCGCAGTGCTCGGTGCGGAATACATCCTCAAGATGCTACCCAAGGGCACCCACGACTACGCCAAGTTCATCAAGCCATCGGAACTGGCTCGCTGGGCCAAGCAGACTGGGCTGGAGCCGGATGAAATGCTGGGTATGAGCTACAACCCGCTGCTCAAGGAATATTCACTGGGACAGGACACCAGCGTCAATTACCTGTTGCGCACCACCCGGCATGTTTGAAGCGGTTCTCTTCGACCTGGATGGCACGCTGGCTGACACCGCCCCGGACCTGGGCGGTGCCGCCAATTTTTTGCTCCAGGAAGAAGGTCGACCGCAGCAAGCTCTCGACAAGCTGCGCCCTTACACCTCACAAGGTGTGCGCGGCTTGCTCAAGGCCGGCTTCGATCTCGATCCCGGATCACCGGAATACGATCGACTGGCTGAGCGCTTCCTGGAAATCTATGCTGAGCGGCTGTGCGATCAAAGCACCTTGTTCAACGGCATTCCGGATTTGCTCGATCAACTGGAAAACCGGGGACTCAGCTGGGGCATCGTGACCAACAAACGAATGCGTTTCACCGATCCGCTGGTCAAATTGCTAGGACTGACACCGCGCACCCGCTGCGTTGTCAGCGGAGACACGACACCGGAGGCCAAACCCTCGGCACGCCCGATCCTGTACGCCTGCCAGAACCTCAAGGCCGACCCGGCACGCAGCATTTATGTCGGCGATGATCTACGCGACATCCAGGCAGGACGAGCCGCCGGCTGCTTCACCGTGGCCGTCTCTTATGGCTATCTCGGCCACAATGGGCCGCTGGAGACTTGGGGGGCCGATCTGATCATTGACCACCCATCCGAACTGGCCGACTACGTGGCTAGCTGCGTCGGGCAGAAATAAGCAGGTTGCGCGGCGTCAACTGCCGAGAACAAAAAACACCCAGCTCAACGCGATAGCCGCTGATCTCGAGAAATCCGGCCAGATCAAGCGCCAGCCAGACTTCAAGTGGCCGGCGAAAAGCGTGTCGAACCACAGAAAAGCGCATCACCTGGCGCTGCCGCTGCCACCCCTGCGCCTCGAACTCGGCAGCAGAACGATTGCCCGGCACCGGCAAAGCCTCGCGTTCAGCCATCAAGGTCAGAAAATCCTCAAATGGCAGCCGAAACCAGGCGGCCGGGACCGGCTTGAAGGTTTTATAAACATTGCCGGACACTTGACGGCGATACGCATCAAACCCCAGTTTCCAAGCCATTTCCTTATCCCGCAGGCGCGCCAGCCTGGGCGATGCAGTCACTGTTTCGGTCACCGCCAGACGCGTATCGTCGCGCGTCAGGACAGTTGCCAGCCTCGGCGACAAGGGTTGATATGACTGGGTAACGCCCCGGTGGTAACAGCACGGCGCGACATCAAATTGCTTCACCTCCCGCGCCACACCATGACGGATCAAGCGGCGATGCAACTCGCCACAGGCATGCAGGGCTACCGCATGCTGACCAGACTGCGGCCAATCTGTCACGGTCAACGCATCCGCCTCAAGAAATTCCTGCGGCAATTGCTGACGAGCAGCCAACTGCCGCCCCTCCTGACAAAGCTGACGATCGATTTCCAGCGTGCTGACAGGCATCTGCCACTGCAGGGCAAGCAAACGGCCGAGATGCCCCTTGCCGCCACACCAGTCGATCACAGGCAGGGCCTGATGCGCTGTGGATGCGGCAAAAGCCTCGATTTGTTCTCGCTTTCGCCCGGGAATGTCACGACACCAACGCGGCCCATGTTCGACCATCGGCACTTTCGCTCGCTCCGGCAAAGCCGCCAGCGCAACAAGATCGCCCCACTCAGGCTGATGCCTGGCCAGCAAGGCCAGGGCCGCCGCACCGTCATCGTTCAGCCGGCTGACCTCGGCCTCGGACAAGGCATTCAGTTCATCAAACAAAGCCGGATAGCTTTCGCACCAGGCTGGCAAGGGCTCACGGAATGGTTGCGGATGCCAGCACGGCCGACTGGCGGCGAGCAGAGCATCAATGTCACGCTGACGTACCGCGAGATTCATTTCAGCGCAGCTCGTTGCTCACGTCGACGGTAAGCGCTCCAGGCCGGCAACAAGGCCAGCACCAGGACCAGCACAGCCAGCCCGATTGGCCAGAAAACCGGCGGATTCCACAATTTTCGTGCATTGCTGCGGTCGACCGTGTCAATTCGCTGATATTTCAGAATGTTGTTCCCGACTTCACTTGGCTTACGATTTTTCAACCAGCGATGGCTCAAGGTATAGCTTTTGGGATGAAAGCCGAAGACCCAGGGAGCATCATGGTGCAAAAGCCCGTTCATTTCGCGGACGATCGCCAGACGCTCCGGCGTGTTGTCCATATTTTTCATGCGGGCGAACAAGCGATCAAACGCCGGATTGGCGTAATTCGAAGCATTTTCACCCCCTCGAACGACCTTGCCTTCATTGCCATCGAGCAGGAAAAAGAAATTTTCCGGATCGGGGTAATCGGCATTCCAGCCCAGATAATAGAGTTGGACATTACCCTTGCGTATCTTGTCCTGGAAACGATTGAAGTCCGTCGAACGGACAACCAGCTGGATGTCGATCTTGGCAAACTGACGGACCAGCCAATCCAGCCGGGATTTTTCACCGCTTCCTCCGCCGGTCGTATCAAGATTGACGACCAGCGGCTCCCCTGTTTTTTCATCGCGCCCGTTCGGATAGCCCGCCTCGACCATCAACTGGCGCGCCTGCTCGATCGGCTTGCGCTTGGGCTTGCCATCGACCCAGTCATAGACCACACGATCGATTCCCGCTTCGCCATTCTCGTAACCGAAAATCCCCGGCGGCAAAGGCCCTTGCGCGGCAATGCCCCGGCCATTGGCAAAAATCGAAATGTACTCTTCCTGATCGATGGCAATTGAAATTGCCTGCCGCAAACGGGTTGACCGCGGCACCAGCCCGCCGACGACCGGATCGAGCATATTGAAGCCCATGTAGAAGGTCGAACTCTTGACCGAGGTCAGCAGCCGGATACCCTTGGCCTGCATTTCGTCAGTCAGCCCCACCTCGCCACCGACATTGACGCGAACCGCCTGATCGAAGCTATCCGAGGAAATCCCGGAAGCATCGTAATACCCCTGCAGGAACTTGTTCCAGTAAGGAATGGCCTCCTTCTCGCGGGTAAAGATTGCCCGATCGATGAACGGCAGCGATTTGCCGCAATCGTCCAGCAACCCCGTTGCACGATCGCTCGCCTCACCTTCGCAGGGATAAGTCTGGCCGTGGAAATTCGGATTCCGGACAAGCACCATGCGACGATTCGGATCATTCTCAGCCAGAAAATACGGCCCCGTTCCAACCGGCCACCAGTCCAGTGAGAAGTTCTTCGCCGCCATGCCCGGCTGGCTGAAAAAGCGGTCGACCTCACGCGGCACCGGCGCAAAGAACGGCATCGCCAGCCAATAAAGAAACTGTGGATACTTGCCCTTGATACGGATGCGCCAGGTCAGTGCATCGACTTTCTGAACGCCCGACAAGGCATGCTCATCGAGGTCCAGCCAGGCATCTTTCGGCAAGGCTTTGGCCGCCTGCCCAAGCGATTCGCCCAAGGCTTGCAAACCAACGATCTTGTCGGCCATCATGCCAAAAATCGGCGAATGCAGACGCGGATGAGCCAGTCGCTTGATCTGGTAGATGTAGTCATCGGCGGTCAGTTCGCGTGTTGCCGTTGCTGCAAAGTCGCCCAGTGATTGACGACCATCGGCCGCACTTTTGCCCAGGTAAAGCGGTTGACCGTGCGCATCGAGCGCAAAAGCCGGATGCGGCTGAAAGCGGATGCCCGGCTTCAATTTCAATTCATACACACTCTCGACTACCTTCTCCGGTGCCACATCAGCCGGTAACTCACGGCCCGCGGCATCGAAAAACCGCGGCTGCGGCACGGCCTCGACGGTAGCCGGCATCAATTCGTAGGGACGCTTGAGATAGTGATACTGCAAGGGCGGTTCATAAATCTGCCCGGTAAATGCCAGCTCATCCTCGGTGTAGGACTGGGCCGGATCAAGATGCTTCGGGCGTTCGGTGAATACGGTGTAAAGAATATTCTGCCCGGCATCTGCAGCCGGATAGGGATCGTTCCAGGACTGCCCGCAACCGGCCAGTAACAGGAAGAAAGAGAGGCAGGCAAAATTTGTTCGCATGGGCGAGAGTTTAACAAATGACGAGTTGACCGCCCGGACACGATTTGCCCACAATGGCCCAAACCCGATAACAAAAAGGCAAGCCATGCTCGACACCCAAATCCCCGACTTTTCCCTGCCAGCCACCAGTGGCCAGACGTTCAACCTTGCCGCCCAGGCCGGCAAGATCGTGGTCATCTATTTCTACCCCAAGGACAGCACGCCGGGCTGCACCACGCAGGGACAGAATTTCCGTGATCTGCATAACGAGTTTGCCGCGGTCGACGCAGTGATTCTGGGCATTTCCCGCGACAGCCTGAAATCGCACGAAAACTTCAAAGCGAAGCAGGAATTCCCCTTCGAGCTAGGATCGGACAGCGATGAAGCCGTATGCAATCTGTTCGGCGTCATGAAAATGAAAAACATGTATGGCAAACAGGTTCGTGGCGTGGAACGCAGCACCTTTATCATCGACCGAAAAGGTGTTCTGCGCCGCGAATGGCGTGGCGTCAAAGTACCGGGCCACGTTCAGGAAGTACTCGATTTCGTCAAAACGATTTAACTCCTTTTCCCACCCCGACCAAAGGCCCACTCCATGCCGCGCAAGCCCGCAGCCTCAAAGAAGCCCGCCGTTACCAAGATCTTCGTCCTCGACACCAACGTGCTGATGCACGATCCCAGCAGCCTGTTCCGCTTTGAAGAGCACGACGTTTTCCTGCCGATCATGACGCTGGAAGAGCTCGACAATCACAAGAAGGGCATGTCCGAAATTGCCCGCAATGCCCGCCAGACATCGCGTACGCTCGATGAACTGCTGGCCGCCAACGGCGAGGATGACATCGACGAGGGCATCGATCTTTACGGCCCATCAGCCAAACTGGCCAGCGGCCGCCTTTACCTGCAAACCGAAGCAATCAGCGCCGATCTGCCACAAGGCCTGCCGACCTCCAAGGTCGATAACCAGATCCTTTCGGTGGTCATCCACCTGCAGAAAAAATTTCCCAAGCGTCCGGTCATCCTGGTGTCGAAAGACATCAACATGCGCATCAAGTCGCGCGCCCTCAACCTGCTTGCCGAGGACTACTTCAACGACAAGGTGCTCGAGGATACCGACATCCTGTACACCGGTACCCGCGCCCTGCCCGACAATTTCTGGGACAAGCACGGCAAGGGCATGGAGTCGTGGAAAAAGGAGGCCAAGACCTACTACAAGGTCAGTGGCCCGCTGTGCCCGCAAATGCTGGTCAATGAATTCGTCTGGATGGAAAAGGATGGCTTCACCGCCATCGTCAAGGAAACCTCCGGCAAAAGTGCCGTACTCGAAACCCTGGTTGATTACACGCATCCCAAAAATGCGGTATGGGGTATCACGGCACGCAATCGCGAGCAGAATTTCGCGATGAACCTGCTGATGAACCCGGACATCGACTTCGTCACCCTGCTCGGCCAGGCCGGTACTGGCAAAACCCTGCTGACGCTCGCCGCCGGCTTGACCCAGGTTCTCGAAAGCAAGCAGTTTGCCGAAATCATCATGACCCGGGCCACAGTCCCGGTCGGTGAGGACATCGGCTTCCTGCCTGGTACGGAAGAGGAAAAAATGGCCCCCTGGATGGGCGCGCTGGAAGACAATCTCGACGTCCTCACCCATACCGATGAAGCAAGCAGCGGCACCTACGGCGGCGACTGGGGTAAAGCGGCGACCAACGACATCATTCGTTCGCGAGTCAAGATCAAGTCGATGAACTTCATGCGCGGCCGGACCTTCCTGAAGAAGTACCTGATCATCGATGAAGCCCAGAATCTGACGCCCAAGCAGATGAAAACCCTGGTGACTCGCGCCGGTCCAGGAACCAAGGTTGTCTGCCTCGGCAATATTGCCCAGATCGACACTCCCTACCTGACAGAAGGGAGTTCAGGTCTGACTTACGTGGTCGACCGCTTTAAAGGCTGGGCTCACTCCGGTCACATAACGTTACAACGTGGTGAGCGTTCCCGCTTGGCGGACCATGCAGCCGAAGTGTTATAATCGCTGGAAATAACCAAAGGGGCCGTGTCAGCGACACGGCCTTTTCGTTTCAGCCACGGGCTGCTCTGCCGGAGGAAACTTTTGAAACGTCGTGATTTTCTAGTATCTGCCGCCGCTCTGACGCTTTTTGCAAGCGAAGCTGCCGCCGCAAAAAAACACAGCAGTGCCAAGGCTACTGCGGGCAAATCGTCTTCATCGAAATCCAGTGGTGCCAAGAAAGGCGCCACCTCGAAAAAGTCCGGACAATCGACGAAAAAAGGACGGCACAGCTATCGCCAGGTAGCCGCCGGTCCCGTCACGCACACGGCCGACGATCCTGTCATCGAAAGACCCCCACAGGGTACTTCTGCCTCGCGCCTGCCGCCCGTCAAGGCAGCCGAACCACCCAGCGAATGGCGTACCTACGAAATCACCACTACGGTGAACCTAAAAAACACCAGTGGTCAAAGCAAGCTCTGGCTGCCGTTGCCACTGAATCAGGACACGCTCTTCCAGCGCACCCTGGGTCACTCGTGGGGTGGCAACCCAAACAATTCGAGCATGCGACGCCTACCCGATGGCGATCTCGAAGTATTTCGCTGCGAATGGAAGGAGAGTGGCGAGGCAACACTTCAGCTCACCACCCTGGTCACGACCGCGGACCGTCATTTCGACGTGACAAAGCGCACCGTTGCGCCTGAGCGCGAAGATATTCTCCGACGCAACCTGCAGGCCTCCCAGTTGATCCCGAATGATGGCCTCGCATTCCAGCTTGGAGAGCGAATTGTTGGCCGCATCAAGGACCCGGTCGCCCAGGCGAAGGCAATTTATGACTGGGTCGTCGATAACTCAATCTATGACCCCAGCCTCCCTGGCTGCGGCACTGGCGATGTCCGCAAGCAGCTGATTCAAGGACAGTACGGTGGACGCTCTGCCGATATCAACGGGCTTTTTGTTTCGATTTGTCGGGCCATCGGCATCCCGGCACGCTGTGTCTACGGCTTGCGCGTAGGGCCATCGCGCCTGTTCCGCAGCCTGGGCTTGAACAGCAGCGACGCAACGCGCGGACAACACGTCCGGGCAGAGTTCTACATCCCTGGCTACGGCTGGATTCCGGTCGATCCCAGCGATGTACGCCGCTCGATTGCACTGGAAGGCTACTCGGACCGCGACAGCAAGCTTCTGTCGCTGAAAAAAATCCTGTTCGGCGTATGGGAAATGAACTGGATTGCATTCAATGTCGGCAGTGACATCACCCTGCCCGGACAGAGCCGGATACTGCCCTTCCTGCTGCTTCCACAGCTCGAATCAAATGCCGGGCGGCTTGATGGAACCAACCCGGCAGCTATTCAATATACGATCAGCACACGCGGTGTCGAGCTCTGAAACCTAGTTATCCGAGCTGACAAAACCACCGCCAGCCAGATTCTGGAAGCGGGTGAACTCACCCACGAAGTTCATCCGCACCGTTCCTGTCGGACCATTACGCTGCTTGCCGATAATCACTTCGGCAATCCCCTTGTCCGGGGTATCCGGCTTGTAATATTCCTCGCGGTACATCATCAGAATAACGTCCGCGTCCTGCTCGATAGCGCCGGACTCGCGCAAGTCAGACATCATCGGACGCTTGTCGGTTCGCTCTTCGACCTTTCGGGAGAGCTGAGAAAGCGCCACGATAGGAACCTGCAACTCCTTGGCGAGGGATTTGATCGAGCGTGAAATTTCGGACACTTCCGTTGCACGGTTTTCTCCCTGCTTGTTACCACTCATCAACTGGATGTAGTCGATGACCAGCAAGCCGAGCTTCCCGCCATACTGCCGCGCCAAACGTCGTGCCCGAGCCCGCAGATTGGCCGGGCTGAGACCGCCGGTCTCGTCGATATAAATTGGTGCCTCATGCAACTTGCCGAGGGCAAAGGAGAGTTTTGACCACTCCTCGTCATTCATCCGGCCGGTTCGAAGATTCTGCGAGTTCAGACGTCCGATTGAAGCCAGCATCCGCATGGCCAACTGGGCGCCACCCATTTCCATCGAAAACACTCCGACCGGCAAACCAGTGTCGACCGCGACATTCTCCGCGATATTCAAGGCAAATGCCGTTTTCCCCATGGATGGGCGGCCGGCCACGATAATCAGGTCCCCCGGCTGGAAACCGGAGGTCTTTTGATCAAGGTCGATAAAACCGGTTGGCACGCCGGTAATGTCCGACGGGTTATCCCGGTCGTGCAGCTCCTGGATGCGCTCAACCACCTGGGTCAGCAAAGGGTTGATGTGCACAAAACCTTCACTGTGCCCAGCCCCTGCTTCGGCGATCTTGAAAATCTTGGACTCGGCTTCGTCGAGCAAGGTTGCCGCATCACGCCCAAGGGGATTCAAGGCATCAGAGGCAATTTCATCTGCCGTCGCGACCAGTTGGCGCAACACGGCACGCTCTCGGACAATTTCAGCGTAACGCCGGATATTTGCAGCTGACGGCGTATTTGCTGCCAGTTCGCCCAAGTAAGCCAGGCCACCGGTCTGATCGCTTTCTCCTGCCGCATCGAGCGCCTCGGCCACGGTAACGACGTCAGCCGGCTTGGCTCGTTCGAGAAGGCCACGAATCTGACGAAAAATTCGCCGATGCTCATCACGATAGAAGTCGCTATCGGTGAGCAGATCGCCCATTCGGTCCCATGCCTGGTTATCAAGCAGGAGACCACCAAGAACGGATTGCTCGGCCTCGATCGAGTGCGGCGGGACACGTAGCTGAGCGAGGGAAGGATCGACAGATTTTGGTTTTGGCGGACGCTGGTTCATCGGGAAGAGTGTAAATTAAAAAGGCCTCGCAAATGCGAGGCCTTTCAATGAAACAGAGTAAGCGAAATTACTCGGCAACCACAGCCACATTGATGTTGGCCAGCACGTCGGTGTGCAGGGCAACGTCGAGCGGGAATTCACCGATCGTCTTGAGCGGGCCTTCCGGCATGCGAACAGCTGAACGATCGACGGCAAAGCCGGCAGCCTTCAGTGCTTCAGCAACGTCGGCATTACCGACGGAACCGAACAGGCGGCCATCCATACCGGCCTTGCGGGCAACGGTAACGGTGGTGCCGTTCATCTTGTCGGCAACGCCCTGGGCTGCAGCCAGCTTTTCAGCGGCCAGCTTTTCCAGTTCAGCGCGACGAGCTTCAAACTCAGCCATGGCAGCAGGCGTAGCACGCTTGGCCATACGCTTCGGGATCAGGAAATTACGGGCGTAACCGTCCTTGACCTTGACGACATCACCGAGGTTACCGAGGTTAACAACCTTCTCGAGCAGAATGATTTGCATGTTTCGTCTCCTCGAAAATTATTGATGGTTATCGGTGTAAGGCAGCAGAGCCAGGAAGCGGGCGCGCTTGATTGCGGTGCCCAGCTGACGCTGATAGCCGGCCTTGGTACCGGTCAGACGAGCCGGCATGATCTTGGCGTTTTCCTGGATGTATTCCTTGAGAACGTCTACATCTTTGTAGTCGATCTGTTCGACCTTTTCAGCCGTGAAGCGGCAGAATTTGCGACGCTTGAACAGGCCGCCACCGCGCTTCTTTTTCTTGTCGTCATCCTTCTTCTTGAAGAATCGAGCCATTTTCGTTTCCTTCCAAAAATTCTATTGAGTGCACATGCAGTACGGGCATTTTGCTGTTGCGATTTCTGGCAGCCAGAAAACCTGTCACTTTGACACCCCCACTCAGAGGGACTGCTTCAAGCCAGCGGGCAGAATCACCCAAGGCCAAAACAGCAATTTCCACTTCTACCAGGCGCTCTGTTTTGTTTTCAATCTGTGAGGAGCTGTGTTGCAGCCATCCTTCACTGACTGGAATTCCTGCCGGCGTGTAGCGCAACGCTTTACGCTCAAGCAGCTTTCCAGTGATTTCAAGACAGTTCAGCCGTAATCCCGTACAAATATCCGTTAAGCAGCCGGTGCTTCGACGGCAGCTTCACCAGCCAGCAAAGACTTGGACTTTTCTTCCTTCATCATCGGGGAAGGAGTCGTCACAGCAGCCTTCATCTTGACGGTCAGGTGGCGCAGAACAGCGTCGTTGAACTTGAACGAATGTTCGAGTTCATTGAGCGTTTCACCTTCGCACTCGATGTTCATCAGGACGTAGTGAGCTTTGTGGATCTTCTGGATCGGGTAAGCCAGCTGACGACGGCCCCAATCTTCAAGACGGTGGATCGTGCCGTTCTTTGCGGTAACGATGGCGCGGTAACGCTCGACCATGCCTGGCACTTGTTCGCTTTGGTCCGGGTGGACGATAAAGACGATTTCGTAATGGCGCATGCAAACTCCTTTTGGCTAATACCCCCCGCCATGCGGTCGCGGTGGGGCAAGGTTGAAAAGCCCACGACTATAGCAGAAATCGTGGGCTTAGAGGGAAAAACAAAGGCTTATTTATTAAAAACCATCGTCATCGATCTGAAGCGCACCAACAGCACCGGTGATAACAGACTCAGCCAAGCCCTCCGCCTGAGTCAAAAAGTGGTCAGCATAGAAGCGGGTTGTAGCCAGCTTGGCTTTCCAGAAAGGGTCCGTATCACCGGACGACAACCTGGCACGGGCAATAACCGCTGCCCGCCCTAGTTGCCAACCTCCGGCAACAATCCCCAGCAGATAAAGAAACGGCACAGCGCCGGCATGAACCGCTTTGGTATCCGACGAAAATGTCTCGACAATCCAGGAAACAGCCTTTTCCAGCGCGTCGACCGCAGCATTCTGACGGGCACCTACGTGCGACAGATCATCATCGAGCTGTAGTGCAGCGGCACGCATATCTGCAATCAAGGCTGCAATCGTCGCCCCTTTTTCACGAGCAATCTTCCTGCCAATCAGATCGTTTGCCTGAATTGCCGTTGTACCTTCGTAAATTGCAGTGATTCGCGCATCGCGCAGATGCTGGGCTGCACCCGTTTCCTCGATATAACCCATGCCGCCGTGAACTTGCACGCCGAGCGAGGCAATATCGATGGCACTCTCGGTACTCCACCCCTTCACCACTGGAATCATCAAATCAGCAAAGGCCTGACCGCGCTGGCGAGCAAGCGCATCCGGGTTGGCATGCGCGTGATCCTGTGCCGTTGCCGTCACATAGGCCAAAGCTCGCATTGCCTCGATCCGGGCACGCATCGACATCAACATGCGTCGAACGTCAGGATGCTTGATAATCGGGACTTTCGGCCCGCCACGTACACCAACCTCAGCCCCCTGCACACGATCCCTGGCGTAGGCAACTGCCCGCTGGTAAGCCCGCTCGGCGTCACCCAGACCTTCCAGGCCGACATTGAAGCGGGCTGCGTTCATCATGATGAACATGTATTCCAGACCACGATTCTCTTCACCAACCAGCGTCCCGATAGCACCACCATTGTCGCCAAAGGCCAGAACGGCAGTTGGGCTACCATGAATACCCAGCTTGTGCTCAATCGAGACACAGAAGACGTCATTACGCTCGCCCGGCTCACCTGCTGCATCGAGCAGGAACTTCGGAACTACAAAAAGGGAAATCCCCTTGACCCCCTCCGGGGCATCGGGCGTGCGAGCCAGAACCAGATGGACAATATTGTCCGCCATGTCGTGCTCGCCGTAGGTAATGAAGATTTTCTGGCCAAAAATCCTGTAGGTACCATCTCCGACAGGCTCTGCACGACTGCGCACGGCTGCAAGATCTGACCCCGCCGAGGGCTCGGTCAGATTCATCGTACCCGTCCACTCACCGGAGACCAGTTTCGGCAAATACGTCGCTTTCTGAGCATCCGTACCGGCGATCATCAGTGCCTCGATAGCTCCCTGGGTCAACATCGGACACAAGGAAAAAGCATGATTGGAGGCCTTCCACATTTCACTGACGGCAGCAGATAGCAAACGGGGCAAGCCCTGGCCGCCGAACTCGGGGTCGCAACCCAAGCCATTCCAGCCATTGTCCACAAATTGACGATAAGCCTCCTTGAAGCCAGGCGAGGTGGTTACCACCTTATCCGCCCACTTGGCCCCCTCTCGATCACCCACCCGATTCAGCGGGGAAAGAACCTCACCCGCAAACTTGGCAGCCTCATCGAGAATTGCATCAACCACATCCGGAGAAGCCTCTTCACAACCAGGCAGCGCTACAACCTGATCCAGGCCTGCCAGCTCCTGCATGACAAAACGGATGTCCTTCAGCGGTGCAACATATTCGCTCATGCCCCCTCCACTTCTCTTTCCATGCGGTTTGATGTTTCCTTGAGTTCGATCAGGAACAGAATTTCCTCGACAACCGGCAAAGCAAAACCAACTCGCTTACCGCCACGGTTATCGCGCAACAGCTGATAAAGATAGCCAACCACATCGCCCGACGACCAGAACTGGGTCACCGACGCCATGATGCGCGGCATATCCTCAAGACATTCCGGACGCGGAGCAACGGGGACAGGAGAAACCGGAACCTCATCATCGAGAATCAGGTCCAGCGAATGACGGTTCTGACTCGGCTCCGAGCCATCCCATTGTTGAATTTCAACATTGAAGTTCTGGTTCAGATTCAACGCAACAGCTTCGAATTCATTACGCATGCCAGCCATCTTGTAGACGTCCATCAGACGAATCCATGGCTGCAAGGCCTCCTGCGGATTGTTATCGATGTACTCCTGAAGCGCCTGGGCTGCACCCTTGACACGCCCGAAAGAAAGCATGATGTCAGCCAGTTCCATGACCGGATTGGCTTCAAAATGTTCATCAAGCGTCGTGGCATTGACCGAAAAAACAGAATCCAATTGGGCCTCAGCCAGGGAGTCGCTCGCTGCCTGCGGCGCATTGCTGACCACTTCACCTGTATCGTGCCCATCAAGCTCAAGGTCGACCTTCATGGTCGAACCCATCATGCCCGGCTCGACGGGCAGATCAACACCACCGAGCTCTTCGTGCTCTTCATCGCGCTTTGGATCAACCTCCAACCCGGGCGCAACGAACAAATCGTCAGAATCGATATTGCGCAATTGGCGCTCACGATAATTTCTCCAGCCAAGCAAGCCGCCGAGCGCCAACACAGCCACCGACAAAAGCCCGTAGAGCCCCCACTCGGAGAGATCGCTCGACGAATCGGCTACAGCAGGCGGCTGGCTGGCTGGCGGAGCAGTCGGCGCAGGCGCAACAGGCTTGGCACTATCGCCAACGGGCTGAGCCCCCGCTACCGCAGGCGCTCCCTGAGCCGTTTCCTTCTCGGAACGCTGGGCAATTTCCAGCGTTCTCTGTTCCAGCTCAGCCAAGGTACCTTCCATGTTGCGCAGCTTTTCCGCCGTCGCCATTTGGGTATTGGCCTGCTCATGAAGCGCCATCAGCATGCGATATTCGAGGCGTAGCACTTCACGCTGAGCCTCGACCGATTGCCCGGCACCTGCCTGCCTGCCCATGCCGGCGATATCGGTCGCCAGGCGCAAGGAAGGATCACCGACATCGATCCCCGTTGAAAGCATCAAGCGGTCCGGCAATCCCTTGCCAGCATCATTGCGTCCGACAGGACGCGAACGCGGGGCCGAAGGACGGGAAACAACCGGCCCACGGTCTGCCGCCGCTGGACGCGAAGCAGCCTTTGCTGAATTTCCTTGAACCTGTGACGGCAATTCGCGGGCAACCGCACGTGGCGACGACTCAGGCGCAACATCCCTGGCCGGCGAAGCGAGAATCACATAATCACGAGAGATATCATTCCCACACGCCACATGCACGGCAAACTGCATGATCGGCTCACGCAAGGGAATATCTGATTTGATTTCCAGAACGGGCGGATTGCCATTGCGAGTACTCAGCACCGCTTTCTTGAGCCAAGGCAGATCACCGCCATTCGCAGGCTGAACAAGGCGATAGCATGAAGCATCAAGCACTTCCTTGCCCCCGCCCAGCAAACCGACCTCAACCTGCAGACGATCGCCCAATGCTGGCTGCCCCCTGAGCTCCCCCAGCCCAATCGCTGAAGCGCTCGCAGAAACGGCGAGCAAGGCGACCGGAAAGCAATAACGGAAAGTCAAACAATTCAAGGAAACAGCCCTCAATGACAAAAAACTAAGCGGATTGTAGTCGTTATTTATCACATAGATAACAGGAATCGTTAAAGGTAAGTACCCAGTTGGGACGATAAACGACAAAAAGCGTCATGACCATTCCCGAGAGCCATGCCTCGGAGAATCCCAATAACAAAAAATAGGGGAAATAATCACCAATCAGATATTCCCATTCGTACGCCCCCGCCATTGCCATGAACACAGAAACGGTAAATCCGGTCGCAATAACAGTCAGTGCCGCACAAAGAAATCCGTGAATGAATATATAAACAAAAAAATGCTTGGGAAGAACCGGAGAAAGCCACTTGAACAAGAAATGACTGCACGGCACCGCCACGCCAGCCATCAGTAGCTCATTCAACCCAAAGGCAAAAATTCCGGCAGAACCATTCAAGGTGACAGCAGCCAAAACGGCAGACAAACCAATGAAGGCAAGGTAAGGGCCAAAACTTAGCGTAAAGACAGTAGCGCCCAGCAGATGGAATCCCAACCCGGGTTTGACGCCCGCTTTCATGCTCCAGATCAGCACCAGGAACACGATCATGCCAAGCCACACATTGAGCTGTTCCGAATCTTTGAGACGCGCCCAGTCGGCCCGAAAAAGACAAAGGGCGAAGACGGGTAGCCAGACGACCCAAGCCGCCCAGTACCACGCTTCGCCCAACAGTGTGTCCGGTAGATTCACACGGCTATTTTAGCCAACCGCAGCCACCAGTTGCGGCACCACCTCAAACAAGTCACCTACCAGGCCGTAATCGGCGATCTGGAAGATCGGGGCATCGGGGTCCTTGTTGATCGCCACGATCACCTTGGAATCTTTCATCCCGGCCAGATGCTGGATCGCACCGGAAATACCGACCGCCAGGTAGAGCTGCGGCGCGACGATCTTGCCGGTCTGGCCCACCTGGTAGTCATTCGGCACAAAACCGGCGTCGACCGCAGCACGGCTGGCGCCGAGCGCAGCACCGAGCTTGTCGGCCAGCGGTTCGAGCAGTTGCTGATAGTTTTCACCGCTGCCCAGACCTCGACCGCCAGAGACGATGATCTTGGCGGCGCCGAGTTCAGGGCGGGCCGATTTGGTCAGTTCGCGATGGGTCAGCGCGCTTTGGGCGGTGTCGGCGGCGGCGCCGAGCGTTTCGATTTCGGCATTGTTGCCGGCGTCGACCGCGTCAAAGGCGGTGGTACGCACGGTGATCACCTTGACCGTATCGGCGCTCTTGACCGTGGCCAGCGCATTGCCGGCGTAGATCGGGCGGACGAAGGTGTCGGCAGATTCAACACCGGTGATTTCGGAAATCTGCGCGACGTCGAGCAGTGCGGCAACGCGCGGCAGCAGGTTTTTGCCGAAGGTCGTGGCCGGGGCCAGGATGTGGCTGTAGCCGGCGGCGTTGGCGATGACCAGTGCGCTCAGGTTTTCTGCGGTCTGGCTTTGGTAGTGGGCCGCGTCGGCCACTTTGACTTTGCTCACGCCTTGCAGGCCGGCAGCTTGCTGGGCGGCGCCGCTGCAGGCGGTGCCGGCAACGAGGACGTGAATGTCGCCACCGATTTTGGCGGCGGCAGCAACGGTGTTGAGCGTGGCGGCCTTGAGGCTGGCGTGGTCGTGTTCGGCGATAACGAGGATGGTCATGATCAGATCACCTTGGCTTCGTTTTTGAGTTTGTTGACGAGTTCGGCCACATCCGCGACCTTGACACCCGCGGAGCGCTTGGCCGGTTCGGCGACTTTCAGCGTGCTCAGGCGCGGGGCAACGTCAACGCCGAGGTCGGCAGGCTTGACGGTGTCGAGCGGCTTCTTCTTGGCTTTCATGATGTTCGGCAGCGTGGCGTAGCGCGGTTCGTTCAGGCGCAGGTCGGTCGAGACAACGGCCGGCAGGCTGATCGCCAGGGTTTCCAGACCCCCGTCGATTTCGCGGGTGACTTCTGCCTTGCCGCCGGCGATGACAACCTTGGAGGCGAAGGTGGCTTGCGGCCAGTTCTGCAGCGCAGCCAGCATCTGACCGGTCTGGTTGGCATCGTCGTCAATCGCTTGCTTGCCGCAGATGACGAGTTGCGGTTGTTCCTTGTCGCACAGCGCCTTGAGCAGCTTGGCGACAGCCAGCGGCTGAAGTTCGACGTCGGCTTCAACCAGGATGCCGCGGTCGGCACCAATCGCCATCGCGGTGCGCAGGGTTTCCTGGCAGGCGGCCACGCCGCAGGAAACAGCGATCACTTCAGTCGCAATGCCGGCTTCCTTCAGACGCACGGCTTCTTCCACCGCGATTTCGTCGAACGGGTTCATGCTCATCTTGACGTTGGCCAGGTCTACCCCTGAACCATCCGCCTTCACGCGTACCTTGACGTTGTAGTCCACTACCCGCTTCACGGGGACGAGAATTTTCACAAGCCTCTCCTTTCAGGTCGTTTAAATTTATCAGCGCCTTTGTACTACAAACTGGCATCTGTTTGACAGAGTCTTAGTCATTACGCACAATGACCATACTGTGTCGTATGGAGTGCATACGGTAGCGTATGGAAATCACACCTGTCAAGTCTCCCCTGAAAGTGCCTCGCAAGAAGGCGGTATCGCCGCGCACGCAACTCGACCCCAACAACTGGGTCGAAACGGCGGTTGATGTCCTCGCCCGAGAAGGCGTTGCCGGCCTGCGCGTTGAAGTGCTGGCCAAACGCTGCGGCGTCACCAAAGGCAGTTTTTACTGGCACTTCAAGGATCGCCAGGCGCTGCTCGATGCCGTGCTGGAGCACTGGAAAGACGGCCGGATTCGCGATATCGAAAAAACCACCTCGGTTGCACCAGGCCAGGAACGCGACCAATTGCACTATGCCATCGAGGTCTATGGCGCCAATCGCAATCGCAAGGGCATGTCCATTGAACTGGCTGTGCGCGACTGGGCTCGCCATGATGCACGTGCGGCAGCCGTCGTCGAAGCTGTTGATTTGTATCGCCTGGAGTGTACCCGCAAACTGTTTGTTGCTTCCGGCATGTCGGAAGCCGAAGCAAAAAGTCGCAGCCTGCTTCTGTACGCCTGCGTTTTCGGGCTATCGCTGATGCACTACAGTGATTTTGACGAGAATCTTGGCGATCTTAAGCAACGCATTGCCGAACGCATTGTTTCAAATTAACGCAGGCAATCAGCCAGCACACCGGATCGCTCCTGCTCCCACACACCGATTGCTGCGGTCAACTGCTCGACCACTGCCGTCAAGCCAGCTACACCGCCTTTTGAATCAGGTGACCCGGCGGCCAGGTCAAAGGCAAAAGTTTGCTCAGCCAAACGCCCGCGGCCACGATCAAGCCATTGCACGCGACCTTGCAGGACAGCCCGACTGACGGTCGCCGTATCAAAAACCTGGCTGAACTCCGTGATATCAAGGCGTAGCACACAACGCGCCCGCCCCTGCCCTGCCGCAACCAGGCCTGAATCGCGAACCAGCTTGAGTTGAATCAACTGAGCCGGCGGCCCCGCCCAACGCGCCCTGGCATATTCACGCAATCGCGCTGGCTCGTCATAGGCCAGGCGGTAACCGATGCCCAGCGAGTCGAACCACAGCGGCGCCCTGACTTCAACGGCCATCGGCACTTTACGAATCGGCAGATTGCTGCGGTCGACCGCAAAACCGAGGTCATAGACCGCCATTGCCGTATCGCCTCGCTTGCCTGACGTCAAACAGCCGGCCAGCGACAGCACAAGGACCGGTATCGCAAAGAGTCGCACGTTCATTGCCCGCCCCCGTTAGAAAAGCCTGGCTCACCGGGGCCGGGAGGCAATGCCGGCGCACCGAAAACAAGCCCCTGCGGCGAATCTTCGAGAATCCGCAAAACGCGGCTCAGCTGACGCGAAGTTGTCGAAAAATCACTGGCCAATTCATTCAGGCGCGGCATCAGTGCCGCCGTTCCTCCGGCCGAGGCATCGCCAATGGCGCCATCGAGCTTGTCTGTAGCCGCCTGCATTTTGCCGATCAGCACGCGCGTATCGGCCAGCAAGGGGGCGACTTCACCGGCTGCAGCCGATAGTTTCTTGACATTTTGATCATCAATCAATTTGCGAATCTGGATCAGGCTGCCGTTCAGATTTTCAAGCGCCGGCTTCATGTGCGCCGAAGCGGTCTCCAGATTAGCTAGCGTTGCCGTGAGGTGCTTGCGATTTTCTTCACTGAGCATGGCATTGGCGGATGCCATGAGCAATTGCGCCTGCTTCAAGGTCGCCGCACCGCTTTCGCCCAACTCGTCGAAAAGCGAGGGAATCATCATGATCTGCGGCGGCTTTTCATCGTCTGGCTCAAGGGGAGCCTTGTCCTTGCCGGTTTCGAGCAAAAGAATGTGCGCCAAACCGGTGACGCCCTGATAGTTGAGTTTGGCGACTGTCCCCTTGGTGAGCGGGACATCTTCACGCACCGAGATCGTCACAAGAATATTGCTGTAGTCATCCGGATCGAGCCGGATATCGCTGACCTTGCCAACCCGGATGCCGCGATAGCGCACTTGCGCTTGTGGATTCAATCCACCGATATTTTGCTTGGTGACAACCACGTAATCATGCGTATCGTCCTTGGCACCACCGAGCCAGTAGAGTGCCAGCAAAGCAGCAAGACCCAGCAAAAGAACAAAAATGCCGGCCACGAAGGCATGAGATTTATTTTCCATGAGCTTTCATTAAAGCAGTTTCTTGCGGTCAGCGCCAAAAAAGCCGGTCACAAAAGGATGATCGACAGTCATCACTTCTGCCTTGGGACCGTGGGCAATGATATGTCCCTCGGCCAGTACGGCAACATGGCTGGCCAGCCCGGCCAGGGTATTCAGGTCATGCGTCACCATCACGACCGTCAGGCCCAGCGCCTGTTGCAGCGAACCGACCAGTTCGACAAAGTTCTGGCTGCGATCTGGATCAAGGCCAGCCGTCGGCTCATCAAGCAGCAGCAGTTCCGGCTCAAGGGCAAGCGCACGCGCCAGCGCGACACGCTTGACCATTCCGCCGGACAGCTCCGCCGGCATCAACAGGCCGTGAGCCGGCGCCAATTCGACCATTGCCAGCTTGAGATGGACCAGGTGCCGAATCCAGTCTTCATCGAGGCAACGCAATTCGCGCAAGGGGAAAGCAATGTTGTCAAAAACGGATAGTGCGGAAAATAGTGCGCCATGCTGGAAAAGCATGCCGAGCCGACGGCGGATGGCTCGCTGAACCAGGCTGTCCGGATCATTCAAATCAACATCGAAAAGACGCACATACCCGGCAGTCGGCCTAAGCAAGCCGAGCATTTCACGCAACAGGGTGGTTTTTCCGCTCCCCGAGCCGCCCAGCAAACCGACGATCTGCCCGCGCTCGATAGACAAATCGAGCTTGCGATGCACGTAATGCCCGGAAAAAACCGTATCGACGCCACACAGCTCGATGACGACATCGCGGGTCATAACTGGGGCATCCCGATCTGACGGGTCAATACGGCAAAAATCGCATCAACCAGAATGACCGCGGTAATTGCCGTCACCACCGCACTGGTTGTGTTGGCGGACAGACTTTCGGTGTTCGGCTTGACCCGCAAGCCGAAATAACAGGCCACAAGTGCGATGACAAAGCCGAACAGCACGCCTTTGGCCAAACCGATCAGCAAGTTTGCCATCGGCACGGCACGCGGCAGATTCTCGAAAAAATAGATCAGTGACAGATCAAGCTGGAACATCGCGGCAATCATTCCACCAAACAAGGCGACGGCCGATGTCCATAAAACCAGCAGCGGCATTGCCGCGGTCAACCCGAAAATCTTGGGCAAAACGACACGAACCGTGCGCGAGATACCCATCGTGGACAGGGCATCGATTTCCTCGGTCACTCGCATCACACCGATCTGGGCAGTCATTGCCGAACCGGATCGGCCGGCAACCAGCACCGCGACCAAGACCGGGCCAAGCTCGCGAATGATTGAAATGCCGAGGATATTGACGATGAACAGGTCGGCGCCGAATGTTTTCAATTGCAGGGCGGACAAGTAGCTGATCGTAATACCAATCAAAAAACCGACCAGTGCCGTTACCGGCAGTGCCTGGGCACCGGATTTATAGAGATTGGCGGTAAATTCACGCCAAGGTATATCGGCCCGATGGCGAGCCAGATAAATCACATCGAGCCAGAGTTGCCCAAGCAGCGTCACCATGCCACGCAAGTTGACGGTCGCCTTGAGCAGTTGGTGACCAACAATTTCCAGCGGATGGAAGGAGTCGACCGGCGGAGCAGAAACTTCAGCCGGAAGATTGGCAACGCGCTCGATGACGGCGCGGTGCACACCCGAAATCAGCAGGTTTTTCGGCCAGGCCTGGCCCCAGGTGCGCCACAGCAAGACAGCGGCAGCACTATCAATCCGTGTAACGGCAAGAAGATTCCAGCTTTGCTCACCGGAGACGGCTGAAGCAAGTTGCTGCTTCAATACGTCAATCTGCGGCAGCATTGCGGCCAACGTCCATTCCCCGGCCAGCACGACTTTCCCCGGCTCAAGCTGCAAGCTGGGGAACGGCTTCATTCGCCCTTCCTCAAGGCCCGCGACTTGACCACATAATCACGCCCGATCTGTTTCCAGATGGCCGCCTCTTCACCAAGAGCCGCGGCCGTCCACGGGTTGGTCGCCAGCCAGCCAGCCGGCAGTTCAAGCAGGAAGCCGCTGCCGCTACGGGAAACCCGCCAATCCGGCAAAGCCCGGTCATCCCGCGTGCGATGCAAGAGCACGGCCAGCCGCAAACAGAAAACCAGCGTCCAGGCGCTGTCGACCGCAGGAATCGAGCCCAGCTTTTCAAGCTTGCCACGATGTCCGAGCACCAGCATGGCCAGGCGTGCCTGATCCTTTTTGGAGAAACCCGGCATGTCGGCATAGGTCAGGATGTAGGCACCGTGCTTGTGGTAGGCGTTATGGGCCACCGAAATCCCGATTTCATGCAACCGGGTGGCCCAGGACAAAAACTGAACGTCAACTTCGCTCGGCGTACCTTCCGAAAGCTGGGTCAGCGCCGAAATCGCCGTTGCTTCCACCCGTTCGACCTGATCCGCTTCTACCTGATAACGCCGACGAAACTGCTTGACGGTCGAATCACGCATATCGTGGTCATGAAAACGGCCAAGCAGGTCATAAAGCACGCCGAGACGCAAAGCACCATCGGCATAGGTCATGCGCTCCAGCCCCAACTCCTCGAAAATGGCTGACATGATCGCGATACCTCCCGGCAGAACCGGCAAACGATCACTGCGTACGCCCGGCAAATCAAGCGCTTCGGCGGACCCCGCCTTGATCAGCAAGGCACAAAGCTTATCCAGGCCTTCCCGGGTAATGCCACTTTCGCCATTCGGATTCATGCCGTTCATTTCGAGCACATCCGCAATCGCCCGTGCTGAACCGGAAGAACCAACCGCTTCCTTCCAGCCCAGACGCTGATAATCGTGGGCAATCAGTTCGATTTCCTTCGCTGCAGCAACCTGCGCCTCGCGCAAACGCTTCTTGTCGATTTTCCGATCCGGGAAAAACCGCTGGGTATAACTGACGCAGCCCATGTAAAGGGACTCCATCAGTTGCGGATCATGGCGTTTGCCGATAATGAATTCGGTCGACCCACCGCCGATATCAATGACCAGACGCTTGTGCGACGCAGAAGGCAAGGAGTGCGAGGCGCCGATGTAAATCAGGCGCGCTTCCTCCCGACCGGCAATGATTTCGATCGGAAAGCCAAGCGCCTCTTCCGCCAGCGGCAGAAACTCGGCAGCATTTTTAGCCACTCGCAGCGTATTGGTGGCAACGACACGAACAGCCCCAGGATCAAGGCCGCGCAAACGCTCGCCGAAATTGCGCAAGGCCAGCAAGGCGCGTGCCTGCGATGGCGCATCCAGGCGCTTGTCGGCATTCAGCCCGGAAGCCAGCCGGACGGCAGACTTCATCGAATCCAGCGTATAAATCTGGTCATCGACCACCCGACCAACCTGCAGGCGGAAGCTATTGGAGCCTAAATCAACTGCAGCGACTGTTTCGTAAATCATCAGTAAGGAACACGGGAAAGGTAGGACTGACGGGCATTCTAACACCCACCCCCGGCATCAATTCTTACAGTTGAGGCGTAAAAAAACCCGCCGGCTTGCGTCGGCGGGTTTGGATGAAGCACGAACCGGATCAGCTGGCCAGTGCGTTCTTGATCTGTTCCAGCGTCGACGGATCATCGATCGTGGTCAGATCGCCTGGATCGCGACCTTCAGCCAAAGCCTGCAGCGAACGGCGCAGCATCTTGCCGGAACGGGTCTTGGGCAAACCAGTCACGAAGTGCACGCGAGCCGGACGACCAATGGCCCCCAAAATGCCGTCGACCGTGGCAAACACTTCCTTCTCCAGCGCCTTGACCAACTCGGGCGTTGCCACCTTGGAAGCATCCTTGACGACGGCGAATGCCATCGGCACCTGGCCCTTGAGCTTGTCTTCGACGCCAACCACGGCCACTTCGGCAATCGCCGCGTGGTTCTGGATGGCTTCCTCGATTTCACGGGTGCCCAGACGGTGACCGGCAACGTTGATCACGTCATCGGTACGACCGAGGATGGTGAAATAACCGTCATCGTCCTTGATCGCCCAATCGTAGGAGGAATAAACCAGCGGCTCCTTGAACAGGGTGAAATAGGTGCTGACGAAACGGTCGTCCTGACCCCAGACGGTGGACAGACAGCCAGGCGGCAACGGCGGGATGACCGCAGCAATGCCTTTTTCGTTGGCGCCGCACTCGGAGCCGTCTTCGCGGAAAATCTTCAGGTTGTAGCCGTAGACCGGGAAACTCGGCGAACCGAACTTGATCGGTGTCTTTTCCACACCCGGCAACGCAGCCAGCATCGGCCAACCGGTTTCAGTCTGCCAGTAGTTGTCGATGACCGGGATATTCAGCTCACCCATGAACCATTCGTGGGTCGGCTGATCAAGCGGCTCGCCGGCCATGAAAATATGCTTCAGGGTCGACAGGTCATACTTGTGCATGAAGGCCGGATCCTGCTTCTTCAGCACGCGGGCTGCCGTCGGTGCGGAGAACATGACCGAGACCTTGTACTTCTCGACGATCTGCCACCAGATGCCGGCATCCGGACGCAGCGGCGTGCCTTCGTACATCACGGTGGCCATACCGGCAATCAGCGGGCCGTAGATGATGTAAGAGTGACCGACCACCCAGCCGATATCGGAGGTCGAGAAGAAGGTTTCACCCTCGCCACCGCAGTAGATGTGCTTCATGGTCGAGGCCAGTGCCACAGCATAACCGCCGGTATCGCGCTGCACGCCCTTCGGCTTGCCGGTCGTCCCGGAGGTATACAGGATGTAGGACGGCTCGTTCGATTCCAGCCATTCGCACGGCACCTGGGCATCCATGAACTTGGCGCGTTCGGTCGCGTAATCAACGTCGCGACCAGCCACCTTGTTGAATTCCTTGTCCAGACCACGGTCGACCATCAGCACCTTGGCCGGCTTGTGTTCGGCCAGTTCGATGGCTTCATCGAGCAGATGCTTGTAGGGCACGGCCTTGCCGCCGCGCATGCCGGCATCGGCAGAAACGATCAGCACCGGCTTGGCATCGTCGATGCGGGTGGCCAGCGAGCCGGAAGCGAAGCCACCGAAGACCACCGAGTGGATGGCGCCGATGCGGGTTGCAGCCAGGATGGCGAAGGTTGCCTGGGCGATCATCGGCATGTAGATCAGGACGCGGTCGCCCTTCTTGACGCCGAGGCTTTGGTAAATCGCCGCCATACGCTCGATTTCACGCTGCAGCTCGGCAAAGCTGTAAACCGTTTCTTCATCGGTTTCAGTCGAAATGAAGATCAGCGCACGATCGTTCGGGCGCTTGGCCGCGTGACGATCAACCGCGTTGTAGCAAAGATTGGTCTTGCCGCCGACGAACCATTTGGCAAACGGGGGACGCGAGTAGTCGCATACCTGGGTAAACGGTTCCTTCCAGTCAACGAGTTGGGCCTGTTCGGTCCAGAACTCATTCGGTTTTTCAATGGAATACTGATGAAATTCCTTGTAAGTCGCCATACAACTCCCTCAAGTTAGGTTTTCCTGCACAACAAAATAAAGATCGGGCTATTGTTTTTTCCCTGCCCGCTCTATGAAACGCTGCTCGATACCGGCCATTGGCAAGGCCAGATCAAATTCACTGTCGATAATCCGCAAAAGCGGCAGCAACTGCTCGCCAAGTGCGCCCAGGTGCGGCAATACAGCCTCGCGCCGCCCTGCTGCAAGTAATTCAAGGGCATGCTGGATCGAGATGGAATTGGGAATCGCCGGCGCAGCCCCCGGTGCAACAATGCGATTTCCACCGACCCCCATGGCTTCCTGGGTTCGCAGGGCGGCCAGATCGAGCATGGCACCGGCGGAGGCGACCCGATCCATCGGTACGCCCGCCAGGCCGATACTCACGGTCAACGCCACACTCTCGCCACGCACAGTCAGGCGCGCCACCTCAACAGCCTGACGAACCCGCTCGGCAAAAGCGGCACAAAATGCAGCGGATGTCCCGGGAGAAACGATGGCGAACTGCCCCGGCAAGAAATGGCCCAGACTATCTTCCTGACGCATTTTCCCGGCCAACATCCGGGCAAAACGCGCACCAACCTGCCCGGCAACGTCTTCACCAAGACGATCAACCAGCGCTGCATAACCGTCAAAGGCAAGCACCATCACGCTCATATCGACACCGTGACGGGCAGAATGGGAAAGCGCCTGGGCAATTTGCAGTTCGAGATACTTCCGAGTAAAAAAGCCACTCTCCGGGTCCTGAACCAGGCTTTCGCGCGAGATTTCAAGTGATGCCCGGGCATCCGACAAGGCCAGCAGATGATTCAGCCGTAACAGGATCTCGGCACTGCCTGCCCCTTTGGCGATAAAGTCCGAAACACCAAGGGAACTGGCACGCAGGCGCTCTTCTTCGCCCTCCTCACCGGAAACGAGGATGAAGGGAAGTTGCTGCAGACGCCTCAATCGCGAGGCTCGAACACGCTCAAGTAGCTGGAATCCGTCCAGCTTCGGCATCTGCAGATCGGAAATGACCGCCAGGATCGAGTGATCGAGTACCAGGGTTTGCCAGGCAGACTCGCCATTCTCCTCTTCACGCACGTCATAGATACCCTTCAGGTGGTGAGCCAGCGAAGCCCTCACCACTTTCGAATCATCCACAACAAGAATGCGAGGCAGGTTTGCCACCTCAGCCTCCTGCGATCTCGACGACAACCCGGCCACGAGCTTTTCCGGCAACAAATTCAGTGAAGGTGGCCGGCAAATCATCAAGCGCAATCCGGCGAGCCATTGATGCCAGGTGAGGCGGGCGCAAATCTGTCGCCAGCCGCTGCCAGACACCGCTGCGATAAGGTTCGCGGATATATCCGGAATCAATACCCAGCAATGACACGCCCCGCAGGATGAACGGTGCAACCGTCGTATTGAGCGACATGCTGGCAGCCAGGCCGATGCTGGCGATTGTTCCGCCCTGCTCCATGGTGCTTGCAATCCAGGCCAGCACATCGCCTCCCAGGTTATCAACCGCGCCAGCCCAGCGGCCTTTGTCGAGCGGACGTATCTTGGTCAGATCGAGATTCTGGCGGAGCATCACTTCGCGAGCCCCCAGGCTGCGCAAGTAATCAGCCTCGCTTTCCTTTCCGGTCAGCGCAACAACGTGATAGCCCAGCCTGGCCAGCATGTCGACCGCCAGACTGCCGACGCCCCCCGTCGACCCCGTGACGATGACCGGTCCGTTTTCCGGACGCAAACGATTCTCTTCCATCCGCACAATACCAAGTGCAGCAGTAAAGCCCGCCGTCCCCAGTGCCATGGATTCAAACAAGGAAAGCCCCGGCGGCAGCGGCACCACCCAGTCGCCCGGAACACGGGCGATTTCAGCATAGCCCCCGTGGTGAGCGACACCGATATCAAAGCTTGTCGCGATGACTTGATCACCTGCCTTGAAACGTGCATCGACACTATCGATCACCGTCCCGCAAAGATCGATCCCTCCGACGCACGGAAAGCGGCGGATGATTTTTCCTGCGCCGGTCGCCGCCAAAGCGTCTTTGTAGTTGACGCTGGAATAGGCAACGCGAATGGTGACGGAGCCACTATCCAGCTGGCTTTCATCCATCTGGACGAAGCTGCTGCTTACCTTGCCATCCTGCTGTTCAATCAACAGAGCCTTGAACGAATTCATTGCTTTTCTCACTCCACGGGAAAATAAATTGTAATTCATAATTACGGATTATGAACAGCGTTACATCGGTCAAACGTGTCGGCAACTTTACAGTTAAGCGTTTTTGAAATACATTCCACGGCTATGCGTAAAGTTCTATCTCCCGTACTGCTCGTTGCGGCCCTTCTCGTGGGCGGCACAGGGGCATCCGCAGCAGCGGAACAGTTGCGCAAACCCGAGGAACAACTTTCTTTCTTCGAACGTTACACCAACGCTGCGCAGGATGTCATCCTGCAAGGCTTGAAGCTGGTCGGCGTTCGTTATCGCCTCGGTGGCAACAATGAAGACAGCGGCCTGGACTGCAGCGGCTTTGTTCGCCTGGTGTTCAAGGACAGCATTGGCGCATCCCTGCCACGCACGGCACGCGAAATGAGCGAAGTCGGCGAAAAAATCGATACCAGCCAGCTCAAACCCGGCGATCTCGTCTTTTTCAACACGATGCGCCGGACTTTCTCGCATGTCGGCATTTACCTCGGTGACAACCACTTCCTGCATGCACCGCGCACAGGCGCCGAAGTGCGTGTGGAAAGCATGGAAAACAGTTACTGGGTACAGCGCTACAACGGCGCCCGACGAATCATCGAAGGCAACTGAAACAAGCGGCAAATATGCCGCTTCAGACCGCTGACAAAGCCTCCAAGCGATTGGGGGCTTTATTTTTTATAATGCAGGCATGCTCAAACCTGCCTACCCTGCCCAAACGGAACTGGAGATGGTGACGTTGGAGCAATTGGTCCCGAAAGACCACTTGCTCCGGCTGCTCGACCAGCACATCCGGTTTGATTTCATTCGTGAAGCGACCCAGCACCTGTATTGCGAGAACAATGGCCGACCCGCGATTGATCCGGTGGTGTTGTTCAAGATGTTGTTCATTGGCTACTTGTTTGGGATTCGCTCCGAGCGACGGCTGGTGAAGGAAATAGAGGTCAATGTGGCTTACCGCTGGTTTCTCGGCTTTCGACTGACGGACAAAGTGCCGGATGCCTCGACGCTGTCGCAGAATCGCCGTCGCCGCTTTGTCGGGACGGACATTGAGCAACGCATCTTCGACGGGATTGTCGAGCAAGCCATTGAGCATAAGCTGATTGGCGGGCGGGTGCTTTACACGGACAGCACGCATCTGAAGGCGAATGCCAACAAACGGCATTTTGAGGTGCATCAGGTCGAGCAAACCCCTGCGGCCTACCTGGCCGAACTGGATGCAGCCATCGAAACGGACCGAGCCGCCGCGGGCAAGAAGCCGCTCAAGCGTGATGACGATGATTCGACACCGCCGATGAAGGAGGTCAAGGTCAGCACGGTCGATCCCGACGCAGGTTTCATGGCCCGCGACAACAAGCCGACCGGCTTCTTCTATCTGGATCACCGGACTGTCGATGGCGTGCATGCTTTGATCGTCGATACCCATGTCACGCCGGGCAATGTCCATGACAGCCAGCCCTACCTTGCCCGCCTGGATCGGGTCATGGAGCGCTTTGATCTGGCCGTGGGCGCCGTCGGGCTGGATGCCGGGTATTTCACCCCGCAAGTCTGCAAGGGCATTCTCGAGCGGGCACTGTTCGGGGTGATGGGCTACAAGCGACCCACACACCGCGATGGCTATTTCTACAAACGGGACTATCTCTACGATGCGGTCCAGGACTGCTACCGCTGCCCGGCCGGGGAGGTTCTACCGTACCGGACGACCAACCGGCTGGGTTATCGCGAATACGCCTCGAACCCGGCGCGGTGTGCCGATTGCGGCGTGCGCGGGCAATGCACGCAGAGCCGGAACCATCAGAAGCTCGTGACCCGGCATCTCTGGGAAGGTTTCAAGGAAGCGATCAACGCCAATCGCCTGAGCGACCTGGGCAAACGGCTGTACGCCCGGCGCAAGGAAACAGTGGAGCGCAGCTTTGCCGATGCCAAGGAGTTGCATGGCCACCGTTACGCTCGCTTCCGTGGCTTGGCCAAGGTGCAGGCGCAGTGCCTGCTCTCGGCGGCCTGTCAGAACATGAAGAAGATGGCCCTGCTGCTGGCCCGCAAGGCGGCAGCCTTATTGGCCAAAATCCTCGCACGAACCCGTTTTGCCGCCCCATTCGCCCGCCATCTTTGGCAGATCGGGGTTCCTAACCTGAATTTCAGAATCCGCCTCGCTTCGGCTTGAAGCCAGGAGTCTCCCTGATTTCCAACCAGAAAAACAAACCCCCCGAAAAATCGGGGGTTCGTCAGCAGTCTGAAGCGGCAAATATGCCGCTTTTTTTCGCCCTGCCCTGCCCACGATCAATAACGTTTCTCATTTACAGAAATAGCTGACAGCAGGTAGACTCGTGCCATCTCTATCCCTTCGTCAGGTTTTCTCATGAAGCAGCCCCTCTCACTGATTGCCGCCGCACTTCTCGCCCTGATCAACCCTGCTCAAGCAGAAGAAAAGATCCTGAATCTTTATTCGGCACGACATTACCAGACAGACGAAGCACTCTACGCCAACTTTACCCAGCAAACCGGCATCAAGATCAATCGCATCGAGGGCAAGGAAGACGAACTGCTGGAGCGTATCAAAAACGAGGGCAGCAACAGCCCGGCCGATATTTTCCTGACCGTCGACGCCGCGCGTCTGGCCAAGGCACACGAACTGGGTATTTTTGCCAACGTCACGTCAAAAGTGCTCGATAGCCGCCTCCCGGCTCATTTGCGCACCGAAGACTGGTTTTCCTTTTCAACCCGGGCGCGCGTCATTGTGTACAACAAGACCGGTGTAAAGGCCGAGGATGTCCAGAACTACGAAGACCTGGCCAATCCGAAGCTCAAGGGCAAACTTTGTTCACGCTCGGGCTCGCACCCCTACAACCTGTCGCTGATGGCTTCGATCATCGCCCACCAGGGTGAAGCCAAGGCGGAAGAACTGGCCCGCGGCATGGTGGCAAATTTTGCCCGTACGCCGAAAGGCGGGGATACCGATCAAATCAAGGCGGTCGCAGCCGGTGAATGCGGCGTTGCCCTGTCGAATACTTACTATGTTGCCCGAATGCTGCGGTCAACCAAGCCGGAAGAGCAAAAAGCAATGGAAAAAATCGGCGTCATCTGGCCGAACCAAAGCACCACCGGCACCCATATCAATGTGTCTGGCGGCGGCATGCTGAAAACGGCGCCGCACAAAGAGGCGGCCGTCAAATTCCTCGAATACCTGGCATCGGATGCTGCACAACGCTATTTTGCCGATGGCAACAATGAATGGCCGGCAGTTGATGGCATCAAGGTCAGCAACCCGGCACTCGACAGCCTGGGCAAATTCAAGGCCGACAAATTGCCGGTCAAAAATCTGGCGATGTACCAGACTAAAGCACAAATGATTTTTGATCGGGCCGGCTTCAAATAAATGCCGATGGGCTGGCGGACTCGCCAAATCCGCCACTATCGCCTAAACTCCGCAGGCATTGGGATGAAAGCGAAACGATGGCCAAACTCGGATTTAAGACAAGCAAACTAATGACAGCCATTCGGGCCAACAGCCTGAATGGCGTCATCGAAGCACTTGAAGAAGGCGATGATGTGGAAGAAGCCGACATTCACGGCTTCGGCGGCCTCCCTCTGCGAACCGCCTGTTTCGAAGGCAACCTGCCGATCATCCGAGAATTGCTGACGCATGGCGCCAATGTCAATGCACTCGGCAGCAGCGGTACCGGCATGCCACTTCGCCTGGCCTTGCGCGGCGGTCATCGAACCATTGCCGCATTGCTCATCAAGCAGGGCGCCAGCATCCCATCCGACCTCGTGATCGACGATGAACTGATGCATGGCGCAGCCCTGACCGAGGCCTTGCCATCAACGCCAGAACTGGTCGATCTGCCGCTGGATCAGCCAGCCTCACCTGTGCATGAAGTAAAAAATAGCGAACCCGAATCGAATATCATCGAATTCGAAACCTCGGCCATCCAGAGTGCCATCGAGGAAGTTCACGTGCGTTCCTGTTACGGCACCGACACCAACCTGCTGGCCATGGACCTGATGCGTTTCAATGACGAGCGCGAGGAAGCGGCCCAACAAAAAGATCAGGAAAAACCGGCAGAATCGCCAAAGCCGAACTTTTGGCAGTCAGGCAAGAGCGAAGGCTGACTCAGCCCCGGCGAGTTGCCGAAATCTGACGCGACAGCGCAATCAGCGGCAGCAGTCCGACGACAACGATCGCCAATGCTGCGGTCGACGCCTCGGCCAGACGTTCATCCGAAGCCAGGGTGTAGGCTTGAGTCGCCAGGGTATCGAAATTGAAGGGGCGCATGACCAGCGTTGCCGGCAGCTCCTTCATCACATCGACAAACACCAGCAAGCCGGCCGTAAAAAGGCTGCCACGCAGCATCGGTGCATGCACCCGACGCAGGGTTTCACCCTGCCCCAACCCTAGGCTGCAGGCGGCATCGTCCATGCTCGGCGTAATTTTGGCCAAGCTCGACTCGACGGTATGCAGTGCCACGGCAAGGAAGCGGACGAGATAGGCGTAAATCAGCGCCGCGATGCCCCCGGTCAGCAGCAATCCCGGATTGTGACCAAACCAGAACAGCCATTGCCCGGCCAGCCAGTTATCAAGGCGGGTCACCGGAATGAGGACACCGACGGCAATGACGGCTCCCGGCACAGCGTAGCCCAGCCCGACCAGGCGATTCAATCCGCTCGCCAACGCGCCTTTTGAGAGGCGTGCGCCATAGGCCAGCAACAGAGCGATCAGGACGCCGATTCCGGCCGTACATCCAGCCAGCAGAAAGCTGTTGCGTGACAACATCAGGAAACGCTCGCCAAACTGCGCATCGCCTTCGGTCAACGCCATTTTGAGCAGCAAAATGGCCGGCAGGACAAAACCGAGAAGCAGCGGCAAGGCACAAGCCAACCAAGCCAGCAGCGCCGCGAAGCCGGTCAGGCGTGCGCCTGCCATCGGACGATTACGGGCTGTCGTGTTGTGATAGCGCGCACGGCTGCGCGAAAGGCGTTCGGCCATCAACAGGAAGAGGACGAAACCGAGCAGCATGGCCGCCAACTGAGCCGCTGCGACACGATCACCCAGCGAAAACCAGGCGCGGTAAATACCGGTGGTGAAGGTGTTGACCGCGAAATAGGCCACCGTCCCGTAATCGGCCAGCGTTTCCATCAAGGCCAAGGCGACACCGGCGACAATGGCAGGTCGGGCCAGCGGCAGGGAAACGGCAAAAAATGCGCGCCACGGCCCCATACCCAGGGTCCTGGCAGCTTCGAGCATGCCGCTTGCCCGCTCAATGAAGGCGGTACGGGCCAGCAGATAAACATAGGGATAAAGCACGCAGACAAACATCAGTACCGCGCCAGGTAAGGTACGGATGTCGGGAAACCAGTAATCACCGTGCTCCCAGCCAAAAATCTCGCGCAATGCCGTCTGGACCGGGCCGACAAACTGCAGGAAATCGGTATAGACATAGGCCATGACATAGGCCGGCACCGCCAACGGCAAAACCATGGCCCATTCGAAAAACCGGCGACCGGGAAAATCGTGCATCGCCGTCAACCAGGCGGTGGCAACGCCGATCAAGGCCACGCCGCTCCCCACGCCCAGGCAAAGCCACAGCGAATTGGCGATGTACTCTGGCAAGACTGTCTGGGAAAGATGGAGCCAGGTTGAACTGGTGCCGCCGACAAAAAGGTTCAACCCGACACTGGCAACCGGCAAGCCGGCCAGAAAGGCGACAAGGGCGGCAATGATGATCAGCGGGGAATAGGTCCGGGTGCGCATGGTGGTCAATGCGAATTATAATCGTTGCCCCGTAAATCAGCTAACCGCCGCCCCTCCGGATTCGCCCCTGGCCCACCCTCGGCGATGCCGGGATTTTCGTTGCGGCAGGCGATTCGATGTCGCTCAATGCGAATTATAATCAAGCGCTATGGCTCAACTTGAACTCAATGACATTGTCCAGCGCTACGGCAAGCACACCATTGTCAATGGTGTGGATTTTCGCCTCGAAGCCGGACAGATCGCCTGCCTCCTCGGACCTTCCGGCTGCGGCAAGACGACTTTGCTCCGCTGCATTGCCGGCTTTGAAGATATTGCCGGCGGCCAGATAAAGCTGCGCGGCGAAACGGTCAGCCAGGCCGGCGAACGCATTGCCCCGGAGAAGCGCCGAATCGGGATGGTTTTCCAGGATTACGCCCTGTTCCCTCACCTGACTGTCGAACAGAATGTCGCCTTCGGTCTGGGCAAAAAGCCGCAAGAAGATACCCATCTGCGTGTTCGCCAGTTGCTCGCCACGGTCGGTCTTTCCGGTCAGGGCCACAAATATCCGCATGAACTTTCCGGTGGCCAGCAACAACGCGTCGCCCTGGCCCGCGCCCTGGCGCCACGCCCCGAACTGATCCTGCTCGACGAGCCGTTTTCCAACCTTGATGTCGGTTTGCGCGAACGCCTGTCGGTCGAGGTACGCGAAATCCTCAAACGCGAGGGGTCGACCGCGATACTCGTCACGCACGATCAGAACGAAGCCTTCGCCATGGCCGACGAAATCGGCGTCATGCACGAAGGTCGCATCCAGCAATGGGATGTTCCCTACAACCTCTACCACCGGCCGGCCAATCGTTTCGTGGCCGATTTCATTGGCCAGGGCGTGCTGCTGCCCGGCGTGGTTGCCGGCGGCAGCAATGTCGACATGGAACTGGGCAAGCTGACCTCCGACATCCCGGTCGAGTGCAGTGAAACCTGCGCCAACTGCGGCGATGGTTGCGATGTCGACGTCCTGCTTCGTCCCGATGACATCGTGCACGACGATCGCAGCCCGCTCCAGGCCGAAGTGCTGCACAAGGCATTTCGCGGCGCCGACATCCTGTACACCTTGCGCCTGGCCAGCGGTGCCGAAGTACTGTCGCTGGTCCCCTCGCACCACAACCACGCGCTCGGCGAAAAAATCGGCATCCGTCTCGATGCCGATCACGTCATTGCCTTCAAGGCCCAGCGCACAGGCGCCGGGCACGCATGATTCCCTTTCTCGGTTCGCTCGACCTTTTTCCGCCGGTCGAGACGGCCCGAAGCGATATGGGTGGCCTGCTCGCCGTGGGAGGCGAGCTCGACCCGGCCCGCCTGCTCGACGCCTACACTCAGGGAATCTTCCCTTGGGGCACGGTCGAAGGGCAGCCCCTGTGGTACAGCCCGGACCCACGCATGGTGCTGTTTCCCGATGAGTTCCAGCCCAGCCGTTCGCTGCGCAAGATATTGCGCAGCAGCTGTTTCGACGTACATTTCGACCGCAACTTTGCCGGAGTGATGCGCGGCTGCGCCGAAACGCCACGCCCGGGACAGGACGGCACCTGGATTTCAGCAGAGATGCTCGCCGCCTACATCCGCCTGCATGAACTCGGCTGGGCCCATTCGGTCGAAGTCTATGAAGAAGGCGATCTGGTTGGCGGTCTTTATGGCCTGGCCATCGGTCACATGTTCTATGGTGAATCGATGTTTTCGCGCCGCAGCAACGCATCGAAGGTCGCCTTCGCTCACCTGATCAGGCAACTCACGGCGCTTGGCGTCGAGTTGATCGACTGCCAGATGTATACCGACCATCTGGCCTCACTCGGCGGCCGGGAAATTCCGCGCAGCCTGTTTATCGACCATTTACACCGGTTGACCGCAGCCCCCGTCCGCCGCGATGCCTGGTCGATCCAGTCGCTCAATCTGAACTGGTAGGAGACCATGGCCCAACCCGACGACGCTGCGCTGCCCTTCTCGCTGCTCCAGTTCTACGCCACCTCGCCCTACGACTGCAGCTATCTGCCTGAGCGTTTAGCCCGCTCGCAGGTCGCCACGCCGGCCCACCTGATCAACAGCGAAATCTATAGCTCACTCGTCCGCCAGGGGTTCCGGCGCAGCGGCATTTTCACCTACCGGCCGCATTGCGATGCCTGCCAGGCCTGCGTTCCCGTCCGCCTGCCGGTTGCCGAACTCCAACTGAGGCGCAATCAGCGCCGGGCGCTCAAGCGACACGCCAATCTGGTCGCCCGCGAATTGCCGCTTGAATTGTTCGACGATCATTACGCCCTTTATGCCCGCTACCAGAGCGCCCGCCATGCCGGCGGCGGCATGGATCAAGACAGCCACGACCAGTACGCCAACTTCCTGCTGCAAAGCCGGGTCGATACCCGCCTGATCGAATTTTCCGAAGGCAGCGAAGTCCGCATGGTCAGCCTGATCGACGTGCTCGACGACGGCCTTTCCTCGGTCTACACCTTTTTTGACCCGGATATCCCGAACGCCAGTTTCGGCACCTACAACGTGCTCTGGCAAGCGGCGCAATGCGAGGCGCTGGGACTGCCCTACCTGTACCTCGGCTACTGGATTGCCGAAAGCCGGAAAATGGCCTACAAAGCGAGTTTCCAGCCGATCGAAGGCCTCATTGACGGTCGCTGGTCGCCTCTCCAACCCAACACTGAAGACCCTGCATGAAATCAGCTCTCCTGGCCCTGCTTCTCCTGCCGCTGGCAGCATCAGCCGACAACGAACGCCTGCCCTACGCCTGCGACAACGGCAGCCATATCGAAATTTCATTTTCCGCCAACAGCGACGGTCGACCGCAAGCCACGCTCCATTTCGCCGACGAGGCGATCACCCTGCCGCAAGTACCGGCGGCATCCGGCACGCTGTACCGCAACGAAACGCTACGCCTGCACACCAAGGAAGAGCGCGCCCTGTTCGAGGACGACAAGGGCAACCGCCGCGACTGCCTGCGCGGCAACACGCCACCACCGGGCGCCGCCAGCCCGAGCCCGGTAGCGGCCAGCAGTTTCGTCGATATCGCCGGCAGCGTCAGCTATCTGCAGCGCATCGCCCTGCCGCCGGATGCCGTGCTGATTGTCCGCATCCAGGACACCGCCCGGGCAGGAGCGCCAGCCCGAACCCTGGCCGAACAGCGTATCGAACTGGCCGGCCAGCAAGTGCCGATCAACTTCCAGACAACCATCGACCGCGACCTGATCGGCAAGCGGGCGCGCATCACCATTTCGGCGCGTATCGAAAGCCGGGGCAAGCTGCTCTTCATCAACGACCGCAGCTATCCGGCGCTCACGAACGGACAGCCGAATCCGGTTGACATGCGCCTCAAGCCCGTCGCTCGTGGCCCGCGCCGTTAAACCGGGCAGCGTGCTGCTCGCCGCCCTGCTGCTGCCGGCCCTGCCCGCCGCAGCGGCTGGCGTTGCCTGCCATGTCACCTACGGCGGTGAAATGCGGACGATCGAAGCACAGCCGGTCGCCTCACCGTATCAAGTGGCCCCGGTCGCCATCGGCTCATTCTTCCTCTTTCGCATCGTAGTCCGCGATGAACCTACCGATGTGTCGGGCATCAAGCTGTACACCTATGCCGACCGCGACAGCGGCCCGCAACTGATCCATCAGGCCAGCCACCTCTATCCGCCGGTCAATCTCCCGGTCTACGGCTTCAGCGGCCTGAATTTCGTCTACGAGCCGATGCGCGACGGCGAACTGCAATACTGGTGCGAATTCAAGCCGGGAGCCGGAAAATGAGCCATTTTCGCCGATTGACCGCGACATTCGCCCTGCTCTTTGCCTGCAACCTGCAGGCCGAACCGCTCAGCCTGACTTTCGCCGGCGACCTGATGCTTGACGATGGACCGGGCCGACTGATCGCCGACGGTGGCGACCCGCTACTCCCCTTCTCCGACATCCTGCGCGAGGCCGATTACCGGATCGGCAATCTCGAATGCCCGATCGCCGAAAGCGGCCAGGCCTTCGATAACAAGATTTACAGCTTCCGCGCCCAGCCATCGGTCACCCGCGTCCTGCAAGGTCGTTTCGATGCCGTGGCGCTGGCCAACAACCACTCCGGCGATTACGGCCGCGACGCCTTCCTCGAAACCCTGCACCACCTCGACCAGGCTGGCATCGCCCACTTTGGCGGCGGCCGTAACCTGAGTGAAGCCCACGCGCCGCTGTGGATCGAGCGCAAGGGCCTGAAAATTGCCGTGCTCAGCTACAACGAATTCAAGCCACGCACCTTCGAAGCCGGCGCCGACTGGCCGGGCATTGCCTGGAGCGAGGATGATCAGGTCGTCACCGACATCCGGGCTGCCAAAGCTGCCGGTGCCGACCACGTCATTCCTTTCATGCACTGGGGCTGGGAACGCGAACCGCTGCCCGACCAGCGCCAGAAAACCCTGGCCCGCAAGATGATCGACGCTGGCGCCAGCCTGGTCGTCGGCGGCCACCCGCACGTCACGCAGGGCGCCGAGATTTATCAGGGCAAACCGATCATCTACAGCCTGGGCAATTTCGTTTTCGATGGCTTCGATCTGCCGGCCGCCCGACGCGGCTGGTTGTTGCGCCTGAAATTCGACAAAACCGGCCTGCTGTTCTGGGAAACGCTGCTCGCAGAAATGGATGAAAACGGAACGCCGCACCCGGTTTCAGGGGCCTTCACGCCCTGCGGACGCGGCGGCGCAGCCGAACTGCTCGAATGCCAGACCCCGTAAGGGAATCATTCGATGAGCGTAACCACCCGCGGCAACACCGGTGCGATGGCAGATCTCCGCACTACTTTTGTGCATCGCCCCGCGGTATCATTTGGCATTCGCTGAACGACCTTCAGCCCCCTTGCCGCTCTCGATTGCCCAGGAAATTTCCGCCCAATGAGTTTTTTCAAGCGCCTCTTCGGTTTTTTCTCGGACGATAAAAAAGCCGCCGCCGCGCCAAGCCCGCGCCCGGTTGCACCGGCGGCCGCAGCCCAGGCACCGCAAGGCGCAGCGCTGATCTTCATCGGCTGGGGTGAAATGGTCGATGGACAATCGAAGATTTCAGGCTACCTGCTCCGCCCCCGCTCACTGGTCGCCGATCGTCCGATCGAAGCCAGTGCATTGCGCCAGGCACTCGAGCGCGAGCAAGTCGCGCGCTTTGCCGAACAGCGCCTGGTGATCATTCCCCTGACAGTGGCGCAATGGCAGGCCGTCGATTTCCGCAGCCTGATCCAGCGCCGCAGTTGTTTCCTGATCGACGACCTCGGCCAACTCGATGCCCCTGCGCGCGACGCATTGGTCGCCAGCATTCGTGCCGCCGGCGCACGTCTTGCGGTCGACCTGCGAAACGATGCCGATTTGAGTCTGGCCGGACAAGCCGATGTCCTGCTGTTCGATTTTCAGACCGCCTCCCTCGCCGCGCTGGAAAAAACGGTCAAAACACTGCGCCAGCGCAAACCCGGTCTGCTGATGGCCGCCGATAACGTACACACCTGGGCCGAACACCGGCTCTGCCTGTCGCTCGGTTTCGATTTCTGCCTCGGCAGTTTTGCCGCAACGCGCGATGAAGAGGCTGCTGCCGGGCCAATCAGCGAAAGCCGGCTGGTCGTCATCGAAATGCTCAACCAGTTGCGCAGCGACGTCGATCTGGCCGACCTGGCAACCACCGCCATGCGCGACCCGGCGGTCGTCGTCAAGCTGCTCGACATGGCCAACTCGCCGCTTTACGGCCTGCCGCGCAAGGTTGCCAATCTCGAAGAAGCAATCATGCTGCTCGGCCGCGACGCCCTCTATCGCTGGCTAGCCATCGCCCTGCTGCATGTCGATGCCAACAGCGGACGCGACCAGACCTTGATGGTTTTCGCCCTGTGCCGCGCCGCTTTCCTCAAGCAGGTGGCCGGCAATGCCGACCCGCAGAAATCGGATGAAATGTTCCTCGTCGGCCTGCTGTCCATCCTCGAAAGCCTGCTCGGCCTGCCGATGAGCCAGATTCTCGAAAAGATGCGCCTGCCGGAAACGGTCGCCGATGCCTTGCTGCGCGGCGAAGGCCCCTACGCCAGGCCGCTGCAACTGGCGCTGGCGCTGGAACGCTGCCGGCTCGACCAGGCCATCGTTCTGGCCACGTCGATCCGGATCAGCCCGACCGAATTGCTCGACTATTACCGCGAAGCAATGACCTGGGCGACGAGCGAAGTCGGCAACGGCTGATTATTGGTAGCGCAGCGCCTCGATCGGATCGAGCTGCGCCGCCTTGCGCGCCGGGTAGTAACCGAAGAACACACCGACCCCGGCGGCAACGGCGAAGGCGACCAGCGCCGAACTGCCGGAAACAACGATGACCATGCCGGTCGTCGCATTGACCAGCAGCGCGCCGCCAATACCAAGCAACAGGCCGAGCAGGCAACCGGCCAGTGAAATCATGATCGCTTCGAGCAAAAACTGCGTCAGGATATCTTTCTGACGGGCACCGATCGCCATCCGGATACCGATTTCACGCGTCCGTTCGGTGACCGAAACAAGCATGATGTTCATGATCCCGATGCCGCCGACGAGCAGCGAAATCGAGGCAATGGCGCCGAGCAGGATGGACATCGTGCGCGTTGTTTCTGCTTCCGACTCAGCCGCCGCCGACAGGTTGCGTGTGAAGAAATCATTCGGCATGCCTTCACGCAGCCGGTGCCGCTGACGAAGCAGCGACTCGACCGATTTCTCGGCCAGCGGCAAGGCTTCAGAGGATTCCGCCTGGACCATGATCATGCGCACCGAACCGAGGAACGGCGTACCGAACACCTTGCGCTGGGCCGTGGTCAGCGGAATGATCACCGTATCGTCCTGATCCCGGCCGTCCAGGTTCTGCCCCTTGCTGCCGAGCACGCCGATCACGACGAAAGGATTCTGCTGGATGCGGATGGTCTTGCCGACCGGATCATCGTCAACAAACAGGTTTTCAGCCACAGTCTTGCCGATCAGCGCGACGCGGGTTGCGGCACGCACATCGGAATCGCCAAAAGCTGCGCCGTTAACGATATTCCAGGCGCGCGCCTCAAGATAAGGCGGCGTCGTGCCGATCACCTGCGTGCTCCAGTTCTGCGAACCGTAAACCAGTTGCCGTGTGCCCTGATGCGTCGGCGCGACATTGGCGATGCCATCGAGTTCGGCAATCGCATCGGCATCGGCGACATTGATCGTTGGCGCCCCGGCCGAGCCGCTGCGCACGCCGGCGGCGGTAAACGAGCCGGAAAGGACGATGAACAGATTCGAGCCCATCGTGCTGATTGTCTGTTGCACGGCGTACTGGGCGCCCTGCCCGATGGCCATCATGATCACCACAGCGCCGACGCCGATCACCATACCGAGCATGGTCAGCGCCGTGCGCAGACGATTGGCGCCCATCGCCATCCAGGCTTCGCCGAGCATCGCCTTCAGCATGTCGCCTCCGTCAGTTGATCGCTGACCAGCAGGCCATCAAGAAAACGCACCTGGCGCTTGGCATGGGCGGCAATATCCGGCTCATGCGTGACCAGCACGATGGTGATGCCTTCGGCGTTGAGTTCGCCGAACAGGCGCATGATTTCCTCGCTGGTATGGCTGTCGAGATTGCCGGTCGGCTCATCAGCCAGAATCAGGCGCGGTTTGTTGACCAGCGCCCGAGCAATCGCAACACGCTGCTGTTGGCCGCCGGAAATACGCGCCGGCAGGGAATCGGCGTATTTGCCGAGGCCCACCTTGTCGAGCAACTCGCGGGCGGCGCGACGCCGGGTATCGACATCCATCCCGGCATAGACCAGCGGTAGGGCGACGTTGTCCTGCAAAGTCATGCGCGGTAGCAGATTGAAGCCCTGAAAAACGAAACCCAGGGTCCGATTGCGCAGTTGGGCCAAGGCATCCTTCTCCATCCGGGCGACATTTTCGCCAGCCAGGAAATAGTCGCCGGTCGTCGGCGTGTCGAGACAGCCGAGCAGGTTCATGAAAGTCGATTTGCCCGAGCCGGATGGTCCCATGATGGCAATGTATTCGCCTCGCCGGATATCGAGATCAACGCCACGCAAGGCAGGAAACAGGCCGGCCGCCGTGGCATAGGATTTCCCCAGCCCGGCGACGCGGATAACCGACTCGCTCATCAGAACATTCTCATGCCGACGCTGGACGCTGCTTTCTTGCCCGCCGCATTTTCACCGGTCACCACTCGATCACCCGCCTTCAAGTCGCCGCCGACCACCTCGGTATTGCGATTATCGGTAATGCCGACCTGCACGCTGACCGCTTTGATTTCGTCGCCGGAAAGCACGTAGACCGTGCCACTCTGGCCATCGCGCTTCTTGCCTTTTTTCTCGCCGGGGGCAGCAGGTGCTGCGGTCGACGCCGGCTTTCCGGCATTTTCAGCGCTCTTTTCCGACGCCTCGGCCGGCTTGAAACGCAAGGCTGCATTCGGCACGAGCAGGACGCCTTCCTTGCGTGCCGTGCCGATATTGACGTAGGCCGTCATGCCCGGCAGCAGGACCAATTCGGGGTTAGCCACAGTAACGCGAACGTTGTAGGTGACGACATTTTGCTGGTTGGTCGGATTGAGCCGGATCTGCTGCACTTCGCCGCTGAAATTGCGGTTCGGAAAGGCGTCGACCGTGAAACGCGCCTTCTGGCCTTCGCGCAGGTTGCCGATGTCGGCTTCGGCAAAACTGGTGTCGATGCGCATTTCGGTCAGATCCTGGGCAATCTTGATCAGCACCGGCGTCTGGAAGCTGGCTGCAACCGTCTGGCCGAGATCGACCACGCGATCGACCACCACGCCGGAAACCGGCGAGCGGATGGTGGTGTTGCCGAGATTGACCCGATCCTTGTCGAGCTGCGCCTTGGCCTGGGCAAGTTGTGCCGTGGCCGATTTGAGCGCCTGACGAGTTTGGTCGTACTCCTGTTTCGAGACGTACTCCTGGGCAAACAGCGCCTTGATCCGCGCCTCATTGGCCTGCGCCAACTCCAGCGCTGCATTGGCGCTGGCCAGATTGGCTTCGCTCTGGCGGGCCTGCGCCGTCAGCAAGGCGGCATCCAGTTCGAGCAGCGGCTGGCCTTCCTTGACCTTGTCGTTGAAATCGACGTACAGCTTCTTGACGGTGCCGGAGACCTGCGTGCCGACACTGACCAGTACGACCGGATTGAGCGTGCCGTTGGCCGAAACGGTCTGGGTCACCTCGCCCTTGTCGATCGTCGCCAGCTTATAACGCTGCTCCGGGTTCTGCGCTTCACGCTGCTTCGAGTACCACAGGCCGCCACCGATCAAGCCGGCGATCACGGTCGTACCTACGAGAATCTTGCCTATCCGTTTCATGGTCTTCCTTCCACTGCGGCTGGAGCTTGCAGCAGTGTGTAATCAAGTGCGCCGACCGACTGGGCCAGCGTGGCGCGGTAAACATGCCAGTCGAGCCCGGCCTGGATGCGTTGCAGACGGGCGCTGGCCAGCGCACTTTGCGCCGTCAGCAAATCGAGCACCGTGCCGACACCGGCTTTGTAGCGCCCCAGTGCAACCCGCTCGGACTGCTCGGCGCTGGCCACCAGATCGGCCGTTGTCTTGAGGCTTTCGGTTGCCGTGTTCAGACTCTGGTAGGCACGCCAGACGTCGAGTGCCACCTGGGACCGAATGCGGTCGCGCTGCGCCGCCTTGAGGTCGACCTGGGCCGCGGCCGAACGGACACGGTAAGTCGTTTCGAATCCGGAGAAAATCGGCACGTTGACCGTGACACCCAGATTACCGGCGTTGGTCACGACGCCGCCGACATCCTGCCAGGTCGGCCCGGTAGACAGGGTGACGCTCGGTCGGCCTTGCGCCCGGGCCAGCTCGACACCGGCTTCGGCCGCCTTGAACTGGGCCTCGGCAGCCTGCAAGTCCGGCCGACGCGCACGGGCTTCCGCAATCAGCGCGTCGATATCCTGCTGAAAAGCCGCTTCGGGCAAAGTGGGCGGCACATCAGCCAGTTGAATTTTCTGCTGCGCATCGAAGCCCATCGCATTGGCCAGCGCCCCCAAGGCATTGCGTGCGTCGCCTTCCGCCTTGATCCGGTTGAGCCGGGCCTGCGACAACGCGGTCTGCGCCTGCAAACGATCGGCTGGCGTCGCGACACCAGCCTGGTAACGCGCCTCGGCGGCGGCAAAACTCTCACGCGCCGCACGCTCGGCCTCGCCGGTCGCAACAACCGCCGCACGAGTGGCCTGCGCCGTGTAATAAGTCTGCAACGCCGCAAGAAACAGGGACTGGATCGTCGAGTTCTGGGTGGAAGCGGCTGCGCTGAGCAATTGCCGGGCATTTTCAATATTGGCCGAACGCTGGCCAAAATCGAACAGCAACCAGGAAAGCGTCAATGCAGCATTGCTCTGGTTGTAATTGCGTTGTTCGGTGTAATTGCGAACGCCGCTCAAACGGCCATCGAGATCAGGCAACCAGGCTGACTGGGCAACGCCCAGCAGTGCCGCCTGAACGCGGGCGGCGGCCCAGATTTCGCGCGTCTGCGGATGATTGCACAAGGCCAGGTCGACCGCATCGATCGCATTCAGAGCGTTCGCCGGAATCGCTGTGGCACAAGGCGCTTCGCCAACGCGGGCAGACAGGCCGGGTGATGGCCGGAGCGGCAAGGCCGCATCGGTCGAAAAGGGATCAGCCAGGCCACCCGCCCAAACGGGCGTGGCCAGACAGCAGAAGAAAGCGAGCGTTCGATGCAGGAATTTCGGCATGGGCGCTAGTTTAACCGCCCATGTGTGACGAAAACTGTGAGCAATTGTTTCCGAACGCCTCTTTTCAGCGCATCAGACGACCACCGTTACCCACAATCGTCACTTCGACAAAACGCGAGCCCAGGCGATCCTTGCCGTTGTAATTGACCGTAAAACCACCGGAGTCATAAGGCCGCATACCATCGAGCGCAGCCAGCAGCTTTTCCCGATTCAGTTGTGGGCCGGCTCGCTGCAATGCCTCAACCATGACCTTGGCCGCCAGATAACCTTCAAGCGTTGTGTAAGTCGCCCCCGCCGCCGGCTGGAACTCCTTGGGCAATGCCAAAAACTCACGCACCACCGGCTTGGTACTACTCCAGGGATAAGGCACGACCTGTGAGATGGCGACACCGACCACTTCATTACCCAGTTCGGCCTGCAGCGCCTTGAAACCAACCACGGACAAGGCGAAAAACTGGGGAACCTGCCCGGTCTGGCGCATTTGCTTGACGAAAGCAGCCGTCGGTTTGTAGGTACTGATCATCACGACCGCCTGCGGGTTGACCGCAGCAATCGCCTTGACCGCCTCGGTCACATCATTTTTCGTCTTGTCGTAGACGCCGCTGCCACGCAGTTTCAGTCCGCGCTTTTTCAGCGCATTCTCGACCCCGGCCAGACCCGCCTTGCCAAAAGCGTCATTCTGGTAAAACACGGCAATCCGGTCGATGCCCAGCGTGGTCAGCTGATCGATGATTTTTTCACTTTCGTCGCCATAACTGGCACGCAGCCAGAATGTGGTCGGCGAAGGCTGGGCGCGCAGTTCGTCCGAGCCGGTGTAGGGCGCCAACGACGGAACGCCGCGTTCATTGACCAAGGGCTGCACGGCGGCGTAATTGGCACTGCCGAACATCCCGAAAAAAGCGAGCACACCGTCTTTATCAAGTAGCCGGCGGGCGTTTTCAAGCGACCGCTCGACGACGTAAGCATCATCCATCGCCAGCAGTTCAATCCGCCGACCATGCACGCCGCCCTTGCTATTCACCCAATTAAAATAAGCCAGCGCACCGTCGCGGTATTCCGTACCGAGTTCGGCGAGTGCTCCGGTCAACGGAACGGATTGACCCAATTTGATCGTCCCGCCTTGCTGCGCCCTTGCACTCGACAAAGGCAACAAGACCAGACAGGAAAACAGCAGCCCGGCCAGGGCGCGCCAATTCATTTTCATGCAGATTCTCCGAGGGATGCGCACCTTGGCCTGATCGCCGGTGCATTCTTTTTTAGCGCCGGGGAACCCCCACGGCAGAATGACTTTAGCCCGACCTGGCGGGTCAGATTGTCATGCAAACGACAAAGCCGGCAAGGAAGGCCCCTGCCGTGGCTAAGTTTCAGCGCATTTTGGTTGCAGCCCGCAGTGCGTCGGCCTCAAGCACCATCGTATCGGTCCCGATGCAGCGCACGGCATCGATTTCCTCAAAGACCGGTTCGGCTTCAAATGCACCATGATCAGCTTCGCTGCTTTCCTGAGTGTGTCCGTCACGGAAAGCCTTCCACTGGGCTAGCATGATCTCATGCTCAGTCAGACCGGTAACGGCGCCAACCGGCACCTTGGCCCCCAGTTCGATCAGCGTCCGGACAACCTCCGTCCGGCTGCCGCGCATGGCCATGCTGAGCGGCGACGTTGCCAGATCGTTATCGACCAGATTGACCTTGGCGCCCCGTTTGGCCAGTTCGCGCACGATATCGACATGCCCCATGAAGCAGGCAATGCCCATCGGCAAACCGGAATCCCCGTGACCATCATCCATCTCGACCGGCGTACCGGCGTCAAGCAGCCTGCAAACTTCCTTGAGCTGGCCGGTGCGAATTGCCTTGATGAGTAAGAGTTGTGCAGTCATGGTGTGTCGGGAAGCTGGTGGCTAATCATTTCGTTATAGTTCGAATGATACCGCGACCGCGGACCGATGGTCTGTAGCGCGCCGGTGACATGATGTAAAGCCTTGTAGGGTTTGCTTCGAGATCATGCATTTCAGGCTGTCGGACACGGTCGACCGGACAAAAGTTCAAGATGCCGTCCAACGCTGTTTCACCCCGCCCCCACCTCACTGTATGCTGTCACGCCTTTGAACAAGCAAGGACAACGGTGACATCGAGTTTCCGCACAGGCGCCCGTGAAGGTTTTGCGGCTTTTTTGCCGCTCTCGGTCGGCCTCGTACCATGGGCGCTGGTCATGGGCATGGCGATGATCAGTACAGGATTCAGCCCGCTCCAGGCGATGGGCATGAATGTGATTGTCTTCGCCGGCACCGCCCAACTCGGCACATTGCCGCTGATCGCCGCCGAAGCACCGATCTGGCTGATCATCATGACCGCGCTGGCACTCAATTTGCGATTCGTCATCTTCAGCGCAGCCATTGCCCCGGGTTTTCGCGGCACCCGGCTGGCCGAACGCTGGCTGGCCGGCCATCTGCTGACCGACGGGGTATTCGCCGTCTGCCTCGACAAAATGCTGCACAACGACGATCCACGCTGGCGACTTGGCTACTTTCTGGCACCCGCAGCCTGGTCATGGCTACTCTGGCAAGTTTTCGCACTGATCGGCATTCTTGCGGCAGCCTACATTCCCCGCCAATGGTCGCTTGAATTCATGGCAAACATTGCGCTGATCGTACTGCTCGTGCCGATGGCCCGTGTCCGCCCGATGCTGATCGCCGCAATTATTGGCGGAACCAGCGCGACATTACTACGCAACCTGCCTTTGCGACTCGGCGTGATTGTCGGCATCTGCGCCGGCATTGCTGCCGGTTTTGCCGCGGAAAACATCGAACACAGGAACAAGCAGCCATGAATTTCGACACCTCGCTGTGGCTGGTTTTCATTTTGATCGGCCTAGCCACAACACTTCCTCGCGCCAGCTTCATCGTCCTCGGCAATCGGGTCACCCTGCCCGGCGTTGTCCAGCGCGCCCTGCGCTATGCCCCGGCGGCCGCCCTCGCGGCGATCGTGGTTCCCGACCTGCTGGTCGTCGGTAACGAATTACAGGTATTCAACCCCAAACTCGCCGCCGGCTGCGCCGCGGTTACAGCAAGCGTCTTGTGGCGCAACCCCTGGCTGCCCTTCATTGCCGGAATGACTGTTTTGCTCGGTTTACGCTTTGGATTAGGGCTTTAAGCGGGATTATTACGGCCAGAAATTGCTGCAATGCGGTAAAATCGCGCCCACTATGCTCTATCCCCTCATCCGCAAATTCTTTTTCGCACTCGACGCCGAAACCGCCCACGGTATCGGCATGAGTGGTGTCGATCTTCTCAATGCCAGCGGCCTTGCCGGCCTGCTCGCCAAGCCTGTCGCCCCCTGCCCGGTCGACGTCATGGGCCTGCGTTTTCCGAACCCGGTCGGTCTGGCCGCCGGGCTGGACAAGAACGGCGACCACATCGACGGACTGGCCAAGCTGGGTTTCGGCTTCCTTGAAATCGGCACGATCACCCCACGGCCGCAGGATGGCAACCCGCGCCCGCGCCTGTTCCGCATCCCGGAAGCCCAGGGCATCATCAATCGCATGGGCTTCAACAATGCCGGCGTCGACAAACTGCTGGAAAACGTCCGGGCGGCTGAATTCCCGAAAAAGGGCGGCATTCTCGGCATCAACATCGGCAAGAATGCGACCACGCCCATCGAAAAGGCGGCTGAGGATTACCTGATCTGCCTGGAAAAAGTTTACAACGACGCCAGCTACATGACGGTGAATATCTCTTCCCCGAACACCAAGAACCTGCGCGAGTTGCAGAAGGATGATGCGCTGGACGATCTGCTCGCCCAGTTGAAGGCCAAGCAGGAACAACTGGCCGAACAGCACGGCAAATACGTGCCGATGGCCTTGAAGATCGCGCCCGATCTCGACGACACCCAAATCACCGCAATCGCCGATGCCTTGCGCCGGCACCGGATGGATGGCGTGATTGCGACCAATACAACCTTATCGCGCGACGGCGTCGACGGTATGCAGAACGGCAATGAAGCCGGTGGCCTGTCCGGTGCGCCGGTTTTCCGCAAATCGACCGATGTGCTGAAAAAACTGTCGACCGCGCTGGCCGGCGAACTGCCGATCATCGGCGTCGGCGGCATTCTGGGCGGCGAAGATGCGGCCGAGAAAATCCGTGCCGGAGCAAGCCTGGTTCAGTTCTACAGTGGTTTCATCTATCGCGGGCCGGATCTGGTCAGCGAGGTGGCGGATACATTGGCTAATATCATGAAGAAATCCGTATAAGCCCATAACTTTGTCGCGGTTGTTTGCATTCCAGCAAAGCCCGATAATTCCGGGCCTCGAGCCTTAGAAAAACATGAGCCACTACTTATTCATCCTCGTCGGGGCGGTGTTGGTCAACAACGTCGTTCTGGTGAAGATTCTCGGTCTTTGCCCCTTCATGGGCGTTTCCAAAAAGCTGGAAACCGCCTACGGCATGGGGGCCGCGACGACCTTCGTGCTGACCATGGCGACCGGCGCCAGCTACATCATCGATCACTACCTGTTGATGCCGTTCGGGCTGGAATATCTGCGCACGCTGTCCTTCATCGTCACCATCGCCGCCATCGTCCAGCTGACCGAAATGGTCATCGCCAAGACCTCGCCGGCGCTGCAGCAGACACTGGGCATCTATCTGCCCCTGATCACGACCAACTGCGCCGTGCTGGGTGTGCCGCTGCTCAATATCTCGAACGGCTACAACTTCATCGACTCGCTGCTGTTCGGCGCCGGCAGTGCCGTTGGCTTCTCGCTGGTCCTGATCCTCTTCGCCGGCATCCGCGAGCGGATCGAAGGGGCCGACGTCCCGCTCTATTTCCGTGGCGTCGCCATCGCCATGGTCACTGCCGGGCTGATGGCGCTGGCCTTCATGGGTTTTGCCGGACTGGACAAGTACCAATAATGGATATCGTCCTCGCTATTGCCATCATGGCCCTCGGGGCCGTCGTACTGGGCGCGGCGCTCGGCTTTGCCTCGATCAAGTTCAAGGTCGAAGGCGACCCGCTGGTTGAAAAAATCGAAGCCATCTTGCCGCAAACCCAATGCGGCCAGTGCGGCTATCCGGGTTGCAAGCCTTACGCCGAAGCCATCGCCAATGGCGACGAGATCAACAAGTGCCCGCCAGGTGGCGTCGAAGGCGTCCAGCGCCTGGCCGATTTGCTCGGTCGTGAAGCCAAGCCGCTTGATGCCGAGGAGAAGCCGAAAGCCGTTGCGGTGATCGATGAAAACACCTGCATCGGCTGTACGCTGTGCATCCAGGCCTGCCCGGTCGATGCCATCGTCGGTGCCGCCAAGCAGATGCACATCATCATTGCCGCGCAATGTACCGGCTGCGAACTGTGTCTGCCGCCCTGCCCGGTCGAGTGCATCAATATGCAAGTGATTACCGAAAACATCGACAACTGGAAGTGGAAATATCCGGTCGTTGAAATCAAGGCAGCACCGGTCAAGGAAGCCGCCTGATGCTGATGAATCTTTTCAAATTCAAGGGTGGCGTCAAGCCGCCAACCAACAAGACCCAGTCGCTGACACTGCCAATCGCCCAGGCGCCGCTGCCCTCGCGGCTGATCGTGCCTTTGCACCAGAGCATTGGCGGCATGCCTCAGCCAGTGGTACAGGCTGGCGACAAGGTGCTCAAGGGCCAGTTGATCGGTGAAGCCGATGGCTGGATTTCTTCTGCCGTGCATGCCCCGACCTCGGGGACCGTGCTCGAAGTCGCCATGCATGTCCAGCCACACCCGTCGGGCCTGGATGCCATGTGCGTCGTCATCGAACCGGACGGTAAGGACGAATGGATTACCCGCGAAACGCTTGATTACAAGGCACTGAAACCCGAGGAAGTCCGCGAACGCCTGCAGCAAGCCGGCGTTGTCGGCCTGGGTGGCGCGGTTTTCCCGACCCACGGCAAGTTGACCGCGTCAAAGACGGTTGAAATGGAAGAAATGGTGATCAACGGCGCCGAGTGCGAGCCCTTCATCACCTGCGACGACCTGCTGATGCGCGAACGTGCCGAGGAAGTCGTGCGCGGCATCGGTATCTTCCGCGACCTGCTGCAACCGAAAAAAGTGTTGATCGGCATCGAGGACAACAAGCCAGAAGCCGCTGCCGCCATGCGTGCTGCGGTCGACGCGCTCGGCGAGTCGTTTTTGGTTGTCCCCGTGCCGACGCTCTACCCGGCCGGCGGCGCAAAACAACTGATCCGCGTACTGACCGGCAAGGAAGTCCCGGCCAGCAAGCGGTCGACTGATCTCGGCGTACAGTGCTTCAATGTCGCCACGGCCTATACCGCCTGGCGTGCCATCGCCCACGGCGAGCCGGTTGTCTCCCGTCTGGTCACGCTGACCGGCAATGTCGGCGAACCGCGCAATTACGAAGTGCTGATCGGCACGCCGATGGACGAACTGCTCGCCCTGGCCGGCCCGAAGCCGGACACTGACGGCATCGTCATGGGCGGCCCGATGATGGGCTTCATGGTGCCGAATGGCAGCGCCCCGGTGGTCAAGGCGACCAACTGCCTGATCGCCCATTCGACAAAGCTGTTCCCGCCCAAGGCGCCGGAAATGCCGTGCATACGCTGCGGCTCGTGCGCCGAAGCCTGCCCGCACGAACTCCAGCCGTTCGAGATGTACTGGTTCTCGCGCGCCAAGAATTTCGGCAAGACGCAGGAATATCACATCTTCGACTGCATCGAATGCGGCTGCTGCTCCTTCGTCTGCCCGTCACGCATCCCGCTCGTTCAATATTTCCGTTTTGCCAAGAGCGAAATCTGGGCCCGCGAACGCGAGAAGAAAGCGGCTGACACGGCCAAGACGCGCTTCGAGTTCAAGCAGTTGCGCGAAGAGCGCGAAAAGGCGGAAAAGGCCGAAAAGCTGGCCAAGGCGGCCGCCGCCCAAGCAGCCAAGAAGGCGGCCGAAGCTGCGGCGGCGGCAGCCGTCAGCGCCGAATCTGCCGGAACGGAACAAGCGGCAAGCGTAGCGAGCACCGAAGCTCCCACCCAAACCGTTGCGGTCGACGCCGAAAAAGAGGCCAAAAAGGCCGCGATCGCTGCCGCCATGGCTCGTGCCAAGGCGCAGCGCGAAGCGGTCCAGCCCAAAAATACCGAGGCGCTGACTGCTGCACAGCAACACGCCATTGATGATATTGAATCGCGCCGTAGCGTGCTCGCACCTGAATCGCAGGATGCCGCCGCACCGGGCAGCGAGAAAGCCGAATGATGTTCGCCCCCGCTCCCTATTTGCTCAAGGACGTCAGCGTCAGCAAGGTCATGACCCAGGTCTGCCTCGCACTGCTGCCGGGCATTGCCGCCTATGTCTGGCTGATCGGCCCGGCCATCCTGATTCAACTGCTGCTCGCCTCGCTCACCGCACTGCTTGCCGAAGGCCTGATGCTGCGCCTGCAGGGCAAACCCCTCGGCCTTTTCCTGGCCGACGGCTCGGCCATCGTCACCGCCTGGCTGATTGCCCTGGCTTTCCCGCCGCTGGCGCCCTGGTGGCTGATCGTCACTGGTACCGCCTTCGCCATTGTGGTCGCCAAGCAACTGTATGGCGGCCTTGGCCAGAATCCATTCAACCCGGCGATGATCGCCTTTGCCGTGTGTATCGTCGCCTTCCCGGCACTGATGTCGCAATGGCCCCCGGCCGGGCTCGATGCTTCATTTATCGAGCAATGCAAGGTCATTTTCGGTTTCAGTCCACGCCTCGATGCACTCTCAGGAGCCACGCCGCTTGATGCGATGAAAACCGGTCTCAAGCTGGCCGAAGGCACAAGCAGCGTCAGCCACCTGATGGCCAACAGCGAAATCTATGGACAACTGGCCGGTCGCGGCTGGGAATGGGTTGCGACAGGCTACCTGATCGGCGGTCTCTGGATGTGGCATCGCAAGCTGATTAGCTGGCATGTACCGACGGCTTTCATCGGCGCCATTCTGGCCATCTCCGGCGCGCTCTGGGTCTACGATCCGAGCCAGTTCGCCAGCCCGATCTTCCATCTGCTGTCAGGCGGCAGCATGCTGGGTGCCTTTTTCATCGCCACCGATCCGGTTTCCGGCTGCACGACACCTCGCGGCAAGCTGATTTTTGCTGCCGGTGCCGGTCTGCTGGCCTACATCATCCGCGTCTTTGGCGGCTATCCGGATGGCGTGGCCTTTGCCGTACTGCTGCTCAATCTTTGTGCGCCGGTTATCGACCTGCTGACCCAGCCTGCGATTTTCGGCATGAAGGACAAGTCATGAGCGCCGCCAAGGAATTCAGCGCCACCGGCATGGCACTTCGCACGGCCGGTATCCTGTTTATTTTCGTCATCATTTTTACCGGCCTGCTCTCCGGAGCCTACCTGTGGACCAAGCCGGCAATCGAAGCCTCAGCCGCCGAAGAAAAGATGCGCCTGGTGGACGAAGTGCTGCCGCGCACTGAATACGACAACGCCCTGCTCGACGACACACTTGCCCTGCCCGCAACCAGCGAACTGGGGCTGAGCGAAATGACAACGCTCTATCGCGCCCGCCGTGCCGGCCAACCGGTCGCGCTGGTTTTCGAAGCCGTGGCACCGGACGGTTATGCCGGCAAGGTCCGCTTGATCATGGCCGTTCGAGCCGATGGCAAAGTGGCAGGCGTACGCGTCACGCAACACAAGGAAACGCCGGGGCTAGGCGATTACGTCGAGGTCAAGAAAGACAAGAACAAGAGCCGCCCGTGGATTACCCAATTCCTCGGCATGTCGCTGGCCGATGTCAGCGACAAGGAATGGAAAGTCAAAAAAGACGGCGGCCGGATCGATTATTACGCAGGTGCCACGGTGACACCGCGTGCCGTGACCAAAGCCGTACTGAAAGCCGTCCAGTGGGTCGATGCCCATCGTGACCGACTGTTTGCCGATTCGGCCAGCAATACCGGAGCTGCCAAATGATCACCCGCGACGAATTCAAGACAATTGCCGGTAACGGCATCTGGAAGCAGAACACTTCGATTGCCCAGATTCTGGGGCTTTGCCCCTTGCTGGCCACGACCACGAATGCCGTAAATGGCATCATGCTGTCGCTCGCCACCATTCTGGTCATGGCCCTCTCCGGCTTCGCCATCGCCAGCCTGCGCAACCTGATTCCCCACGAAATCCGCATTCCGGTCTTCATCCTGATCGTGGCTGCGCTAGTTACCGTGGTCGACCTGCTATTCAATGCCAATTTGCACGAGCTTTACCTGGTGCTCGGCATTTTCATTCCGCTTATCGTCACCAACTGCATCGTTCTGGCCCGCGTCGAAGCCTTCGCCGCCAAGAACCCGCCGCTGCAATCCACTTTCGACGGTGTTTTCATGGGAGTCGGCATGCTGTGGACGCTGGGTTTGCTCGGCGCCATCCGCGAATTCCTGGGAAATGGCACGATACTCGGCGGCATCGACATGGTTTTCCCCAGCCTGCATCCGATCCAGGTCTTGCCGGAAAGCTACCCCGGCTTTTTGCTCGCTCTGCTCCCGCCGGGCGCCTTCATCCTGCTCGGCTGCATGATTGCCTGGAAGAACTGGATGGATGCCCGTGCCGCCGCCCGGGCTGCACTGACGCAGCCGGCACCGGTCAGCACCGCCGGTTGCCACTGAGCGCGGCGAAACGAATCAGGTTTTCCCGGTCAACCGGCCAGCACGACGCAATTCTTGCCCTGCCGCTTGGCTTCATAACCGGCATCGTCCGCCCGTCGAATCAGCGAATCACGCGTTTCACCGGGTACATAACTGGCGACACCGATACTGACCGTACAGCGAATCGACTCACCTGCCGAGGTAGGAATTACCTCGGCGGCGAATGAGCGGCAAAGACGCTCGGCCAGCCGCTTGCCGGCATCGGCTTCAGTTTCAGGCAGCAAGACGACAAATTCCTCGCCACCGTAGCGGTAAGCCGAGTCCGATGCCCGTAGCCCCTCGCCGATCACCCTGGCCAACGCCTGGAGAACGCGATCGCCCTCAAGATGCCCAAAGTTGTCGTTGATTCGCTTGAAATTGTCGCAATCCAGCACCAGCAAGGAAAGTGGCCGGGAATAGCGGGTTGCGCGCTCGACTTCAGCCTGCAGGCGCTCATGCAAGGAACGTGAATTGAACAAGCCGGTCAAGGAATCGACCAGGCTCAAATTACGATAACGCTCTTCACTTTGCCGCAAAGCCTCTTCAGCCCTGCGTCTTTCCGTCACATCCTGCAAGGTTTCGATCGCCCCGATGACCTCTCCGACGGCATTGCGCAAAGGCGCCGCGGTGAAATAGAGCCAGCGACCGCCCACGCCAAAGGACGGGAAGAAATCCTCGGCTTCAAAAGCACCTTCAATCAAGACTGAACGACGGAATTTGCCGTGATACAGGGCGTCGACCGCAGTTTCCAGCGCACCGCTGACAATCAGGTCGGCCATGATCGAACGGGCATCGGGGTAGAAGGCACGCCACTGGTCGGAGGTACCTATCATTTCATCCGCCGGAACACCGGTCAAAACTGCACAGGCACGATTCCAGTGCGTCACCCGATGCTGAGCATCGATCACGATGGTCGCCACCGGATTGCCTTCTAGAACCTGGGCAAGATCAATCCCCTCCTCGTCGGATGCAAACTGCATCAATGCTTCGCCCCTTTCCATCAGGTAAAATTTGCCTTGAACCAATATGTCGTATTCTGCAACGATTGACAATCCATCCAGCCCACCCAAATCGTGAAAAAAGCCGATATTGAGCAGTTCTATGCCCGTTTGCGTGCGGCCAACCCCGCGCCGACCACCGAACTGAACTACACAACACCATTTCAATTGCTGATTGCCGTCATTCTCTCGGCTCAGGCAACGGATGTGGGCGTCAACAAGGCAACCGACCGGCTTTTCCCGGTCGCCCCGACGCCCGACAAGATGTATGCGCTGGGCGTCGAAGGTCTGAGCGAATACATCAAGACCATCGGGCTGTATCGGACCAAGGCAAAAAACGTCATCGCCACCTGCCGGATGCTGCTTGACCTGCATGACGGTCAGGTGCCCGATGAACGCAGCGCACTCGAAGCACTGCCAGGGGTCGGCCGAAAGACGGCCAATGTCGTACTGAACACAGCCTTTGGCCAGCCGACGATCGCCGTCGACACGCATATCTTCCGGCTTGGCAACCGGACCGGCATCGCTCCGGGAAAAACCGTCGTCGAAGTCGAGCAAAAGCTGCTCCGCGCCACCCCGGATGAATACATGAAGGATGCCCATCACTGGCTCATTCTCCACGGTCGCTATGTGTGCAAGGCACGTAAACCGGAATGCGAACGCTGTATCGTGGCGGATCTCTGCCGCTTCAAGGGAAAAACGCTGTGAAAGTTGCCAGCGCACTGGTTTCTGGCCTGCACCCGGATGCCGCACTGGCCGAAAAGGCCGTTCGCTGCGCGCTGGAGAAGGCCGGTCTTGAGCGAGCCAACAACGTCATCCTGTTTCTCACTCGGGACTTCGTCCGCCACGCACAGCCTGCCGTTCTGGCCGCAGCACGCGCAGCGGGTTGCCTGCAGGTTTGCGGCACCACGACCAGCGGACTATTCACTGAAGATGGCTGGCTGCTTGAGCAGTCAGGCGCTGCGGCGCTGGTTTTCGAGGCAGCGCCAGCCACTCCGCACGATAGCAGCCCGACGCTGTCGTTTACTGGCCACGGTACGCTACCTTTTGAATGGCAAGCATTGCCGGAGCGAGCTGGCCTGCTTGAAGCCAATGCCGCCACCTGGTCGCACGGGCGAATCAGTCCGAATGCCTGCGCTGAAACCCGCCTGCCGGGCATGAAGGCAACCCTGCTGCGCTCAGCTGGCTTGTTGAGCTTGAGTCGAGATCTATCGCTCGATTTCGCACAAGGCTACGATTTGCGCCGGATTGACGGCATGGGGGCCGCCGACAGCCTGCGCCAGCACCTGCCAGCGGAACTCCGCGAACATCCGCCAGTCCACCGCCTGGTCGTCTTGCGCCACGCGAGCGAGTCGGCCATTCCCGTTCTTTCATTCAATGCCGACGGCTCCTTGACGATTGGCGAAGCACTGGCCGAAGGAGAAACCTTCTGCTGGGCGCTGCGTCATCCGGATCACAGTGCGCAGGAAATGCAGCAATTGCTCGATACTGCGGCCAACCCGCCGGCAAAGCCCGATTTCGCCCTGATGTTTTCCTGCATCGGCCGCGGCCCGCTGTTCTACGGCGATGATGACCGGGACTTGCAAGCTTTTCGCCAAGCCTGTCCGCAAACACCGTTGCTCGGTGCCTACGCCAGTGGGCAGATCGCACCGGCCAGCCAGCGCAACCGCCTGTTCCACAATTCAGCCGTCACCCTACTTTTCGAAAGTCTGCATGTTTAACCCCACTCGTGATCAAGTCCGCCAGTTTTTTTGCGACGCCTGGCGCAAGCACGTCGAACGTCTGCCGCTGGTCGGCGCCGAAGTCACCGCCGCCGACATTGCTGCCCGTCATCCGGAATATCACGCGCTGCTGGCCGACACAGCCGGTGCACTGACTCAGGAATGGATGCCGGAAGGTGGGGCGATGAGTCCATTCCTGCACCTGTCGCTGCATCTCGCCATCCACGAACAGCTCAGCATCGACCAGCCGCCGGGCATCCGTGCCGCATTTGAAAATCTGCGCCGGCGCATGGACCCGCACGATGCGGAGCATGTACTGGTCGAATGCCTGGGTGAAACCATCTGGGCGGCGCAGCGCAACGGTGTCCAGATGGATGCCATGGCTTATGTCGATGCCGTCAAACGCAAATCCAGCCTGATCTGAAAGGCCAGCCGATGAAATTCGAAGGTACCGATGCCTACGTCGCAACCCGCGACCTGACACTCGCGGTCAACGCCGCCAATGTGCTCGAACGCCCCCTGCTGATCAAAGGCGAACCCGGCACCGGCAAGACCCTGCTCGCCGAAGAGGTTGCCCGGGCGCTGAACAGGCCACTCTTCCAGTGGCACATCAAATCCACCACCAAGGCCCAGCAAGGCCTCTACGAATACGATGCCGTTTCGCGCCTGCGCGACTCGCAGCTCGGCGACCCGCGTGTCGAGGACATCGGCCATTACATCGTGCACGGCGTGCTCTGGCAGGCCTTCGAATGCGATGAACCTTGCGTCGTGCTGATCGATGAAATCGACAAGGCCGACATCGAGTTTCCCAACGATCTGCTGCGCGAACTCGACCGCATGGAATTCCATTGCTACGAGCTGCACCGAACGATCAAGGCCAAGCACCGCCCGTTGATCATCATCACTTCGAACAATGAGAAGGAACTGCCGGACGCCTTCCTGCGCCGCTGTTTCTTCCACTACATCAAGTTCCCGGACAAGGAGACGATGACCCGCATCGTCGATGTCCATTTCCCGATGTTGAAGCGCGAACTGCTGCGTGAGGCGCTTGAGGTTTTCTTCGAACTGCGTGACGTACCCGGACTGAAGAAGAAGCCCTCGACCAGCGAACTGATCGACTGGCTGAAGCTGCTGCTGGCCGAGGACATTCCCCCCGAAGCCCTGCGCGCCAGGGAAGCCAAGGATGCCATTCCCCCGCTGCACGGCGCACTGCTCAAGAACGAACAGGATGTTCATCTGTTTGAACGTCTGGCTTTCATGGCACGCCGCAAACAGCCATAAATGCTGGTCGACTACTTCCTGCATCTGAAATCACGGCAGATTCCGGTGTCGACCAAGGAACTGCTGGCGCTGCTTGAAGCACTGCAGGCCCGGCTGGTAAGCGGCAGTCTTGATGATTTTTATCTCCTCTCGCGCGCCATCCTGATCAAGGACGAAGCCCTCTACGACCGCTTCGACCGTGCTTTTGGCGAGTACTTCAAGGGTATCGAAGCCCTGCCCGGCTTCGAGGCGATGATTCCCGAAGAATGGCTGGAACTGGCAGCCAAACGCCACCTTTCCGAAGAAGACCGGCTCAAGCTGCAGAAACTCGGTTACGAAAAGCTGTTCGAACAGTTCAAGCAACGGCTCAACGAGCAAAAGGAACGCCATGCCGGCGGCAGCAAGTGGATCGGCACGGCGGGCACCTCGCCTTACGGCCATGGCGGCTACCACCCGGAAGGCATCCGGCTGGGCGGCGACTCGGTCGGCAACCGGACGGCGATCAAGGTCTGGGAGCAGCGTGAGTTTCGCAACCTGGACGACAATCTGGAACTCGGTGTGCGCAACATCAAGGTCGCGCTACGCCGCCTGCGCCGCTTTGCCCGCCAAGGGGCAGCAACCGAACTCGATCTTGATGGCACGATTGCCGGAACTGCGCGCAATGGCGGATGGCTCGACCTGCATCTGCGCCCCGAACGCCACAACACGATCAAGGTGCTGCTGTTCCTCGATATTGGCGGTTCGATGGACGACCACATCGAGGCCTGCGAGGAGCTATTCTCGGCGGCACGCAGCGAGTTCAAGCATCTCGAACATTTCTACTTTCACAACTGCGTCTATGAAGGCATCTGGAAGGACAACCGGCGGCGCCATCAGGAACGGCTATCGACCTGGGATGTCATCCACACCTACGGCCCGGACTACAAGCTGGTCTTTGTTGGCGATGCAACGATGAGCCCCTACGAAATCGCCCGGCCCGGTGGCAGTGTCGAGCACTGGAACGAAGAGGCCGGGGCCGTCTGGCTCGAACGCATGCTGGCTACCTGGTCGCGTGCAGTCTGGCTCAATCCACTGGCTGAAACTCACTGGACGTACACGCAATCAATCCACATGATTCAGCAACTGCTCGGCAACCGGATGTATCCGCTGACGCTCGATGGACTGGAACGCGCCATGCGGACGCTCTCACGTTAAGGAAAGAACCATGCAACGTCGCCAATTACTCAAAGGAATCGCCGCGCTGGCCTTGGCCGAGCGTTTGGGTGCCCTGCAGGCCGCCTGGGCTGCCGGCGGCAAACTACCACCACCCGGCATGCACCAGATGACCGGCGATGTGCGCATCAATGGCCAGCCGGCCAGTCCCGGCACACCGATCAAGCCGGGCGACACCGTCACCACGGGCCCGAACAGCCAGGCCATCTACATCATCGGTAATGATGCCTACCTGCAACGAGACCGGACAACGGTCAGCCTGGCGGGTCAGGCAGCGCGCGCCGGACTGCGCGTGCTGACCGGCAAGTTGCTGGCCGTGTTCGGCAAGGGAAACAAGCAGATCGAAACACCGACCGCAACGATCGGCATCCGCGGTACCGGCTGCTACATCGAAGCTGAAACCAAAAAGGTCTATTTCTGCCTGTGCTACGGCAAAGCCGAAATTGCCTCAGCACAGATGCCCGACATCCACGAGCAACTGGAAACCAGCTACCACGATAAACCGGTCTACTTGCATGCCGATGGCAGCCAAATGATGGTGCCCGCCACCGTCATCAATCACACGGACAGCGAGCTGACGCTCCTTGAAAGCCTGGTCGGCCGTACGCCACCGTTCTACGGCAAGACCGGCGCCTATTGAGGCACGGTTTTGGCTCTTTATAGCTCGTCGACCGGGGGAGCCACCTTGACGACTTCTTCAAGCGTCGTGAGGCCCTGCGCCACTTTGAGCGCCCCGGAAATGCGCAGTGGGCGCATGCCCTCACGATAAGCCAGATCACGGACACGGGCGATCTCGGTCAGCGGTTTGATCTGCTTGCGAATCTCCGGTGAATTGATCAGGATTTCATAGATACCGACCCGGCCCATATAGCCGGTCATGCGGCACTCCAGGCAGCCGACTGCGTGGTGCAAATGCGTTGGCTCACCGGATTTCCATGGAGACACCAGGGCGCGCCAGGTCAGTCGCTGTTCCTCGGTGATCGGGCTCGATTTCTTGCAATGCGGGCATAGCGTGCGAACCAGCCGCTGCGCCATCACCCCGAGAACGGTTGAGTTGATCAGGTAGGCCGGAACACCGAGATCGAGCAGCCGGGTAATCGCCGATGGTGCATCGTTGGTGTGCAGGGTAGATAACACGAGGTGCCCGGTCAACGCTGCCTGGATGGCCATTTCGGCAGTTTCCAGATCACGGATTTCACCGATCATCACAATGTCCGGATCCTGGCGCATCAAGGCACGAACCCCATCGGCAAAGCCCAGCTCAATACCGCGATTGACCTGCATCTGGTTAAACGATGCCTCAACCATTTCAATCGGATCTTCAATCGTGCAGACATTGACCTCCGGCGTAGCCAGCTGCTTGAGCGTGGTATACAGCGTTGTCGTCTTGCCCGAACCGGTCGGCCCGGTCACCAGAACGATGCCATTCGGGGAACTGGTCATTTGCTGCCAGCGCGCCTGATCCTCCTCCGAAAAACCAAGCGAGCGGAAATCGCGGACCAGCACCTCGGGATCAAAAATCCGCATCACCAGCTTTTCACCAAATGCCGTCGGCAATGTCGATAAGCGAAGTTCAACCTCTTGCCCGGTCGGAGTTCGGGTCTTGACCCGACCATCTTGCGGCCGCCGCTTTTCAATCACGTCCATGCGCCCCAGAAGCTTGATCCGGCTGGTCATGGCATTCATTACCGTCATCGGAATCTGGTAAACCTGATGCAGCAGACCATCGATACGAAAACGGACAATCCCCAGATCGCGGCGGGGCTCGATGTGGATATCCGAGGCACGCTGGTCGAAAGCGTACTGCCACAACCAGTCGACGATATGAACAATATGCTGGTCATTGGCATCGAACTGGCGGTTGCTCTTGCCCAGTTCAACCAGTTGTTCGAAATTCGAAAGTGCCTGGGTATTTTCTCCCTTGGAAGCCGCTTTCTTGACCGAGCGGGCCAGATTGAAGAATTCGACAAGGTAGCGTGAAATATCGTCAGGATTCGCCATGACACGGCGAATCTCCTTGCGCAGAATGGGCTTGAGTTCGCTTTCCCACTCCCTGACGAAGGGTTCTGCCGTCGCGATCACGACTTCGCGCGTGCTGACCTGAACCGGGAGGATGCCGAAGCGGGCGGCATAGGCACTGGACATGACATCCGTCACCCCGGTGAAATCAATTTTCAACGGATCAATGTGCAGATATTCAAGGCCACATTTTCCGGCCAGCCATTCGCTCAAGCCATCGAGATTCAGCAAGCGTCCGGGCGGTTTGAGCGAGCGCCATTTTTGCTGATCAACAAGAACCAGGGGATGCGCCTTGTGCCCCTGCAAACGCTGCTCAACCTTCAATGCTTCAGCCATCGCATGATCGATCATGCCGTCTGCCAGCAGCATTTCAAGCACTTCCGGGAGCGTCAAACGATGCTCATGTACTGGTTTTCCATTCATGCGGGCCAATATAGCATGGAGCGAAGTAAGGTTTTGTAAGGCCGGAAAATGACGCGCCGTGCATCGAAAAAAAGCCGCCTGACAAGATCAGGCGGCTTTCTTCAACGTTGGCGCAACGGGGTC